>CAZYGM010000136.1:0-9324 GCA_964647015.1 uncultured Planctomycetales bacterium | reverse complement strand
TCTGGAGCCTGCTCAGCAACGTGCTGGCGACGCTCATGATTCTGGCGTGGCGGCCCTTCAATGTGGGCGAACGCGTCTCGATTCAGCCGGACGGCATCAGCGGCCAGGTGATCGACATAAACTTCCTTTACACGCTGCTGAGGTCCGAGAACGGCGAGCACATCACCGTGCCGAATTCGCTGTTCATGCAGAAATTCACGCGCCGCAGCCGGCGCGGGCCGGTCCCCAAGCGCACTCTGGCCGAACAGCTCGAAGCCGAGAAACCGATTGACGAGTAGGGGGGCTGACGGCCGGGCGCCGGCGTAGGCGCGGCCGGGCGGCGCGCGGTCAGGGCGTTGCGCTCAACTCGAGGGCCACGTCCAGACCGGTCGCCGCCTGCGTCAGCGCGCCACTCGAAATGCGATCGACGCCGGTGGCCGCAATCTCTGCGACCGTCTCCAGCCGCACGCCCCCGCTGGCCTCCAGCGCCAGCCGGCCGCGCAGACCGGCTGCCTCGCGCTGTGCGACGGCTTCACGTAGCTCGGCGGTCGAGAAGTTGTCCAGCAGTACGACATCGATGCCGGTCACGCGGCACACGGCGGCAAACTGCTCCAGCGTGTCGACCTCGACCTCGACGAAGGCGGGTGGGCGCGGAAAACAGGAGCGGTCCTGGAGTTGTGCCAACTGTGCGGCCAGCCACTCGGCCAACTCGGCAACGGGTACGCCGGCCAGGTGGTTGTCCTTGATCAATACGGCGTCGTACAGCCCGCGCCGGTGATTCTGCCCCCCGCCGGTGCGGACCGCATACTTGTCCAACTCACGCCAGCCGGGCAGCGTCTTGCGCGTATCCAGAATCTGCACCTGCGGATTAACTTGGCGGGCGGCGGCCACGAACCGGCTCGTCAGCGTCGCCACCCCGGCCAGCCGGCTCAGGAAGTTCAGCAGCGTGCGCTCGATCGTCAGCACGGTCGCGCGCGGGCCGCCGAGCGTGGCCACACAGGTCCCCGCAGCGACCTCGTCACCATCCGCCCACAAGCGCTGCGGCCCCAGCGCGGCGGCGAACTCGCACGTAATGCCCAAACGTCGGGCAAAAGCGTCGCATATGGCCGGGCCGAGCGCCAGCCCGCAGACGACGCCCGCCTCACGCAGGACCACGCGGCCGAACGCGGCTTCTTCTGTGGCCGGCAGCAGGGCGGACGTGATGTCGCCGAACTGGCCCAGGTCCTCCTCACAGGCGGCGGCAATCAGTTGCAGCGTTTGTGCTGACCACATATGGGTTGGGCGGTCGGCGCCGCACGTGGCACCGGTGAAAGTTCGTCAGCTTCCGGTGAAGCGTGGCGGACGCTTGGCCAGGAAGGCCTCCAGGCCCTCGCGATGGTCGGCGGTGCGGGCGGCGGTTGCCTGCAACAGGGCTTCGTACTCCATTTGTTCGTCGAGCGTGGCGTTCTGGGCGTGGTTGAAGGCCCGCTTGGTCAGGCCGAGCGCACGGGTCGGCAACGCCGCCAGTCGGCCCGCAAGCTCCTGCGTCGCGCGCGGCAGGTCGCCGTCATCCACGACGCGGTTAACCAGCCCCCACTGCAAGGCCTGCTCCGCTGTCACGGGCTCGCCCAGAAAGCACATCTCCGCGGCCCGCGCATATCCAAGCTGCTCTACCAGCGTGAGCGTGGCGGCGCAGTCCGGTACGAGACCCAGTTGGCCGAACGCCATCAGCAACGCCGCGCTGCGGGCGGCGATGCGCAGATCGGCCGCCAACGCCAGGGACACACCGCTGCCGGCGGCCACGCCGTTGAGCGCGGCCACGACCGGTTTCTCCATCGTCCGCAGCCGGACGATCAGCGGGTTGTAGCGCTGCCGTAGGAAAGCGGCGAAGTCGAACGTGCCGCCGGCCGGCTCGCGCTCCAGGCGCGCCAGCTCCTTGAGGTCCTGACCGGTGCAGAAAGCCCGGCCCGCGCCCGTCAGGACGATGCAGCGAATCGCATCCTCGCGCTGCGCCATGCGCAGGGCCGTGCCCAACTCGACGCAGACGTCCTCGTTCACGGCGTTGTAGACATCCGGCCGGTTCAGCGTGATTGTCAGCACCCCGGCTTCGACGGACGTTTGAATCGCGGCGAATGGCGGCATGGCAACGTACCTCAGCGTCCCACGAAGACGGCGGCCCGCTGTTCGAGAAAGGCGCGCAGGCCTTCACGCTGGTCGGCGGTGCCGAAGAGCAGGTAGTGCAGGCTGCGCTCGTGGCTCAGGCCCGCAGTGAGCGTCGTCTCGTAAGCCGTCAGGACGGCCTGCTTGGCCACTTGCAGTGCCAGCGGCGGCCGCTTGCACAACTCGCGGCAGATGTTCAGGGCCTCTTCGTAGTAGTGCTCGCGCGGGACCACGCGGCTGACCAGGCCCATGGCCAGCGCTTCGCGGGCCGTGATGGCACGCCCCGTCAGCAGCAGGTCCATGACGCACGCCTTGCCCACGGCCCGCGCCAGCCGCTGCGTGCCGCCGCCCCCGGGCAAAGCGCCCATGCTCACTTCCGGGAAGCTGATGCGCGTCGACTCCGACGCGACCACGATGTCGCCGGCCAGCAACAACTCGCAGGCCGGGCCGATCGCGTAACCGCTTACGGCCACGATGATGGGCTTGCGCACGCGGCGCAGCCGTTCCCAGGCCGCGCCGCTGTCACGCTGATATGTATCGACCATCGAGGTCGCGGCGAGTTCGGCAATATCCGCCCCGGAGCCGAAGGCCCGCTCGCCGCCGGTCAGGAGCAGGCAACGGACGGCCGGCTCGGCGTCATGCCGCTCCAACGCGCTGACCAGTTGGTCGAGCGTCGCCAGATTGATGACGTTCAACACTTCCGGGCGGTTGATGCGCACCACGCCGATGCCGTCAATCAGCTCCCCTTGGATGGCTTCGTTCATATGGGCATCGTAGTCCAGGGCCGTGCGCATCCGCAAGCGCCAGCGCTCATCATCAGGACGGGCTGGGCGGCGTGGCGCGTGGCGCCGGTGCCGCCTGTTCGCCTGGCCGCTGCTCAGGACGGGTGAGACCGGCGAAATGCGCGGCGGCCGCCGTCAGCAGTACGATCAAGCCGTAAAGCGGGACGGCATGGCGCGTGCGGATCACCGGGCCCTTCTCGTCCACCCACATCATCAGCAAGCCCACGCCACCGTAGATCACCGTCAGCCCGTACGAGATCAGCACGGTCTGCCGCACCGAACAGCCGCGCTGCACGAGTTGGTCGTAGAAATGGCTGCGGTCGCCCTCGAAGATTGAGCGGCCGCTGCGCCAGCGGCGGAACATCGCCAGCGCCGTGTCGAAGACCGGCAGCGCGAAGATCATCAGCGCCCCTATGACCCAGCGGAAGATGCCGCGCTCGGCGAACAGCACGATCAACATGCCGCAATTGAAGCCGAGCAGCACGCTGCCGGCATCGCCCATGAAGATACGAGCCGGGTTGAAGTTCCACGGCAGGAATCCCATCGCGGCGCCGAACATCGCGATGGCCAGCACCAGTCGCAGCGGATCACCTTCCGGGCTATAGCCCCACAACGCCAGGTGCGACGCCAACAGGAAGAAGCCCAGCGAGATTATTGCCGTGACGCCGGAGCACAGGCCGTCCAGGCCGTCGATCAGGTTTGCCGAGTTGCACGCGCCCAGAACTACCACCAAGCTGATCAGCACCGAAACCGGAACCGCCACGAAATCGGGGAAGTGCACGCCCAGCGGGTCGAAGAAGGACGCCACCAGTCGAAAGCCCGCACCCGTCGTCAGCAGCACTCCGGCGATGATGGCCGCGCCGACTGCCAACCGCATCTTCGGCGAAACCCCGCGCACATCATCCACCAGGCCGAGAATAGAGATGGCCACGCCCCCCAGCAGCACCGGGAGTGCCAGTTGCCATTCAACCGTGTGGTACCACAGCGTGCCGAGCATGGCGGCCGCCCAGGCCAGGCAGATGGCCGTGCCGCCCAGGTAGGGCGTCGGCTTGGCGTGCGGCTTCAGGAACGTGTCCGGGTAGTCCATCACCCCGAAGCGCTGGGCCGCGCGCATCGCCAGCGGCGTCGCGAAGACCGCCATGACGAATGCGGCGATGCCATAGCCCTGATAGGTCTTGACCAGTTCCCAGAATTCGGCCATGTCGCCGCCAATATAGCGGATTCGTCGGCGGTGCGAAGCAGGGCCCGGTTGCGCGACGGTTTCAAGCCGCTGCCATTCGCGCCAGCGGACAGGCTGGCCCGTAAACGGGCTAAGTGGATTCAGTCGGCGGTGATCGTCGGGTCCGCCGTAACTCAAGACGAGCCGCGCTTCAGTACGCCTTGGAGGGGGGTGTTCTGCCGGTTGGCTGGTGGTTATAAGACCTTAGGCGCAATAAGTGCGCCTAACTGTGCGTAAACCGTGTAAGAAAAAGCAAGCCGCAAATCGGCCCGTTGTAGTTCGAATTTTATCTATCTTAACATTATCCGCCCGCTGGCTGTTGAAGTTGATAGGCAGGGAGGCATAAGCAGTTTGTCAGTCAGCTTTTCCGGCGCGGATGCCCCCAAGTTACATCAGGCGCACTGACGATAGCCCTTGTGTCGGGCGAGCGACTGTAATTACCCGCGGCGACTGCCGCGGTCCGACGGCGGCGCAGAGCCCGGCATGGGTTACGGACCTCAGGAGGTCCGGTTCAAGCGAGGGTTTCGAGCGCCCTTTTTAAGGGCAGGGTGACGACATGAGTCACGTAAGGCACATGAGTCAGGTTTCAGGCAACCCGGCGGACGCTTGGCAGACTGTCAGCCGGGAATTGAGCGCGCGGCGCATCCGCGAAGTGCGCGCCGCAATTGACGCCGGAACGTACCTGGACGAGCAGGCGGAAGAGAAGCTGACGGCGGCGGTAGAGGGACTGCTGACTGATCTGTTCCGTCCGGGCTGTGACGCGCGGCGTTGCTGCCGCGCGGCCAGTTGAGCCCGCCGCTAATCCGCCAGTAGGCGCTCCAGGCTCAACTCCAGCACCGAAACCGGGTGTCTCAACCCGTAATTCTCCAGTACCTCCGGGTGCACCTCGCCCATGAGGCCGATTTGCCGATCCGCGGCGTCATACAGCCCCGCGGCGCGCCCTGGGATGTAGCTGGGGTGCTCGATTGGTTTCACGCGGCACTCCCGCCCCATTTCGTGCACGAAGGCGTCCGCGACCGCCCGGATGTCGGCGTATCCCACGTGGCTGCCGATCATCGCCGCCGCCAGGAAGCGCTCCTCCCGGGCGCCGGTTTCGGCCGCTCCATCCAGCAGGCAGCAGTCGCCCACCTCGAAGAGGTACTGTGGCAAATCGTACTGCTTGTTGATCGCCAGCGTCTCCAGCAGGCCCGGTAGGATCGCGGGACGACAGATGGTCTGCTCCGTGCTGATCGGGTTCTCGATCCGCACGATGTTGTCGCCCGGCTCCGTCCGCCACTTGCGAAAGGCCGCTTCCTCGCTGGTCAGTACGAGCGTCATGACCTGGTGGAAGCCCAGGCCGGTCATGATGCGGCGCGCCGTGGCGGCCTGCTCTTCGATCAGGCGCGGCCGGCCCAGCGTAAAGGTCGGCACCAGTTCCGGATTGAGATTGTCGTAGCCGTGCGCGATCGCCGCATCCTCGATCAGGTCCACTGGATGCATGACGTCATGCCGATACGCCGGCACGAGCACGGTGAGCCGGTCGGCCTGCCCGCCTTCCTCCACGCCGTGCCCCATCGCTTCGAGCAACTCGGCGAACTCGCCCGTGTTCAGCTCGACGCCCAGCGTGGCGGCGGCAGTCGGCACGTCCAGCGTCATCGCGGTCGGCGTCAGGTCGGGCGTAATGCGCACCTCGTCCGGGCCCTCGATGATGACGCACTCCACGTCGATCTGCGGCATGCTCTCCTTGAAGCTCGTCACGATGATGTTGAGAGCGCGGTCAACAGCGCGCTGTGAAAGGCCGGTTACGTCAATGAAGAAGCTGCGCGTCTGCAGCGTGACGCGCGTCGCCTCGCTGTTGATGATCGGCGGCATGGACAGCACCGTGCCCGCACCGTCCCGCAGCAGGGGGTACTTGCGGAACGGTTGCAGCAGGTGCGCGTAGGCCTGCCCGGTCTTGTGCCGCGCCAGGATCTCGCGCGGCGTCAGCTCGCTGTCCGGCTCGCCCGGCGAAAAGCCCAGCGGCACGAAACGCAGCCCGTCCGGATCGACCGCGTCGTAGTGAAACGTCTCCCCCTCCAGCGTATCCAGGTCGTACACCCCGATGGACGCCAGCTTGCGGTCGCGCCCCAGCGCCCAGTGCAAGTCCTCCTGCAGGTTCATGACCAGCTTGATCGAAGCGTGGTCAAGCCGCACGTTGCGCACGACCGCACAGGCGATGTACGGCCGCCGGCTGTCCTCGTTTGACAGATCCGCGTCAACCTGGACCCTGAGCCGCGCGGCAGACAGGGTGTACTGCGGCAGACCGGTCTCGATTCCCAGGAAGCCGCGAATGTAGCGGGCCATGCCGCCGGGATCGAAGATGTCCGGCCGCACGGCGAGCATGTCCAGCCGCAGGACGGTGTTGGGACCCAGGTCTTCCAGGCTTTCGGGTGCCGCCCGGAAATCCGTCCCGCAGTTGGAGCAGCTCAGTGGCGCCCCCTGGGCGGCGGTGCGATCGTAGATCTTGCCGCACACGCCGCACAGGTATTGCTGCGTCTGGGCGACCTCATCCACCTCGCAGCCGAGCCGCGGCAGGAGCTCGACCAGATCCTCGGCCGTAAGCTCGGCGGCCCCGCCGCCCGCGCACACACGGGCCAGCAGCGTATCCACAGGCATGTCTATGATCGGCACAGCGGCTCCTCACGCAGCCACGGCATCGTGGCAAAATACAGGTCCCCGATCGACTTCAGGTTGTGGATCATCATCGCCAGCCGCTCCAGCCCCAGCCCCCACGCCAGCACGCGGTCCTTGATCCCCAGCGGCAGCGTGACCTCCGGCCGGAACAGCCCGGAGCCACCCATCTCCACCCACTCGCCGCGGCTTTCCATGTAGAGGTTCACTTCGGCCGACGGCTCGGTATACGGGAAGAAGCTCGGCGTAACCTTGACCTTGGGGAAGCCCATCTTCTGGTAAAACGCGGTCAGCGTGCCGATCAGCGTCGCCAGGCTCGCATGTGGATCCACCACGATCCCGTCAACCTGGTGGAACACCGGCAGATGCTTGTAGTCAACCGTCTCCCGGCGGAACACCGGCCCGATGATGAAGTACTTCCCGGGCCGGCCCTGAGCGTGCCGCGCCAACGCGCGGATCGTCGCCGCCGTCGTATGCGTACGCAGAACCGGCTTGCCGGCCAACTCGCGGTTCCAGCGATATTGCCAGCCGGTTGAGCCCGTGTCGCCGCCGTTCTCGTGCGTGGCCTGGATGCGTGCCACGAGCGCGTCGTCCGGCAGCTTCGTGCGGTCCGGCCGGGCCACATAGAACGTATCCTGCATGTCGCGAGCCGGGTGGTCCTGCGGCTGAAACAGCGCGTCGAAATCCCAGAAGCTCGACTCCACCCAGGGGCTGACGATCTCCTCGAAGCCCATCTCCAGGAACACCCGCCGCACGCGGTCGAGCGTGCGCTGGAACGCGTGTTCCTTGCCGGGGTGTAGCCGCTTGGCCGCCAGCGTGACGTCGTAGGGCTGCAAGTCAACGTCGCGCCACCCGCCGTCAGCCAGCAACTCGGGCGTAAGCTGCGTCACCTGCCGGCGCCCCCGCACGCCGGCCGCCAGTAATTGCCGCCCCGCGTCCGTCAACTCCACGGTTCGCGCCGTCCGCTCCTTCACGGTCACGAAGCCCTTCCGCTTCGACAGCAGGGCCATGGCGTCCTTGACCGGCAAGCCCTCCGCCTCCAGCTCGGCACAACTGGCCACACGCCCGCCCGCCAGCGCCTTGATGAGCAATTCGTCCGGCTGCGGCTTATCGGACGCGGCCCGCCCGCCCTCGCCCAGCACCAGGTCCGGCCCCTCCTTACGTGCCCAGTTCCGCTGGTTCAGCCAGCGCAACGCCCCGCCTACCTGGCCGGCGTCCAGTTCGCAGTGCTCCGGCACCGCGGTTATCGGACAACGCCCACCGCACGCCGCCAGAACCCCAACCACCACCCGTTCCGGTAATGGCGCCTTCACGAACGGCTCGCCCGCCGGCCCAAGTCGATACTCCTCATAGGGTTGCTCGGCCACGCGCACATAGCCACTATCCTGGAGGAGGGTGCAGGCGGCCATCACCTGCGCCTGATCAACGGCCAGTGCGCTGACCAGCCTGGTTATCGGCAGCGGTTCGGCGGCTGTGCCGAGAGATTGGAGGACGTCGAACTGGGTCTGGGGCAGTTCCATGAACGGTACCTCGTCGGGCCAAAGCAGTCATGTAATGCAAGCGGCACGCGCGCTCAAGGGGCTTGACCGGGCGGAATCTGCTCGACGCACTGCTGCCCCGCGGCAACGTATATCGGTTGCACGCGGCGGCGGCGCGGATTTTCGGCGCTGCTCGCGGGCGGGAGGCTGATAAAAGCCGCCCTGACACGCGCACAGTGCGCCTGGGGACCGACGCGGGGGGTGGGCTTGAGTCGGCGCGTGACGGGCGTGACGGACGCGGGCCTAGAATGGGATGGTTCGTCCGGACGACCGCGACCCGTTGAGCACGGCCGTCCCGGGCAACCGCCGGTTGATGAGAGTCCTCCAGGAGGAAGGAAGCATGGACGAAGCGACGTTCCAGAAGAAGCTGGCGGAGCTGGTCGCCCAGATCGAGACGTTGCCGGAAGGCGAGCGCGAAAGGTTGCGTGAGCTGGCTGCGGAGACCCAGCAACGGCACGAGCAGATCAAGAAGAGCGTGCGGAGCCTGCAGGAGAGCATCGACTTCCTGCGCGTCGGCATCAAGTACCTGCTCTTCGACTTGGAGGCCACGCGCCGCGAGAACGGTCAACTGCGGAAGATGTTGGACACCGACCAGGGCAATGGCCAGTAGCCGAACCTCAAGCCACCCGGGCCTCCGGCGGGAGGCCCCGGCGACCCACAACGCCTTGCGACCCTGATTCAACCATCCATGGGCGCTTCTAACGCCGGCCGGCGATCCTCGGACCGCCGGCCATTTTGTATGTGCCCGGTCCGACGCGCCGGCCACGCCGGGGGCCCTGGAGATACAGAACGCTGTGCGAATCGCATGGCCGGGTGCAGCGCGAGTTTCACACCCCGGCCATGCTGCGCACCCCGCTTCACCTCGCCCTGGCCCTGCCCGCCACGCGCGCCGCAAACAGGCCGGCCGTGCCCAAGGCCCCAATCCGCCAGCGACGGCACCGCGACGCCGCGGACGCAGGCCATGCTGCCCGGGGCCTCTGTATTTGGTTGTCAAAGATCCGCTCCGGTGCTGCGCTGA
>CAZYGM010000135.1:0-9352 GCA_964647015.1 uncultured Planctomycetales bacterium | reverse complement strand
CCCCCCCCCCCCCCCCCCCCCCCCCCCCCCCCCCCCCCCCCCCCCCCCCGCCCGGATTGCTCGCGGGCTGGGATCGGTTACACTTGGATCGGCGGCGTATCGCATACCACTCTTGTTGCGGATTGCTCGCGGGCTGGGATCGGTTACACTAAGCACAAGCTGCTCTACCAGCCCGGCATGGTTGCGGATTGCTCGCGGGCTGGGATCGGTTACACTGGCGGCCGAGATCCTCCTCCAGCGACGCAAGTTGCGGATTGCTCGCGGGCTGGGATCGGTTACACTGTTCGCTCCGGGGTATCGTCGTTACTCTTGGTTGCGGATTGCTCGCGGGCTGGGATCGGTTACACTCCGCGCGCTTGCGACACCCCGGCCGTGAGCGTTGCGGATTGCTCGCGGGCTGGGATCGGTTACACTTCATGCGCGTGCGGATCGTCGGGGCCCGCCGTTGCGGATTGCTCGCGGGCTGGGATCGGTTACACTGGCGTGACCGCATCAACGACAGCGAGCCCAGTTGCGGATTGCTCGCGGGCTGGGATCGGTTACACTGCCGCCAATTGCGACTTGTGCAAGCCCATGGTTGCGGATTGCTCGCGGGCTGGGATCGGTTACACTGATCACGCGCGCCGTGTCGCCCGCCCGGCCGTTGCGGATTGCTCGCGGGCTGGGATCGGTTACACTCGAATCGGGGTCGGTCAGCGGGCGTGACTAGTTGCGGATTGCTCGCGGGCTGGGATCGGTTACACTCGTATCTGATCGTCAGTCAGACCCGACTCAGTTGCGGATTGCTCGCGGGCTGGGATCGGTTACACTCTGGTGCAACATGCTAGTCGGCACCGACACGTTGCGGATTGCTCGCGGGCTGGGATCGGTTACACTCGACTGTGCCTTGATAACACGAGCTATCTGGTTGCGGATTGCTCGCGGGCTGGGATCGGTTACACTCCCGCTCGTAGAGGTCCCGCGCACTAACACGTTGCGGATTGCTCGCGGGCTGGGATCGGTTACACTACCGCAGCGCTTCCCCCGCAACACCACCCGGTTGCGGATTGCTCGCGGGCTGGGATCGGTTACACTATCACGCCGGTTGTTGCATCGGCAACCTCAGTTGCGGATTGCTCGCGGGCTGGGATCGGTTACACTCGCGAGCGGATCTCCCCCGAGGACGTAATGGTTGCGGATTGCTCGCGGGCTGGGATCGGTTACACTAGTGGCATGGTGACACCCGACTCGCTGCTTGTTGCGGATTGCTCGCGGGCTGGGATCGGTTACACTGCCCACTTCCGCGGCCAGTGTGTGGCGCCGGTTGCGGATTGCTCGCGGGCTGGGATCGGTTACACTCCAATAGGTGCGGGCAGCTCAGCCAGCAGGTTGCGGATTGCTCGCGGGCTGGGATCGGTTACACTAGACCGTGGGCAATCCGCTGCGGGCGCAGGACTTGCGCCCGCAGCGGGCTAGAAAAGTTCCAACTGGCACGGGGGAGTTTCGGCTGACTTCCGCACTTTTCCCCAGAAAACGCGCATGCGCTCGAACTGCTTATCGGTAATTGAGAGGAGGCGAACCTCGCCGTCGGCGGGCAAAGCCGCCTCGACGCGTCCAACGTGAACGTCGGCGTTCTCCTCGCTGGCGCAGTGCCGAACGTAGACAGAGTACTGCATCTGGGTGAAGCCGTCCTTGAGGAGGGATTTGCGGAACTGAGTGTAGGCACGGCGGGCCTTCTTGGTGTCGACCGGAAGGTCAAACATCGCCAGGATCCACATGCAACGATACCCGTTGATCAGCACGGATGAAAGGTCCGCAGGGGTTAGGGCGAGTACAACTCGGCGGCGCGGCGCATAGCTCAGGTGTCCCCGGCCGGTGGGCAGACGACCGGGATAGCCAAGCGCTTATCGGAACCTTCGTAGCAGCGCACGAGTGAGGCGACGTAGCGGTGCAGGGCGACCATAAGCGGGCCGGTGGCGTCGCCCGTGCGAACGGTCAGCGTGAGGAGCTCCAGCAAAGCGGCCTTGACAGGCGGGGTCAGGTCGGTTCGGTCACTGTGCCAGAGCTCGCGGACGTGGTCGTCGACGATGGGTCGGAGAGGCTCAACAAGGTCGTCGGCGAGGCAGAAGGCGTTGGAACGGTGATGATGCTGGATTCCCAGGGCGGGGGTCAGGCCGGCGGCGACGATGGCGCGAGCGACGGCCGCACGCATGATGGCGTAGCCGTAGTTGAGGAGGTTGTTGGGGGGTGGTCCGGCGGGATCGCGGCGGAAGGTGCGGGTGGATTCCTGAGTCGAGGGGTTGGAGAGAGCCTCGCGGTCGCTGAGCCAGACCTGCCAGTAGGCGCGGGCGGCCTGGGCTTCGATGTTGGTGGGGTCGCCGGAGCGGACGGCACGGGCGAGGGCGAGGAGGCGGGAGCGGACGGTAGAGCCGGGGGCGAGGTTATCGGCCTGGGCGCGGACCTTGGCCTGGACGATTTGGCGCCAGAGCTGTTTGCGGATGGGCTTCTTGACGGTGATCTGCTGGGCAATGCGCGGGACGATCTGGGTATGGTCGCCGAGGGGGAGGAGCAGGCCGGCGGGGAGGTGGTCACGGCCGCAGATGAGGAGGGCGGCGCCGTGGTGGAGGAGTCGCTCGAGGGCGGCGTGTGAGAAGGTGGTGCCGGTGTGCTCGACGAGGAGGACGCCGATATCTTCGCAGGGGATGGTGGCGAGGGGCGGGGCCTGGCGGTCGCCGTCCTTGGGGAGGAGGAGGAGCTGGTCGTTGCGGACGGTGAGGTGGAAGGGCTGCTGGGAGATTTCGATGGTGCGTTTGATCATCGCCGACGGGCCCCGTTAGAAGCCCATCGGCGAGATCAGGCGGGGTATTCAGTCGTTCGCCCAGCGAATTCGGCCGAGGGGGTCGACGGTGACCTTGCGGGCCGCGAGCTTGGTGAAAAGCGTGTTGGGGGTTACCTTCGTCTTGGAGATCATCTTGTCCTGGCGGGCATCTCTAGCGTCGACCAAGATGAGTTTCGCCTCAGTCGAAATGGCCGTCTTTAGCTTCATGACGACTTGGCGCCCGTCGCGTTCCACGAGGAGCAAGTCGCCGGAACTGAGGGACATGACGAAGCGCGCGTGAGGATGATTTGGATGTCGTCGGCAGTGGAGAGGGGCGTGGTCGCGGATCCGCTGGTTGGCCTCTAACCGGGATACGAACACTGCGTCGCGTTTGGCTTTGCCCGCGGAAGTGGGAATCTCGAAGATGGCCAGGTGGTGAATGCTACCTGACTTGACGAATGCGGAGCCACCGCGGATCGGCTGAATCGTGCGATCGCACTTGGTGAGCCGGACCTTCTTGATAGGGATGCCAGAGGGCATGAGTAATGGTTCCTTCCAGACGTCCGCTGGAATTGACTGTGCTGTAGCAGGGTCGATACCGTGTTGGTGCAGACGTTCAAGTACCATCGCGCGAATGCTGCGGTCTCGAATCGACCCGACCATGGCCAGTTTGATGTCAGTCAGTTTCTTGCGAAACGCGAATTCGCTAGGACTGGCCGTTGAGCCGTATATTGTGTCTTCGTGCAGGCAGCCGGAAACCTTGCGTCTTGCGCGATGTGAGACGTTGATGGAATTGACGGCGTCCTCGACATGGGCGCGGAAGTTTTCCCAGGGGTCGGGGAGGATTTCGCCGGTGGTTTGCGTGCCGCCTTCGCGATGGATGCGGGCAAGCTGTTGGAGGCGGGAGCGGTCGGTGAGAGCGATGACGATGGCATCGACGGCGTGGTGGCGGTGGTCGTCGCGGTTTTTGAGGTCGGCATCGTCCTGACGTAGGACGGTGTTGAGGCCCCAGTGATGGCGTAGCTCGGCGGTGTGCTGGCCACGGATGCAGAGGACGTCGGCGCCGAGACAGCGAACGTAGTCGTGAACCTGGGTGGTGATGTAGGTCGTGTCGACGAGCTGGCGGGCGAAGAAATCGTCAAGTTCGACGGACTCCTGGTAGAAGCGGCGGAGCTTGGGGTAGGGCAGCCAGCGAGCGCGCTGGAGGATCTGCTCGTACTTGGCGGGGTTTGAGTGGGCGAGCCATTCGAAGGGGGTGCGGTCGCGTTTGTCGGCGTTCTCGGTGCGGAAGGCGACGACCTTGTTCATGAGGGAATTATCGAGGCTGCGGCCGCGCGGGAGGATGTGGTCAATGTCGATCTCGCCGCCGAGAAGCTGGGCGAAGCTGATGGGACGGCCGCTGTAGACGCAGACCTGGCCCTGCTCCTGCCAGAGGAGATAGCGGTCGATGGCGTCGCGGGTGGGTTTGATGCCGGCGTCGCGAATGGCGTCGGCGGCGGCGGTGCGGTCACGTTCGCGCTGGCGCATGTCGAGGGAGCGTTTGCGGCGCTGCTCGGCGGTTCCGCGGGCCTCACGGGCGAGCTCGATGCGTATGTTGGCGAGGCGATGACCGGGGCGGTAAACGAGCTCGCGGAGGATGGCGTTGACGACTTTGCGGACTTCGAAGAGAGCCTGGCGCACGAGGGGGTTGGTGACGTTAGGGGGCGCAGGGAGATAGGGGTGGGTTTCGGCCGCGTGCTCCCAAGGCATGAGGTAGCCGGCTTCGCGTAGAGCGCAGGGTTTGCTCTTGTCGCGGCTGGTGAGGGGGAGGCCGCGCTCGATGTGGGGGAGGAGCTTCTTGATGGCGAAGAGGCTGTAGCTGACGTAGCCGTCCTCGAGGTCGACGCTGTCGAGCAGGGTAGACGCGAGGGTGGGTTCGAAGCCGGCCTCGGCGAGGAAGTGGTGGAGGCGGTCTTCCTGGTCGTCGATGATGGCGGCGACGATGCGGTCCTTGAGGTCTTCAGACAGCTTGTGCCAAGCGGGGCCGAGGAGGGTCTTCTTGGCGAGGAGGGCATCCGTAGGCAAGCCGGCGAGCTTGGTGCGGGCGCCGGCTTCGAGATTGAAGTGGATGTTCTCATGCTGGTCGAAGAGGTGTTTGCGGATCTGGTCGAAGGTGCGGTCGCGGGCTTTGGAGAGGTATTGGAGGAGCTTCTGGCGCTCTTCGGAGGATAAGGGACGCTCGGTGCGGGCGGATGTGTCGAGAACGCGCAGGTTGTTGAGCTCCTGGTGGAGGCGGAAGCGCTGGGCGCGGCGGTCACCACGCGGGCAGCGCGGTAGGCGGGGCTCAAGCTCGCAGCGGCCGACAAGGCCAGCAGAAGGGGGGCGCATACGACGCTGGAAGAAGATGATGTCGTGAAGCGTTTCGCGCAGGGCGTCCGTGAGGAGGGTCGGGTGGTGGCTCTGCTGGGCCTGCCAGATGGCGGCGAACTCGTTCTCGTACATGTCGCGGTGGGTGTGCAGGCCGCGAATGCGTGTGAGGTGGAACTTGGCGGGGTCAGAGCCACGGCGGCGGACGAGTTCCTGGGCGAGCGTGCGGTCGCCGATCTGGGCGGCGAGATCGCTGATTTCGGCGAGGATCTCGGAATTCTCTTTCTTCTTGGCGCGGTCGGCCTTGCGGTTTGACCTGAAGCCGCGGCGTTGGTTGAGGTGGACGAGGGCGCGGCCGATTTCGTGGGGTTCAAGCTTGTGTGAAAGAGCGCGGGTGCGTAGTGAATAGGGGTCTTCAGCGTTGAACTGGGCGGACTCCCATTTGACGCGTTGGGGGTCATCGTTGGGAAGGAGCGCGAGGGGTGGGAGTAAGCCGGCTGAGACCAATGTGTCGCGCAGTTTGCGTTTGCGGCCCGCCCGGCGCGCGATCTGGCGGCGCATGCCACGGGCGAGGCGCCGCTGTGCGCTCTTGGATATCTCCGCGCCGCTGGTGTCGCGGTCGACGCCTTCGGGGAAAACGCGAACCCCGGTCGCCAGCAGGCGTTGTCCGGCCTCGTCGATAAGGCTCCAGCCAATGGACGCCGGGCCGAGGTCCAAACCGAGTGTCAGGTCTGGCATTTGGATGCCCTCCGTTCGTTTTTCCGCACTTGACAACTGAGCATGATAATGGGATTATGTATATAGTGTAACCGATCCCGGCCTGCGGTTTTTCGCAACAAGATGAAAGATCTCGCAGGCTTGCTCTACGGAGCATCCGGCTGCCCAGCGAGAGCGCGGCAGCCACTTTTTTGCGCGCGCGGGGCGGCGCGGGATGGGGGCGGGGGTATTGGGCGGCACGTGTTGGTACTGCGCAGGTTGGGTGCTATGGAGATATGATGGGCCGATGGGTATGAGCAGACGTTCCAAGGTCGCTGCGCAGCCGGCGGGCCGAGCAATTGGCCGGGCGGGCGTTGGCAGGCGCTGGCTCACGCACTCGCTGGTGGTGGGCGGGGCGGTGCTGCTGTTGGCGCTCGTAACGCGGCTGGCGTTCATGCTGCCGACGGGCGACCGGCATTGGCCGCATTCGGTGGTTTACGAGGGTGATGCGCCGCTGTGGGCGCGTTACGCCGAGTCGTTGCAGCGGGGGCGCCCGTTCGAGCACGACCTGCCGATCCATACGCCGGGGATGGGCTATCTGCTGGCGTGGATCTGGAGGGGGGACGTTTCGGCGGGCTTCCTGGGGCCCAAGCTGGTGTTCGTGGGCGTGGGTTCGCTGGCGTGCGTGCTGGCGTGGCTGGCGGCGTGGCGGACGTGCGGGCCGCGGGTGGCGCTGCTGGTCGGGCTGCTGAGCGCCACGTCGTTCGGGCTGAGCGTGCAGAGTACGTCGCTGAACAACGAGACGCCGTACACGTTCCTGTTGCTGGCGATCGTGCTGCTGACGCTGCGGGCGGCGAAGCGGCGGGGGGCGGTGCTGCTGGGGGCCCTGGCAGTTCTGCATGGGGTGGCCGTGCTGCTGCGTGCGGAACACACGCTGCTGTTTCTGATGCTGGCGATGTACCTGGCGTGGCGCTGGCACGGGGAAGCGGTGGGGGGTGAGTCGCGGGGAGCGGTCGGGGTTGCGGTTTGGCGGCGGCGGGTTGGTCGGTTGGGGGCGATGGTGATTCTGGTGGGTGGTTTCCTGCTGGTGCCGCTACCGTGGAACATTCGGAGCTATGTGGCGACTCAGCGGGTGAACGCCGCCGAGCCGGGGCCGTTGGACTTCGAGGCGCTGGGGCTGGCGTGGACGGATGAGGCGATGGCGTATGTGGGGTCGCTGCCGGGGTTTGCGCGTGGGCAATGCGCGCAGGAGCTGACGGCTGCGGGCGTGGCAGGGGGCGAGGCGGAGGTGACGCTGGATTTCGTGGCGCGGTGGTTTGCGGAAGAGGTCGGGCATGTGCCGAGGCCGCTGTCGGCGGTTACGTTTGTGACGAGCCAGGGGCCGCTGAGCTTTGCGTTGGCGAACAACGCGCTGGCGGAGGGGGGGTTTTCGACGGCGCTGTTGAACCCGGAACGGCCGGTGAGCCTGAACTTCAGTGATCCGCGGCACTTGCGGCTGTATCAGCGGGGCTACGCGGTGGGGCTGGGGTACTTGGTAGGGGAGCCGCGGGCGGCGCTGGTGCTCTTTGGGAAGAAGCTGCGGATATTCGGCGGCGGACTGACGCAAGGTTTTACGCCCTGGAATCTGCCGCTGGGCGTGGAGGGCATTCGTCGGCCGGTTGATCAGGTGGCGGCGCGGCCGGGGGAGGGTTGGGCGTGGTCGGCGCTGTTGTTGTTGGCGGGAGGGGCGGGGTTGTTCGTGGCGATCAGGCGCGGGACGGATGAGGTATGGATGGTCGTGCTGGCGTACAAGGTGCTCGTCACGCTGGCGTTCTATGGGTATGTGCGGCAGGCGGTATCGATTCTGCCGGTGTTCTTCGTGTTCGTGGCGCTGGGGATCGACGGTCTGTTGTTGGGGCCATTGGAGCGCTGGCGGCCGCAACTTGCGCGCTGGCAGGCGTATGCGGGCGCGATTGTGTTTGTGCTGGCCGCGGTTTTGTGTTTGGCGGCGGGATGGCGTACGGTGGGATACCAGGTTAGTGGCCCGATAACACCGGCGCCGGCGCTGGGGCGGGGGGCGTTTGAGTGTGTGGGGCCGCTCGATATCCGGGCGGCGGGGCGGCGGGGCGTGCGTGAAGATGATGGTGGGGGCTGATGATGGGGAGGCAGAGTGGGCGATGCCGGCGGTAAGAGGGTTGATCGCGGGGCGTTTCTCGGCTCCAATGAGCAGGGGAGGCGGGCGCGCGATTAACCAGGATTTGGGCGACGGAGACCCGGGATGTTCCGAGCGATTCAAGTTTGTTTGCTGCTGATACTCTGCCTGACGTGCTTGCCGCAGTGCGATCGGCCGGCGAGTGATGCCGCCGGTCCGGCAGCGCCTCCGGCGGCGGCACTGGCCGGCGACGCGGGAGAAGCGGCCGGCGTTGGTGCTGGCGACGTGACGGAGTTGACGGCTCCGGCGACGACGGGCGGCGAGGAGGCTGCGGGGGCGGGTCCGAGTGGCATGAAGCGGGGGTTTCACGCCTTGAGTTTCGAGGAGGCGTGCGCACTGGCTGAGCGCGAAGGCAAGGCGGTGATGCTTGAGTTCTATGCGACGTGGTGCACGCCGTGCAAGTTGCTGGACCAGGTGACGTTCGCGGACGAGGACGTGATCAAGTGGATGCGTGAGAAGGTCATCGCGATCAAGGTTGACGGTGACCGCCAGGTCGCGTTGGCGAAGCGTTACGGCATCAGCTCGTACCCGTCGATCCTGTTCCTGAACGCCGATGGGAGTGTTAAGGCGCTGGTGCGCGGTTTTCGTGAGCCGAAGGATTTTCTGGCGCGGGCCAATGACGCGCTGGTGGGGATAGCGCCCGCCGACCGCCTGCAGGAGCAATTGGCGGCCAGCGGTGGGACTGACGTAGGTTTGCGGCATCAGTTGGCTGAGGAGTTGCTGGAGGCGGGCAAGAACGAGGCGGCGCTGGAACAGCTCATGTGGCTTTTTGACCACGCGACCGAGTATGCGCCGGAGTATCGCGGCGTGCGCATGGGGCCGTTGCTGGGTCGGATTGTCATGCTGGGGCAGTCTTATCCGCCGGCGATGGAGGGCCTGCGGGTGCGGCGTGAGCGTGCGGCCGGCAAGTTGCTGGAAGGTGCGGGCGGTCTGGACGAGGCGTTCGAGGTTGGCGCGCTGGACCAGGTCCTGCAGACGCCGGAGCAGACGGTGGCGCTGTATGACGAGTTGCGCCAGCGGGTTGATCTTGATGAGCGGGTACGGCGCGCACTCGTAAGCATGCTCATGGAGCGCTTGGTGGAGGCCAGGCGCTATGCGGAGGTGGCCGCAGATATGGGGGACGCGGAGCTGGTGATGGCCGACATGTTTGACCAATGGGCGGCTGCCAGTAGTGCGCTCCGGGGCGATCCGATGCGGCTGATGCACATGAAGTTCTCGATGCTGGAGGCGGCGGGCCAGTTCTACGAAGCGCTGGTTGGCGCCGGGCAGCGGCCCGAGGCGGACAAGGTTGTTGAGCGCCTGCTCGATTTTGACGGCGCGCC
>CAZYGM010000134.1:0-9449 GCA_964647015.1 uncultured Planctomycetales bacterium | reverse complement strand
CCGGTCGGCTGGACGTGTCGGCGCACCCGTTCACGACGGCCCTGTGTCCGCAGGACGTGCGCATGACCACGCGCTACGACGAACGGAACATCGCGGATGCGCTCTTCAGCGTGATCCACGAGGCCGGGCACGCACTCTACGAGCAGGGACTCGACCCGCAGCACACCGGCACGCCCATGGGCACGTACGTCTCGTTTGGCCTGCATGAGTCGCAGTCGCGCTTGTGGGAGAACCTGGTCGGGCGCAGCCGGACGTTCTGGCAGCACTTCCTGCCGAAGCTGCAGAACGTCCTGCCGGACTGGGCCGACACGGACCTGGACGACTGGCTGCTGGCGATCAACGCGGTTCGGCCGTCGCTGGTGCGTGTCGCCGCCGACGAGGTGACGTACGGCCTGCACATCATCCTGCGCTTCGAGCTCGAGCGTGAACTGGTCGGCGGGGAGCTCGCCGTCGCGGACGTGCCCGAAGCGTGGAATGAGCGCATGCGGGAGTTGCTGGGGATAGTGCCGCCGGACGATGCAGAGGGCTGCTTGCAGGATGTGCACTGGAGCATGGGGGCGTTCGGCTATTTCCCGAGTTACCAGCTTGGCAATATCTACGCGGCGCAGCTCTTTGCGGCGGCGCGGCGGGCCCTGCCCGAGTTGGACGCGCAGATGGCGCGGGGGCAACTGCGGCCGTTGCTGGAGTGGCTGCGTGAGAACGTGCACCGGCACGGCAAGCGCTATCGGGCGCGCGAACTGCTGCGGGTAGTCACCGGACAGGAGCTTTCGATCCAGCCGTTCGTGGACTACCTGAATGGCAAGTATCGCCGGCTGTACGGCTTGGCGTCGTAACGCCGCGCAGATTCGTTCGCGCGGCTACTTCTCGGTCAGCTCGATGGCGCCGGACCAGTCGGGTGGGGGCGGGTTCCGGCTGTATTCGTCCAGTGCTGCGACGTAGCGGTTGGCGGCCTGGTCGGCGGGCCGTTGCGTGCGGCAGGTCTCGAAAGCCACCCGGGCGGCCGGCCAGTCGCGCTGCTGAAAGTGGGTCACTGCCTGGCCAAACTGGTCGGCATAGGCGCACAGACGTTCCGACACGTCGCCCGCGCGCCCGAGCAGCTCGAAGATCGGCACGGCTTGGTGCTTGCCCTTGACGCGCACACCCCCCAGCGGTCGGAAGACGAACGCGTCGCCGACCTGGGCACGGGTCGCGCCGCTCACCAGGATACGCGTGCCGTAGAACTTGTTGGCCGATTCGAGCCGGGCGGCGACGTTCACCGTGTCGCCGATGCAGGTATAGTCATATTTCTGCTCGGAGCCGCACGGTCCGACGACGGCGTTGCCGGTAGCTACGCCGATGCGCAGCACTAGCTCCTGGAACACCTCGTCGCCGCCGGACTGCCGCTGTTCGTCGATGAGGCGGGCAAGCCCTTTCATCAACTCGACCGCGGTCCGGCAGGCTTGTTCGGCGTGCTGGGGCTGGGGGTAGATCACGGGGTTCCAGAAGGCGAAGATGCCGTCGCCGATGAACTTATTGATCATGGCCTCGTTGGCCAGCATGATCTCGCTACAGCGCCCCAGACAGATGTTCAGGACGCGCTGCGTGCGCTCCGGGCCGATGCGTTCGGAGATGGGGGTGAAGCCCTGGAAGTCCGTGAACATGGCAGTGACTTCGCGGGTCTCCGCCCGGCGGCAGAGCTCCGCGTCCTCGGCCATCTTGCGGGCCAGCGTGGCCGAGGTGTACTGGCTTAGCGCGGTCGTCAGCTCGCGCCGCTCGCGGTCCAGGAAGAAGTATCGGTACGTGCCGATGGCTACGTAGCTGACCAGGATCGTGCCGACGGCGGGCGTGACGGCCACCCAGGTGCCGCGTGCGAGGAACATCCACCAGCCGTGCACCGCGAGGAAGGCGGCCAGCAGCGCGAGTACCCACAGTGCGGCGGCGCGCGGCGGGCGCCAGGTGCTCAGCACGCTCGCCGCCAGACCACAGAGTGCCGCGAGCAGCGCGTTCAGCGTCGTCGGCGCGGCCGTCACCATCTGCCCCGTCAGCAGGCCGTTCAGCAGGTTGGCATGCGCGATGACGCCCGGAGCGCGCGGGTGCGTCGGGATGGGTGTCATGTCGGCCAGCGATGTCGCCGTGTAGCCTATCAGGCAGACCTGGTCCACGATGCGCGGCCGCAGCCAGCCCAGCGTCTGCTCAACTTCATGGGCGAGCGCCGCGTTGGCCGCCGCGACGCGCTCCGCCAGGGCCTCAAGCTGGGCCGCCTGTCGGAGCACAAACTCGGCATCGTCTGGTGTCATGGCCGCGTCCGGCGCCGCGCCCGCCGCAACGGCCCGCAGCCACTGCAGCGCCGTGGCTTCCCAGGCCGCCATCTGCTCGGCAAGCTGCGCGGCTTGAGCGGTCAGTTCGGCTGCTTGGGCGTTGTCCCCGTATCGCCGGGCCGCGGCGCAGGCCTGCTCGATCTCCAGCAGCGCCGCAAGTTCTTGCCGATACGCGTCGTTGTCCGGCAACAGTGCCCCGGCGAATAGCGTGTGGCGCTCGTGCGCCAGCAGTTGCCGGTTGTGCTCAAGCTGGCGCCGGCGATCATGTACGGTCCACAGGGCATCCGCCGGCACGTGCGTGCCGAACTGCCTGGTCCAGTCGCGCTCGGCGACCCACGGCATCAGCAATCGCCCGCGGCGATCGAGCGTGACCACGCGCTCGCCGCCCTCGGCCAGCGGCAGGCGCAGGCGCCCGCCGCGCACGACCATCTCCGCCGTGCGCACGTCCAGAACGTCACATGCCACGGCGAAGGCCAGTTGCGCCAACAACTGGCCATCATGTTCGGCCAGCAAGGCGTTGTGGCGCATGACGCCGTCCGCGTCCGGCTCGTACGCCACGAACCCGCACGAGCGCGCCGCTTCGGCCAGGCGGAAGTAGACCGGCGTGACGGCCTCGGCCGGGACCGCCCAGGCCCGCAGGCCGGCGGGCACCCTGAGCTGCCGGGCCATCGTCGCGTCATAGCTGAGCACATCGCGATAAGCAGCCACGAGCGCCGCCCGCAGCGGCGTTTCATCCGCCAGCGTTCGGTCGGAGAGCTCGGCGTACAGCCGGCGGAGTACCTCGAGCGGCAGCAATTCGCGCCACTCCGGCCGCTCCGCCAGGCGCGCCCGCACGTGGCCGCGCAGAACGAACTGCCGACAGCGCTCATAGACCTGGCGGACGAAGGACAGCTCGAGGCCCGTCTGCTGCGCGACGATCTCGTCCGAATACACCGGGTCATCTTCGAGCACCGGCACCACGCGGGCGGCGCGCCAAAGCTGCCGCGCCCTTTGCGGACTAATCCCCCGCCGGCGCAGCAGGTCCGGCACGTCGTCAGCGCCGCGGCGCACCGCGGCCACGGCCTCTTGAAAATCGGCACTGCGGTCCCAGGCGTCGGGGTCGTAGTGGACGGCCAGGTAGACATTCCTGGCCGCAGCAATCGCCGCCCGTAACTCGTCGTCGGGCAGCGCCGTGTCGAGATCGGCGTCGGCCAGCTCGGAGGGGTCAGCGAGCATGTCCGCGTCGCGCGGCACCAATGGTCGCACCGGCTGCGGCTCGGCATAGGTCAGGTCCACCACAATGGCCCGGGCCCCCAGTTCGCTGAGCACACGCAACAGGCCGGCCTGCTCGTCGCGCGGCCAGGGCCAGCGGCCGACCTTGTCGAGTGAGGCGTCGTCGATGTCGATGCAGGTGATGCGCGGGTCGGTGGGCGTCGCGTTGGCGTAGCGGAAGCGCAGGTCCAGCGTCTTGAGTTCGGCCCAGTCCAGCGCCCCGGCCAGGTAAGCCGCCAGCACCAGCGCGGTGGCGGCCGCGCCGATCACAAAGGCAGCCAGGTTGGCGCGTTGCTGTCGGCGGCTCACACCGAGCTATGTTGCCGACTTCCGCCCGCAACGCAAGAGCCGCGGGCCGGCAGAACAGTAACAAGCTGGGCGGCAGTGCAGATTCTCGGCTGACTTGCGCGAGCCGGGCACGGTGGCGGGAACGACGGCATCATCGACGGAACCAGGCTGGAGTTGCGATGGCAGGTCTGGCCGATACACTGGCGGCCAGATGTGCCAGGTGTCGAGACGTCTGGCAGTGGCAAGCGGCCGTCGCGGTTCCTGGTTGAGCAGGGACATGCGGCTGGGCTCGAAAGGGGCGCCCACGGACATGAGGGGTCTCGGAGCAAAGCACCCGCCGCGGAGATGGCAGTCCCAGCCGGAGTGAATGTGCCGTGCCCGCAGATCTATTCTCTGTCGCCAATTACGCTGAAGCAGGGCTGTGGCTGGTAGTTGCGGCGACGTTCTTCGTCTTGGCTGCCCGGGCCCGGACCGGCGCGCGGAGCCGATGTGTCTTGGCGGGGATTCTGTTTGCGCTGTTCGGTCTTTCGGATGTGGTGGAGGTGCAGACGGGCGCCTGGTGGCGTCCCTGGTGGCTGCTGCTGTGGAAGGCGTCTGGCGTAGTCGCCCTGGCGGGGCTGCTGGTCGAGTACAGGCTGCGTTGTCGCAGTAGCAGCTCGGGCGAATAAGTGGAATCTGTTGGCGAGTGCGGACATGGTCACAGCAGAACTGAGTTTCCGCGTGGTGCGCCGGGTTGATGATGAGGCAATCGGCGACGCGGTGGACCGGTTGGTGGAAGCGCTGCAACGTAATGGCCAGGTGCTCAGTGAGGGATGGCCGATTGCCAGGGAGGGGCGGCGCGTGCGCGCGTACGTGAGCATCCCCGAACCAGGTGCCCTGCACGCCAGGCGCAAGAGCCGGTGGGTGAGCGCGGCCCGACTTGGGCTGCGTCAAGCTGGCTTACGGCTGACGCGGGTGACGAATCTGGGGTCTGAACCGGTCGCCCTGGATGTCTGCCGGCACGAGGCGCCGAGCTCGTATATCTTGTACACGACCGGAACGAGCATGGAGTCACCGCTGCGGTGCGGAGAGTGCTTCGATCCCGTACCGCTGTATCGTATCCCTCATACGGACGAATGTGGGACTTACGAGGACATCATCTTCTGGCGCCGGAACTACCAGCGTTTTGATGGGATCTGGTTTGCCAGTCGCGCAGGAGAGCGATTTGCCTACCGCTGCTTGAGCCGGTTCGACAGCGAACTTTCCGCCGCAGGGCGCGAGGTGTGCGAACGCATTCGTAAGCTTACCGGCAAGCGCGTCTACTACTATCTGTACCGGCACTACGGCCGGAGCCGCAATTCCGAACGACGGCGGCACTGTCCAAGCTGCCAAGGGGAGTGGCTGTTGGACGAGCCGTGGCACGGGTGTTTTGATTTCCGGTGTGACCGCTGCTGCCTGGTGTCGAACATTGTCCACGACGTACGGTGACGCGCCAGGCATCACGAGTGTCGAGGCACACGCTGTCGCGCCGGCGGTCGGCCAGCAGGCTGAGTCGGAGGATTCAAGGCCGTCGGCAGGCGGATGGCGAGCTTCGGTCGGGGGTCCGCGGCGTCACAGGCCAAGCGGGCACAGGGCGGCTCTGGACATAGTCCGTGGGTTATGCTCTGATGGTGCTGTTTGACTCGAACGCCTTTCTGAGAACGGGAGTTGGACGATGGAAGAAGGCATGTCCGTGATGCTGCGCTTCGGCCGGAGGGTGCCGGACCTTGAGGAGGCGTTCAAGAAGGACGGGCACGAAATCGTAATCCCGAAGAGGAACCGCAAGGAACTTGATAAGTTCAACGTCGCTGTTACGTCGCCGGCGACATTCAATCAGGCGGTTACGGATACTGAGGAATTCCTCTGCAAGCACATAAGGGGTCTGAGGGCATACGCCGCCGAGGTGGGGCGCGGTCCGGTGTTGGATATCGGCATAGAACTGGATAACCCCACGTTCTTCATGAAGGGCTGTTGCTGTCCACGTGGATTCCTGAGACTCTTAGTTAGCCTGGACATCGAACTGTGGGTATCACTCTATACGTAACACGTCACAACGCCGGCCTTGTGGACGCGGCACGTCTACGCCGCCGGGCTGGAGCCGATCGAGGAGTATGTGATGCACGACCCGGACGGCGAAGGCGGCGAGCCCTGCACTTGGACGCTGGCCCGCGAGTTCATCTGGGGCGCGCGCCTCCCGGAGCCGCTGGTGATGGTAGACTGGACGGCGGCCGGCGATGTGCCGGCCGGATCGGAGGAGGTTTTGCACTACGTCCGTGACGCGCTCGGCAGCGTGGTCGGCCTGCTGGACGCCGGCGAGCCGGACGCGACGCCGGAACCGGTCCCGGCCAAGCTGGTCGAGCGTTACGACTACGACCCGTACGGCAAGACCTACATCGCGCACTGGGACGCGGCCGCCGGGAGCGGTTCCGGAGACTGGGTCCGCCACGCGGCGGACGAGCCGTCTGCGTTCGGCAACCCCTTCATGTGGACCGGCCAGCGCCACGATGTCGCCATCGGCCTGTACCACTTCCCCTTCCGCACGTACAGCCCCCGCCTCGGCCGCTGGCTGCAACGCGACCCGCTGGGCTACGTGGATGGGGTGAATATGTACGCCCGTCTTATTCACGGCACGGGTTCACGGTGGGCCGTTGCACGCAGCGGGTGCGTGAAGGTGGCGTGTGCGGGGTTTTTTGGTACTAACGATACAAACCGCCCCCTTTCCCCCACGCCGCTGCGGACGCCGGGGTGGCCGCGGGTCGGGTCGCGGGGGATTACGGGGCACGAGCGAAGTAACAGGAGTGGGCCGTTGAAAGCGCCGGCTGGGGTGCGAGCGTGGCCAGGAAGCGGGCCAGACCCTGCCAGTAGTAGGCGGCAACGTCGTTGAGCACCACGACCGCGCGCCGAGCGTGCAGCAGCACGCGGGCCGGCGTCTTCAGCAGGTGCTCGCGGAAGCTGCGGATCGTCCAGCCGGAATGGGTGGTGTGCTCCAAACCTTCACGACCGACGTTGGCCAGGTTGAATGCCAACGCGTGCAGGACCAGCAACGCTTCGTTGCAGGCGAACGCGTCGCGCGTACCGTAGCGTTTTCTTGGGGCCCGCCCGCGGTAGTGGCGTTTGACGCGCGGACTGGAGGACAGCGCCGGATCGAAGGCGTCCTTGAACTCGCCCAGGTGACTCTCGAACGTGCCGCGCTGGCGATAGTGTCCCAGCAGCGCTGCCGCGTCCTTCTGCGCGGCCGTCCAGCTCGTGACCAGGAAGAACGACTCCAGGAACAACTCGCCCGGCACCTCGCGCACCACGCCCACCACCCGCCGCGGCCGCGACCAGCTTTCGGCCTGATAGGTGAACTCGTACAGCCACAGCCGCGGCTCGGCCGGCGGGCGGCCGGGCGGACGATACAGGTACGGTTCGATCAGCCGGTCCAGCACGGCATTGGTCTTGAGCCGGAAGACGTAGGGCTTGCGGCGGGCCTCCAGCCCGGCCAGCAGTTCTTCCTCCGGGAAGCCGGCGTCGCCGCGGATGTCGCTGACCTGGCACAACTCGGCCTCGACCCGCTCCAGCAGGTTGAAGAGGAAGGTGGTCGCTTCGTGGGCGGTGTGAACGTGACCTTCGCGCAGCGTCATGTCGAGCCAGTCGCCGGTGGCGGCGAACTGGGCGGCCAGCGGATGGTAGCAGACCGTCTGATAGTGGCCGTTGTAGGTCGCGCCCGGCTGGCGGCCGTGGACAACCACGACGTAGGAATCAATATCCAGCGTGCCGGCCCGCAGGCGGCGCGGATCGTCGCCACGGCGTGCCGCCTGTTTGCGGAGCGCGTGCAGATGCCGCCGGGCGCTTTCGAGCAGACTCTGGCGGAGCACGCCTCGATTGCCTGCGCTGGCCAGCGTGGCCAGCAGGCGTGAGAGCGTCGGCTGGCTGGCCAGGGCGTGCGGCTGACCGTCCGGCTGCTGGGGATCGGGCTCCTCCAGCGGAGCGGTGCCGCGGCGCTGCGAGACGGCCAGGCGGAAGGCGGGGTCCAGGCCCAGCCGGTCGGCGTCGTCGCCGTCGCGGTGGCCCTGGGCGATCAGGTACAGACGCGTGCGGAGCAATTCGACCTGCGGGTGCGTGATGAGGTCGGCGTTGCGTGGATCGGTCAGACGGGCCGCCAGCCAGTCGGTCAGACCCAGCCGGTGATCGATCTGCCGCAGGGCCAGCACCCCGGCGTCAGCGGTCAGCCGTTCGGGCCGGTCTTCGACCACGATCGACCGGTTGAAATCGAGCGGGAACAGCGTATGCTGCGTTTCACCCATCGGGTGCACCTCCGTGTGCGATCCGTCAGCGTTTGAGCACCGACGAAATTACACGCGGAGGCTGCTTTTTCAAGCGCTACGCGGCGAGAGCCGTGAATAAGACGGGATTAGAATCAAGTTGTGGTGGAAGAAATGAACACAGTGGTGAGCCGCCAACAGGACGTCTCATGCAAGTAGGTGTGTGTATGACTATTCACGTTGCACGTGAACCGAAGCAGCTTGCGACACTTCTCGCTTCTCTGGGCACTGCGGTGCTTGACTTGCGTAGCCTCGAGTACGATGTCCAACGCGAACTGCTTACAGTTGACCTCTGGCGCGAGTGTTGCGATTGTCCGCCCGTGACCAAGCGGCGCTTATGTGTTCTGGAAATAACCAAATGGCCGTACAGGAAGCTGACGCTGCGCGCCTCAAGCGTTAGCACAAAGGAAGTGAGGGGCGATCGAATGCTGTACTTCCCTACCCTCCAGCGGTTTGCGGCAGTGCCTGTGCCGCAGGGCTTTACAGTAACGATGGAGTGTACGGGCGTAAGGCTGTCTTGGACCAGTCGCACCATTTATGTCGAGCTCCACGAGTCGGACGAAGCGTGCTCAGACTTTGAGCCCGGAGCAGTCACGGTCGCGCTTCGCCTCCCATGGCAGGCGTCCAGACGCGTTCAGAAAGTGGAGAGGGATAATGGATGAGTGCATGTCCGTGATGCTGCGCTTCGGTCGGAGGGTACCGGAGCTTGAGGAGGCGTTCACGAAGGACGGGCACGAAATCGTAATCCCGAAGAAGAACCGCAAGGAACTTGATAAGTTCAGCGTCGCTGTTACGTCGCCGGCGACATTCAATCAGGCGGTTACGGATACTGAGGAATTCCTCTGCAAGAACATAAGGGGTCTGAGGGTATACGCCGCCGAGGTGGGTCGTGGTCCGTCATTGGATATTGGTATAGAGCTGGACAATCCCGCGTTCTTCAAGAACGAGTGCCTTATGCCTCCATCGTTTCTTGCGCTCCTAGTCAGCCTGAATATCCGACTGTGCATTTCGCTGTACACCTGAGCGCTGTCGACGCCGCGTGTCTTGACGCAGCGCGTTCACGCCGGGCTGGAGCCGATTGAGGAGTACGTCCTGCATGACCCGGACGGCGTCGGCCCCGACCCCTGCACCTGGACGCTCGCTCGCGAGTTCATCTGGGGCGCGCGCTTCCCCGAGCCGCTGGTGATGGTAGACTGGACGGCGGCCGGCGCCGTGCCGGCCGGATCGGAGGAGGTTTTGCACTACGTCCGTGACGCCCTCGGCAGCGTGGTCGGCCTGCTGGACGCCGGCC
>CAZYGM010000133.1:0-9472 GCA_964647015.1 uncultured Planctomycetales bacterium | reverse complement strand
CCGCGCGGACCAACTCGCGTACGGGCGGCGGCTCAGCCGCCAGTTCGGCCTCCGGCTCCATGAGTATGGCCAGCCGCCGGGCCACTTCATCGTCGCGGCGAGCCTCGAGCTGGTCGGCCCACAGGCGCATGGCGTCAATCTGGACGCGCACGCCGTCGGCGATGTGCCGTCTGATGCGCCGCTCAAGAACCGGCCGATCTTCCGGCGGGGTGCCGTCCCAGGCGCGCCGCAGGGCCTGGACGCTCACCATGCCCTCGGCGTGGCGGCCGACCAGCGCGGCCAACTCGGGGTTGTCCGCATGCAGCCGGCGCAGGTGCCGCAGTTGTGGCACGAGCTTGCGGAAGTTTCGCCGGTACGTCCGCTCGCCCTGCCCGGCCAGCCGGTCAACCAGTTGGGCAAGTCCGGGCAGGTGCTCGGTAACGAAGGCGTGCAGTTCCTGCTCCTCGCCCGGCAGCAGCGGGCCCTGATCTTCCGGCCCGGGGTGGAAGATTGGTGCCAGGTCATGGCGACGGTCGCGCGGGCCGCGCGGCCCACCGCCATCACGATGGGGTCCGCGACCGCGCTGAACCCATTCGCGGACGGACGGGTCGGGAGCGAAGTCGCCATCTCGTGCGGGCTCCGGGTCCCACATGGCCGGGCAGCGGTTGCCCCACGCGACCACAGCGGCACTTAGACCCAGGACGACGGCCCAGAATCTTGGATTAGGCGCGGTCACAAGTGCACCATGACTATAGTGTCTCGAACGGCCCGAAGAACTCTTTGAAGCCGTCCAGAATGTCGTCGATCTGCGTGTCATAATCCACATCAGCCCCTGAAGCGCTGACCATCCAGCCTTCCTCCAGCAGGGCTGCGAGGGTTTCGCGCGATTCATCCACGGCGTCCACCCACACCGCCACGAGATCGGTGTCCATGGTGCCGGCCCCGAACCACGGCGTGGAGTGGCGCAACACACCGCTCAACCCGACCGCGAGCAGCAGCGCAGCAGCCGAGGCAAGCCACGGCGGGGCGACGCGCGTTCGTCGAGGGCGGGACCCAAGGCGCTCGGCCTCGGCCAGCACCGCGGCCCGCACGCGTGCCAGGCACGCAGGCGACGGCTGTGCCGCCGGCAGGCCGGCCAGCAGCCGGGCCTCGCGCTCGACCGTACGCACCAAGTTGTTCAGCGTGTCCGACATCAGCCTTTGCCTTCGTAAAGCGACCGCAGGCGCTGGAGCGCCCGGTGTGCCCGGGCCAAAGCCGTTCCCAGTGGTACGCCCAGCATGTCCGCGATCTCCCGAAACGAGAGCTCAGAGTAGTGCCGCAGCAGCAGGATCTCGCGCTCGGACTCGGTCAGGCGCGCCAAACTTGCCGCCAGGCGCTCGCCGGCTTCCTGAGCCAGCAGTTTCCGATCCGGCGACTCGTGATCCAGCGGCCGGGCCGCGGCCACCGAAGCGCCGTCCTCCAGCGCGTCCCAGGAGACGTGCTCGCCGCGTCGCCCGAGCCGGCGGGCGCGATCACGGGCCAGGTTCGCCGCGATGCGAAACAACCAGGCCTCGAAGCGTCCGGCCTCCTCGTACTGATCGATGTTCCGGACGATTCGCAGGAACGTCTCCTGCATCAGATCTTCCGCAACGTCGCGCGATCCGGTCATACGAAGCAGCAAGCCAAAGACGCGCGGACCGAAATGGTCGACGAGGCGGCCGAGGGCCTGCGGGTCGCGGCGACAGGCCCGCCGCAGCACATCCTCCAATTCGACCTGATCCACTCCGTCCTCATGCTGCGTCAGGCCAAATGCGCGAAGCCGGCGAAGATTGCGAGAAAACGACCTGACTGCGGTTGGCGCTTTCTTTTGGCGTCCTTAGGCCGCCTATTATCGGGCTGTCGGCGTCTGGGAACAGAATGCCGGCTGGACCTGCTGCCGGCAAGCTCATTGCAGCCCATACTCGCGGATCTTGCGGTACAGGGTGCGTGTGCCGATGTCGAGCATCTTGGCGGCCTGCTCGCGATTGCCGCCGGTGGCCCGCAGTGTCCGTTCGATCATCATGCGCTCGACCTCGGCCATGGTCAGGCCGACCATGCCGCTGCCGGAAACGGGGACGAGGTCGCGGCTGCCACGGATCCGCTCGGGGAGGTCTTCCACCTCGATGCGGCGGTTTTCGGCCTCGACGGCCATGGCCTCGATGACGTTGGCTAACTCGCGGACGTTTCCAGGCCAGAAGTACTTGGCGAGGAACTCCATGGCCTCGGCCGAGATTCCGGGAACGCTAACTGAGTTCGTTTCGTTGGCGCGGCGGAGGAAGTGAATCGCCAGAAGGGGGATGTCCTGGCGGCGTTCGCGCAGGGGCGGCACCTCAATGACCCATTGTTGCAGGCGGTAGTAGAGATCCTCACGGAACTTCTTGTCCTCGACGGCTTTAGCGAGGTTCGTGTTTGTGGCAGCTACAAGGCGGACGTCGACGCGTTGGACCTCGGTGGATCCGACGGGGGTGACCTCGCGGCGTTCGAGTACGCGGAGGAGCTTGGCCTGCATGTTCAGCGGCATGTCGCCGATCTCGTCGAGGAAGAGCGTGCCGCCGTCGGCGGCGACGAAGTAGCCCTTGCGGTCGCTGACGGCGCCGGTGAAGGCGCCTTTCACGTGTCCGAAGAGCTCGCTTTCCAGGAGATTCTCGTTCAGGCCGGCGCAGTTGACGGACTTCATGGGGCGGCGGGCCCGGTCAGACTGTTTATGGATGGCTTCGGCGATGAGGTCCTTGCCGGCGCCGGTTTCGCCCAGGATGAGGACGGTGAGCTTGTTGCGGGCGGCCTTCTTGATGCGTTCGATGATGCGCCGCATCTGCGGCGTCGTGCCCACGATGCCCTCGAAGGTTTCGTAGGCGGTGGTCTCAAAGGATTCCTTGAGCAGGCGGTCTTCGCGGCGGGCGACGGCTTCGGTCGCGGCGGCGGCGACGCGTGGCAGCAGGGCAGCCGGCCCCTGGTTAGCCGGAAGCGTCAGGAGCGTCACGTGCCGGGGCGTCAGCGGCCCGGGGTCGCCGACGACCAGCAGGGCGGCGTCCGGTGCCAGCTTGTCCAGCAGGTCGGCCAGTGGTGGAGCGGTCGCGGTGCCGTTGATCCGGGCATCCGTCACGACCGCGTCGGGGGCGCGCTGCTGGATTGAATCGAGCGCCTCGCGCAGGCCGACGGCCACGTTGCACAAGTGGCCGTGCCGTTCGCGCAGCTCGGCGCGCCAAGCCTCGCCGCGGGCCTCATCCTCCGTCAGTACCAGGATAAATGCCGTTTTGCCCATTGCCGCGCAGGAATCTCCGTGAACTCGTTAGTCTTTCGGCTCCACGTGCCGGCGCCCGCGTTGGCCCATGTCGGGCCGGCACTGGCAGCGTATCATACCACCATGACAGAGAAGATCATCCGTCCGCGCTTGGGGCCGAATGTGTACATTGCCCCCAGCGCCTACGTCGGCGGCGACGTGACGTTCGGTGTTGACTGCACCGTGATGCACCAGGTTGTTATCCGTGGGGATATTTCGCCCATCACGATCGGGCGGCGCGTGAACATCCAGGATGGCACCATCATCCACACCCGCCGGGGTGTTCCGCTGGAGATTGGCGACGACGTGTCGATCGGTCACCGGGCAGTCGTGCACTGTCGGCGGATCGGCCCGGGCAGCCTGATAGGAATCGGGGCGATCGTGCTGGACGATGCCGAGATTGGGGCGGGCAGTATCGTCGGGGCTGGGGCGCTCGTGCCGCCGGGAGCGGTGATTCCGGAGGGCAAGCTGGTCGTGGGCTTGCCGGCGCGGGTGCTGCGGGATGTGAGCGCTGCGGATCGGAGCTACCTGGAACACGTGGTCAGCAGCTACCTGGAGATGGGGCGCGCCTACGCGGCCGGGCGGTTTCCGAATTGCGCAGGATGACGCCCGGCAGGCACGCGCAGCGGGCCGCCGCGCGAATGCGTGACAGCGGCCGGTCAAGGCAGTGACGTTAACACAATCGGCGTCGGGCGGCGCGGCGACACTTGGCGACATGAACTACCTGGGCCATTTCGTGTTCAATCATGACGTCTGCGGGCTGCCCTCCGACCCGCACTTCGCCATGGGCGTGGCGCTACCGGATCTGTGGCCGCGGTTCTCCCGCAGGCGGCGCATCCGCTGGCAAGTAGTGCGCGACACGCGTCCCGCCGACGAGCACGCCGAACAGCTACGCGCCGGCCTGCTGAATCATGTGGCGGTGGACGGGCGTTTCCATGCGCTGCCCTGCTTCCTGCACTGGCAGCGGCAGCTCAAGGCCGGCATGGCAACCGGCCGGACTTGCGCGGCCATCTGGGATTTGGCGAGCCACGTCGCGTTGGAGTTTGCGCTCGATCGGCACCTGGTGTGCCGTGATGCGGATCTGGCCGAGCGTTTCTATGCGCAACTGGCGGCGTGTAACCTGGGCGCCATTGAACAGCACGTCAGCACGCTGGCTGGAGTTGACGCGCGTGGTCTGCGCCGCACGATTGGCGGCCTGCTGGCCCGCCGGTATCTGCACCGCTTTCGCAGCATCTCGGCGGTTCGGCAGGCACTGCAACTGGTGCTTGAGCTGGGCGGTGTGCGGCCGCTGCCAGCGAAAGGCGCGCTGGATGAACTAGTGAGCACGGCCGCGTTGCTGGTTGACCCACAGTGCGTGTGGGCTGGGTTATCAGCCGCATTTGCGGCCAATGTGCACGTTCCGGAAGCGTGGCCCGGTCAAGGCTGACGGCACGGCCGCGCAAACGCCGCGGGCTTCTGACTGCCCCAGGCCACTAGTTTCCGGCGGCTTCCTTGAGAATCGACTCGAGGACCTCGCGGCCGAACTCCGGCCCGGTCAAACGCCAACGCTCGACCACCCGGTTGTTGACAACTATCCAAGGGATGCGTTTCAGCCCGCCGCGCCTGCCGGCCACGGCATCATCCTCGACGGCGGCGGCGACCTCCGGATCGTCAAGTGCCTTGATGAGGGCCTCGGCGTCCAGTCCGAGCTCGGTTGCGGCAGCGGCGACCGCGGCTTCGTTGAGCGAATCCTGATTCGCCAGCAGCCACGTGTGCATCTTCCAGAAGGCTTCGTCGCCACCGGTGAACCAGGCGGCCTCGGCGACGCGGGCCGCCCAGCAGGCCAGTTCGTGCTGGGTTGAGGACACGCCCGGATTGCAGGTCTGGTCAAACGGGAAGTGCCGGTAGGTGTAGTGGGCGTTGTCATGCTGCGCGACCCAGGCGCGGAAGATCTCATCGACCTCGGCGACGAGCGGGGTCTGGTAATCGCCGTAGAGCACAATCCGCACCTTGGGGCTGGTCGAACCGAGGACGCGTGGATACTGATCGCGCTGTGCCGGCAGTGCGCGTCCGGCGCGCCAATCGTCCACGCACTTCTGCACGGCCAGGGGCGGGCGGTCGACCTCGTGGGTTTGCGGCTCGGGATTCGTGGCCAGAACGGCGTTCACCGCGCGCACGACCGCGTCTTTGGCCTGCCAGCCGCGCAGCTCGACGCCGTTGATGAATATCAGCGGTGTCTGGTACAGGCCGACGAGGCGCGCCTCTTCGATATCCTGTTGGACCAGGCGGAGCGTCTCTTCGCTCGTCATGGTGGTAATGAAGCCGGACGGGCTGCGGCCAAATCCGCGAATGGCTTCGGTCAGCTCCTCGGTCCTGCTGAACGTGCCGTCGTGGTCGAAGAGCCAGTGGTGCATCTCCCAGAAGCCCTCGTTGCCCCACAAGATGCCGGCCGCCTCGGCGGCCCGGGCGGCCCAGCAAGCGTTGGGATGCAATGTACGGGTGGCGGTGGAGTTGCACTTCTCATCAAACGGGAAGTGTTTTACGGACAGGGAGACGTCGTTGGGATGCGCCTCGAGGATTCCGCGAATCTCGCTCTCGACGGCCTTGCAGTCGCGGCACTGATAGTCGGTGATGATGACAATCCGAACGGGGGCCTTCTCAGGCCCCAGCAGGTAGCGGCCGCGGAAGCCGCCGGCGAAGGGGTCCTCCGCCTTGTCGGTCGTCGGCGCATCCTTACGAGCGGCATCGGCGTCCGGGTCGCACTCGGAAGCCCCCTGGTCGGCCGGTTCGGCGGATCCGACCGGGGACGGCGCGGCCACGGCGTGCCCCCCAGAATGCGCGCTGCCGCGGTCCGGATTAGGCGGGGTCGGAGTAGACCCGGACGACGGTGGTGCGGCCGCGACGGCCGGCGTCGGCGAGGCGGCGGGGTCTGGGGTCCCTGAAGCAGGCTCGCTGGCGGGATTACTGGTGGAAGTTGCGGCGGCCGTTCCCGCAGCGACATCCTGCGTGCGGCGCGTCGCCTCGATTATGCGGGCCGTCGATTCGTCCAGGTCGCGTTCGCCGCGTTCATGCACGACGCCCCGCTGATAAGCCTCGACGCCGATCAGGACTAGGGTAGCGAGCACGAAGGCGCCTGCGCCGGGGGCTAACCAGCGTGCGGTGCGCGTCGCCGCGGAGCGTGAGCATTCCAGGATGATCCAGAAGGTGATGTTGCTGAGATGCACGGCGATGCAATATGGACAGGAATGGCGCTCTGTGAACATGATCGCGGTAAACCCGAGGGAGCCGAGCACGCCGAGTCGGACCAGGTTGCGCAGCCAGGAGTTGATGCCATTGCGGCTGGCCAGCCAGGCGGCGAGCAGGCCCAGGAAGTAGGCCACACCGACGTGCGAGACGGGCCAGCCGAGCACGGGCAGTGTGCCCCAGCGGCCCTTGGCGAGTTCGGCACAGCCGCTACCCGGCCCACAGCCGGGCAGGGACATGGCGTTCAGGTGGTACGCCACGAGCATGCCTGACGACGCAATCGCCACGAGTAGTACTACCGCACCGAGGGCACGCCACGCGGCCGGCAAAGGCAACTGCTGAGCCGCGCCTTTCATTGCTTGCTTAGCCATGGACAACCTCGAGAAGACAGACTCAAGAAGACAGACAGTCCGGCGAGCCGAACGTGAGTTCGGGACCAGCGCTCGACAGTGCCGGCCAGGGTCGGCACCGCACCCGTGCTTGCTAAGCCCGATAAGCCCGGTGTTTTGTCTGACCGGCACACGCTTTCGACCGAATTCGCACGAGCACTGTAGTTTAGCCGACCCGCGTGTCGTGACCAAACGGCGCGGGCCGGCCCCGGTACGTGTGGCGCCACAGACGGAACGCCGCTGCGAACGTGAACCGAGTGTGTGAGTAGACGCGGTGGCAAGTCAACTCGCCTGGGCGACGCCCAGGGCGCGGTGGATCAGGTCGACCAGTTGCTCGACCTTGAACGGTTTGAACAGGACGCCCGCCAAGCCCTCGCGGCTGGCCCGGACGATGGAGTGCTCGGGATCGTAGCCGAAGCCGGTAATGAGGATCACGGGGCAGTGAATATTGGCCTGCCGGGCAGAGGCGAAGACTTCGTAGCCGTTCTTGTAGGGCATCTTGATATCGGAGATGACGAGGTCGAAATGCTGGGCGCGGATCATGGCGGTCGCTTCCTGCCCGTCGCGCGCCATTACGGCCAGGGCCCCGTGCTTGGCCAGCACGTCGGCGATGGTCTCGCGAATGATGTCCTCGTCGTCGGCCACGAGGATGCGGCGGCCGCTGAGCAGCGGGTCAACGGACGGCACGTCCGGCACCAGGCCGCGGACAGCGGGTGTCAGAGTGAGGGCCTGCAAGGTCCGCTTCACGCGGTCAACGTTCTCGATGATGGCGTGCAACCGGCGGTGCAGGTCGTCCTGTCCCGCAGGTTCATCAATGGCGCTGGTGGCCTCGGCAATGATGTCGTTGAGCGGGCCGGCTAGTTCGGTGCCCACGTCGGCGGTGATTTGGCCGGTGGTCGTCGAGCGTTCGGCCGCCAGCAGTTTCAGGATGTGCAGGGCGATGGCGATGTAGCGGGCGAAGATCTCGGCGAACTGGCGATCATCTTCCGAGAACGCCGCAATTTCCGTTGATTCCACGTTGAGCACGCCGACGACCTGGTCATGCAGGCGCAGCGGCACGGTCAGGGAAGAGCCGGCGCCATCCAGTCCGGGCAGGTAGCGTGGATCGCGCGTGGTGTCGGGCGCGATGTAGGAGCGGCCGGATGCCGCGACGTATCCGCAAATGCCGTTGCCTTCGGCGGCGGCATGGATATCCATCCGGTCAGTCGCCTCGGGCAGTCCGACGGAGATCACGGTCTCCAGGCGGTTGGACTTGTGGTCCAGCAGGCGGACGACGAAGTGGTCGAAGCGTAGCAGCTCGCGCGCGGAGCGCACGATCTGCTCTTCGAGGAATTGCAGGCGGTCAACGGCATCAAGCCGCATAAGGGCATCGACGTCAAGGCGCATCAGCTCGCGTCCGGCGGCATCGATGGCGTTGATGCGCTCTTGCATGCGGTGGGCGGCGGAGATGTCCCAGACCAGGCCAACGACTTCCGTCAGCTCCTTCTCGGGGGCCAGCAAGGGCGAGACCGTCAGGTCGAAGACGTACTCGGAGCCCACATGCACCGTGCGCCGCCGGCTGGGGGCCGGCTCATGCGCGGGGCGCTCGGCGGCGAGCTGTTGGCACAGTTCGGCGCAGTTGGCGCGAATCGCCTCGCGCACCTCGGCGGGGTAGGATTCCAGCTTGGGATTGGCCCAGCTCATGGCGCCGTCACGGCAGACGACGCAGACGCCCTGGCCGATCTTGTCGAGGATCAGCTCGCCGCGCTGGCGGGCTTCGGCCCGGGCCAAGGGAAAGAGGTCCATGGGTCGGCTAAGCACGACCTCGAACTGGTCGGCCCGCAACGCCGCCAGCGCGTCCTCGACGGAATCGACGATGCGGATTACCCCGAATTGGCGCAGGGCCGCGAGGAACTGCTCGTCAGCGGCGATGACCGGTCCCAGGGCGAGGATGCCACGTTTGTCCGGCGATGTTGATCCAGCCGACATGTGACGACTTACCTTAGTGGCGCGTGGCCCGCGCTACCGCGCCGCTCCTCCAGGACAGTCAACGACGCCGGGGCATCGTGCCAGCTTATGGCAGCGCGCCCCGGAAAGCGACGTGCCGCCGCCCGGCCAGAGGTCAGGCAGGCCCGCCGGGTACCAGGCGGCTGTCAGGCCGCCATGATCGCGCCCAGAAGACGGCACTATTTGCGACCCCGGCCGTTCCGTCAAGCCCCCGCGCGGGTTGGTTGGAGGAGTTGCGGCAGGGGCGGTCGCCGGCAGACGAGCTGTCGGCGCGGGTGTGCTTCAAGTGGGCGCTGGTGCTCGGCGGGCGCCCGGCGCTGTCGGGGCCGGACGGCGGCGTGCCGGGGCCCTAACCGAACTATATCCGAACTGGCGCGGCAACCTGCGGCGCCGGGCCGCTGCTTTACGCGGCGATATCAAGTACAATTCGTGTGAGTCGCGCCGCTGGCGTGCTGCTGTCCTGGAGCACCGATGAGCAACGTCGAAACGAGTGCGGTTATTCCGACGCCCATCTCGCAGGAGATGCAGGAGTCCTATCTCACTTATGCCATGAGCGTCATCATGGCCCGCGCGCTGCCGGACGTGCGCGACGGTCTGA
>CAZYGM010000132.1:0-9483 GCA_964647015.1 uncultured Planctomycetales bacterium | reverse complement strand
TTCGAAGGCAAACGCTTTGCGGACGATCCCGGCAGCTATGGCGAGCCGCGCGAAGTCCGCGTCGCCGACGTCACCGGCGACGGCGTCGACGACATCGTGGTCCTCGTGCACGATCGCCTGATCATCTACCCGGGCCAGTAGCCCCGGCCGGCCGAATCACGGCACGTCGCGGAACTCGTCCAGTGCTTCCGGGTTCGCCAGCGCGTCGCGGTTGGCCACGCGCTCACCGTGCAGCATCTGCCGCACCGCCAACTCGACCTTCTTCCCGCTGATAGTGTGCGGAATCGCGCTGACCTGGCGGATATGGCGGGGCACGTGGCGCTTGGTGGCGCCTTCCGCGATGGCCACGCGCAGCTTCTTCTCCAACGCCTCATCCAGCTTCAGGCCCGGCCGCAGCACCACGAACAAGCAGATTTCGACGTCAGCGTCGGGCGTATCCTTGCCGACCACGATGCTGTCCACGATCTCCGGAATGCCCTCGACAACGCGGTATATCTCCGACGTGCCGATCCGCACGCCGCCGGGATTCAGCGTGGCGTCCGAACGGCCATACACGACCACGCCGCCATGTTCGGTGATCTCAACGTAGTCGCCGTGATGCCATACTCCCGGGAACCGCTCGAAGTAGGCGGCCTTGTACTTCTCTTGATTCGGATCGTTCCAGAAGCCGGTCGGCTGCGACGGAAACGCCCGGCAGCACACCAGCTCGCCCTTGCCGCCCACCACCGGCCGGCCCTCGTCCGAAAAAGCCTGCACATCCATCGCCAACCCCCGGCACTGAATCTCGCCGGCGTAGACCGGCAGCACTGGGTTACCCAGCATGAAGCACGAGATGATGTCCGTGCCGCCGCAGATGCTCGCCAGTTGCACGTCGGCCTTGACCTCGTCGTAGACCCACCGGAACAACTCCTCGCTCAGCGGCGAGCCGGTCGAGCACACGACGCGCAAATCTGATAGATCATGCTGCTGACCGGGGTGCAGGCCGGCCTTCTGGCAGGTGCCGAGAAACTTGGGGCTCGTGCCGAAGAGATTGACCTTGAGCCGCGCGGCCATTTCCCACAGGCGGTGAATCGTTGGATGACCGGGGTTGCCCTCGAACAGCACCACTGCCGCGCCCACGCCCAGCCCGCTCACGAGCCAGTTCCACATCATCCAGCCGCAGGTGGTGAAGTAGAACGACCGCTCGCCGGCCCGCAGGTCGCAATGCAGCATCAGCTCCTTCAGGTGCTGCAAGAGCGTGCCGCCATGACCGTGCACAATGCACTTCGGCACGCCGGTCGTACCCGACGAGTACATGATGAACAGCGGGTGGTCGAAGGGAACCTCGGCGAAACTCAGCGCGGGTGCGGGCCGGTCAGCCGGCCCCAGAAAATCTCGCCACAGCACAGCGTCCCGGATGCCGCCCAACTCGGGCCGCTCATCCAGGAATGGCACGACCACGACGCGCCGCACCGATGGCAACTGCTGCCGCATCTCCGCCACGCGCGCCAGCGTCTCACAGCGCTTGCCACCATACGTGTAGCCATCCGTGGCGACCAGCACGGTCGGCTCGATCTGCCCAAAGCGATCCAGCACGCCACGTACGCCGAAGTCCGGCGAGCACGAGGACCAGGCCGCCCCCAGGCTGGCGGCGGCCAGCATGGCAATGACCGTCTCCGGAACGTTGGGCATGAAGCCGCCCACGCGGTCGCCCGACTTGACCCCCACCTGTCGCAGCGCGGCAGCACAACGCGCTACTTCGGCCCGTAGTTGGCGCTGTGTGATGTAGGCGCTCTGGCCCAGTTCGCCCTCGAATATGATGGCATCACGATCGTCATCAAAGCGCAGCATGTGCCGCGCATAGTTCAGCCGCATCCCCTCAAACCACTTGGTGCCCAACATGCCTTGCCCGCTGACGATCTGCGTGGCGGGCGCCGTCGGCTCAACCTGGGCAAAGCGCCAGAACTCGTCCCAGAAGAGGTCCGAGCGCTCGATGGCCCATTCGCGGAGCGGCTCCCACTCCGGCCGGACGCCGTGCTTCTGGGCCATGGCCGTCATGAATCTGAACATCTGCGTCTGGCGAACACGCTCAGGCGCGGGTTCCCACAGTTTGGCGCGTGCGGTCATCTTGCGCGGGCCTCCCTCGCTAGAGTTACTCGGAAACAGACACGCATTGTTGTGTGCGCTGCATGCTCGGTCAACGCCGGCCCGGCCACGTAGCTGCCCGCTCGCCCTCAACATGCCGGTAAGTCCGGCCGCCTGCCGAACATGCACCGCTTCCACGCCCCCAGCGTGCGGATTTCCGCGCACCAAGTCCGCAGCTTCACGCGAACAAGAGGCTACGCACGCCACGGTTGCCGCCTGCAGAACTGCCTGCACCCGCCCACAGAGCCCCTGGAGCCCCGCAAACCACGTTCTCGACAGTGCGTGGTTTGTATGTCAAACAAACGACCACTATGTCAACCTAGCACGCCGCTTGCCTGCCACCAAGTTTTACGCTTAGATGCCTCCTTTAACCGCGATCAACGAGATGAACTTCCTCGAAAAAGCGCTCGAAAGACTATGGCTCGGTTGTGGCGGCCATTGCCACACGCACGGACCGGACGGACACTCCTGTCCGCTGCTCGATGGCGCCGACCCAGCCAAGCACCTGCTGGACCCGGAGGTCCGACGCTTCAGCAGCGGCCCGAGCCTCGTCCTGGCCTGCCTGGCTGTCTTCCTGCTGCCGCTTTCCACAGCCGTGGGCGGCGGCTTTCTTGCCGGCCGCTACCTGGCCCCCGACGCGTCAGCCTTCCTCGGCTGGTGGCAGGCCGCCGGCCTGCTCGGCGGACTCGCCGTCGGCGTCGGCCTGGCCAAACTGCTGGTCACTCACTTCGGCTTCAAAAAGACCCTCTCTGGCGGAGGACAACAATGATCGCCGCCCTGCGCGAGCGAATCCACGTATTGCAGAAGGGCCTCAAGAGCTTCCAGCGCGGCGTGCATCCGCCACACCGCAAGGCTTACACCGAGCACCGCCCCATCGAGCTCTTCGTCCCCACCAAGGACCTCGTCATTCCGATGGCCCAGAGCCTCGGCGCCGCCTGCGAACCCATCCACAAGCCGCGCACCGAGGTCAAGTACGGCGAGAAGATCGCGGACACCGACGCGTTCGTCTCGGCCCCGATTCATGCGCCGATCAACGGCGTCATCGGTGCCGGCACGATCGCCGTCCTGCCGAACGGACGCCGCATGCCGGCCATTGGGCTCAAATTGCCGACCGAGGGGTCGCCCCTGCCGGACAACTTCCTGGCGAACTTCCTCGATCGCAACTGGGACGGTGTTGAGCTGACCAGCTTCGATCCGGACGAGATCTGCCAGAAGATCCGGGCCGGCGGCCTGGTGGGGCAGGGCGGGGCCACCTTCCCGACGTTCATCAAGCTCAAGCGCAACCCGGCCCGCCCGATTGACACGATTCTGCTGAACGGGGCCGAGTGCGAGCCGTATCTCACGGCCGACCACCGCCTCATGCTCGAATGTCCCGAGGCGATAATCGTCGGCCTGCAACTGGCCATGCACGCCGCCGGCGCCCAGCGCGGCATCATCTGCATCGAAGAGAACAAGCCCGACGCGATTGAGGTCATGCGCAAAGCGGCCCGCGGACGGGCGGGCCTCGAACTGGCCGTCTGTGCCACGAAGTACCCCATGGGCGGCGAGCGCCAGCTTATCCCCGCAGTGCTCGGCCGCACCGTCCCCAGCGCCCCCAAGGGCCTGCCGCTCGACGTCGGCGTCGTTGTTATCAACGTCGCCACCGCCCACAGCATTGCCCGCGCCGTCGTCCGCGACCTGCCCTTCACGCATCGCGTCGTCAGCGTCACCGGCCGGGGCGCCCAGCGGCCCGGCAATTTCCTCGTACCGCTCGGCACGCTCTTCGGAGATCTGCTCGAGCAGTGCGGCGTGGCGGACGACGCCGCCAAGGTCATCGCCGGCGGCCCGATGATGGGACCGACCGTGCCGCACCTGGAAGTCTCCGTCGTCAAGGGTGTCAACGGCATCCTGATAATGTCGGACGAGGAGGTCGCCCACGGCAGCGAGAGCCCCTGCATCCGCTGCGGGCGCTGCATCGACAACTGCCCGCTCTATCTCTCGCCGACCAAGCTGGCCCACGCCGTCAAGCATCGCGATCTCGAAACCGCCGAACGCTACGACCTGATGGCCTGTTGCGAGTGCGGCTGCTGCTCGTTCGTCTGTCCGGCGAACATCCCGCTGCCGCAGTACATCCGCTCCGGCAAGAACCTGGCCCGCGTGCAGGCCGCGCAGAAGCGCGCCCAGGAGCAGGCCGAACAGGCCAAGGCCAAGGCCGCCGAGGCCCCGCCGGAGCCGGCCGCCAAGTGATTCCCAGCAGCGCACAGGAGCGATCCGACCGATGAGTCAGGCAGATAGCATTCCTCCCGCCCAGGGCAGCAAGGATCAGCCGGGCAAGTCCGAGCCCAAGGTGTTTCACGTCAGCAGCGCGCCGCATCTCACCGAAGGGGCGACGACGCGGCGGATCATGTTCGAGGTCCTCGCCGCCATGCTGCCGATGTTCATTATCGCCGTCTACATGTTCGGCGGCTGGGCGCTGGCCCTGACCGTGGCGACCGTGGCCGGCTGCCTCGCAGCCGAGGCCGCCACCAACATGATCCGCGGCCGCGGCCAGGCCTCGCTCGGCGACGGCTCGGCCATCGTCACCGGCGTTATCCTGGCATTCTCGCTGCCGCCCTCGCTGAACCCCTACATGGCGTTCATCGGCGGCGCTGTCGCCATTCTCCTGGCCAAGGCCGTCTTCGGCGGTCTCGGTCAGAACCTGTTCAATCCCGCCATGGTCGGCCGTGCCTTCCTGATGGTCTGTTTTCCCGGCGCCATGGTGAGTTTCTTGCCCACCCGGCTGATGGAAGCCGCCGGCGTGGACGCCACCACCATGGCCACGCCCCTGTACGCCGCCGCCCGGCACCTGGCGGAGCTGCCCAGCCAATGGGAATTGCTGATCGGCAACGTCGGCGGCTGCGTCGGCGAGACCTCGGCCCTGGCCGCCCTGGTCGGCGGACTGTGGCTGGTCCTGCGGCGCGTGGCCGACTGGCGCCAGCCGGTGGCCGTCCTGGGCTCGGTCGCCGTCTTCGCCGCCATTGCCCAGTGGCTTGCCCCGGACAAGTACCAGGGCGTGCTCTACAACCTGAACAGCGGCGCCCTGATGTTCGGAGCGTTCTTCATCGCGACCGACTACGTCGGCGCCCCCGTGACGCCCAAGGGCCGCTGGATCTTCGGCATCGGCGTGGGCGTGCTCGTGATGGTTATCCGCCTGTTCGGGGCCTACCCCGAGGGCTTCATGTTTGCGATCCTGATCATGAACGCTTTGACCCCGCTGATCGAACGCTGGACGACGCCGACGCCGTTCGGCGGACACGTGGCGGCTTAAGAGCGCGGAAGAAGGTGCAGCCGTGAAGAAATTCGTGAGTGAATCCTGGCTCGTGCTGACGATGGGCGTCGTGTTCGCCTGCCTGCTGGCGGCGACGCAGACCTCCCTGTCCGGCCGGATCGTGGAAAACCAGCAGCGGGCCTTGAACCAGGCCATCCTCGAAGTCGTGCCCGGCCTGGAGCGCACCGAGGAGCTGGTGATCGACGGCAACCGCGTCTTCAAGTGTGCCGATGCGGCGGGCAATCTGCTGGGCTGGGCCGTCGAGGCCTCCGGCGCCGGCTTCGTGGACAAGATTACGTTGGTGGCCGGCCTCTCGGCTGACGGCGAGCGCATCACGGGCGTGAAGGTGATAGATAACCTCGAGACGCCCGGTCTGGGGAACAAGATCGAGGGCCCCTGGGCGGCGCAGTGGCGCGACCGCGACGCCACGCGCTCGTTCTCCGTTACCAAGGCCACCCCCACTGTTGATCAGAACGAAATCTCGGCCATTACCGGCGCAACGTACTCCAGCGTGTACGTGACCAACATCGTGAACGACGTGTTGACGCGCATCCGGCCGCTGCTCGCGGAGTACCGCTGAGCACGAACCCGCGACGCACCCCTACGGGAGTAGGCGAATATGGCAGATGAAAACGGCTCCAACCTGCGGCAGTTCAGGGAAGGCATTCTCGACAACAACCCGGTCTTGGTGCAGCTCCTGGGCATGTGTCCCGTGCTGGCCGTCACCAACTCGCTGGAAAACGCCCTGGTCATGGGCGCGGCGGCCACCTTCGTCGTCGTCATGTCCAACCTGATTACCAGCCTGTTGCGCCACCTGATCAAGCCGCACGTCCGCATCCTGATCTTCACCCTGACCATCGCCACCTTCGTGACCATCGCCGACATGGCGCTCAAGGCCTACATGTTCGAGGTCAGCAAGAAGCTGGGCGCCTTCGTGCCGCTGATCATCGTCAACTGCATGATCATCTGCCGGGCCGAGGTCGTCGCCATCAAGAACGGCGTCGCCCGCTCGCTGGCGGACGCCTTCGGCATCGGCATCGGCTTCACGGTGGCCCTCGCGATCCTGGGTGTCATTCGCGAGCTGATGGGTTCCGGCACGCTGACATTCCCGTGGGGCGCCGAGGCCTGGGTGCTTGTCAGTTTGCCCCCCGGCTTCGAGCCGCATAAGTGGATCGTCATGGTCCTGCCACCCGGCGCGTTTCTCACGCTGGGTGTCGTGGTCGGAATCACCAACCAGATACGTGCCGGCCGCAAGAAGGGAGGTGCCGCGTGAGTATCGGTGCCCTGATCGGAATCTTCCTCGGCGTTGCCCTGGTCAACAACCTGGTCCTGGCCGGCTTCCTCGGCATCTGCCCGTTCCTCGGCGTCTCCCGCAAGGTCGACATGGCCTTCGGCATGGGTTGCGCCGTCACCTTCGTCATCACCGTTTCCGGCGTCGTCACCTGGCTCATCGTGCACGGCCTGTTGGCGCCGATCGGCAGCGCCATCTTCGGCCCCGAACACGCCGGCGCCCTGTTCTTCCTCAAGTACGTCGCCTTCATCATGGTCATCGCCTCCATGGTCCAGCTCGTCGAGATGTACCTGCGGAAGTTCTTCCCCCCGCTCTATACCGCCTTCGGCGTCTTCCTGCCGCTGATTACGACCAACTGCGCCATCCTGGGCACCTGCCTCTACATCGACATGAAACCCGAAACCCAGTACCTGCTGAACGCGGCCGTGTACGCCTTCGGCGGCGGCATCGGCTTCACCCTGGCCATCACGATCATGGCCGGCATCCGCGAGCACATCCGCTTCTCCGACGTGCCCAAGGCTTTCCAGGGCGCCGGGATCACGCTGCTCGTGGCCGGCATTCTCGCGCTGGCGTTCTCAGGCTTTGCCGGAATCGGCAAGTAGTACCGCGGAGGTCATCATGGCCGTCATCCTGACCATCATCTGGGCCGGCATCGTCCTGTTCATTCTCACACTCTTCTTCGCCACGCTGTTGGGCATCGCCAAGGAGAAGCTCCGCGTGGCCGAAGACCCGCGCATCCCCGCCGTCGTCGATGCCCTGCCATCCGCCAACTGTGGCGGCTGCGGGTTCGCCGGCTGCGCCGACTTTGCCAAGGCCGTCGTCGAGAACCGCGCCCCGTGCGACGGCTGCCCCGTCGGCGGCTCCAAGACCGCCGCCAAGATCGCCGAAATCCTCGGCATCGAGGTCATCGAAACCTTCCCCTACCGCCCGGTCATCCACTGCGCCGCCCGCACCGAAGACAAGCTCGGCGTCGTCCCCTACGACGGCGTCCGGACTTGCAGCGAGGCCCACATCGTCGGCGTTACCCAGGCCTGCACCTACGGCTGCCTGGGCTACGGCGACTGCGCCCGGGCCTGCACCTTCGACGCCCTGCACATGGTCGCCGGCAAGCCGGTCGTCAACTACGACAAGTGCACCGGCTGCGGCGCCTGCGTGAAGGCCTGTCCGCGCAACATAATCGAGCAGATACCCTTCAAGCAGGAGCAGATGCTGGTCGTCGCCTGTGCCAACAAGGAACCCGCCCGCGAAGTCAAGAAGGTCTGCAAGGTCGGCTGCGTCGGCTGCAAGGCCTGCCAGCGCATCTTCGCTGACCTGTTCAACGTCAAGGACAACCTGGCCTACATGAACTACGACAACTACACCGCCGAACTGGACGACGCGGAGTTCGAACCGGTCCTGGCGAAATGCCCGGCCAAGGCGCTTGTCTACTTCGGCAAGCCCAAGCCCGAATACGCCCGGCAACTCGCCGCCGAGGCCGAAGCCGCCACCCCAGTGTAGCGCCGCCGGTCCAGGCTACTCCGCCGACAGCCGCGCCAGGTACTCTTCCGCCGCCGCCACGACGCGCTGCACCACCTCCGACAGCTTGCCCTCGACCCGCGCCCCCGCGCTGGTGTGGTGGCCGCCGCCGCCGAACTGCTGCGACAACTCCAGCACCGACAGCCCGCGCTCCCCCCGGAAGTTCATGCGCACCATGCCCGGGTCCCCCTCGGTGAACAGAATCGCTATCGAGATGTTCTCCACGGAACGCGGCACCTCGACCTGGTCGTCGATCGTCGCCGCGTTGCAACCCGTCTCGCTGATCTCATCGTATGACGCCCAACTCCATGCCAGCCGGCCGTCCGCGCTCACCTGCGTGTTGGCGTAGATGATCTTCAGCAGCGCGAACTCCGCCCGGCTCTGGCTGCGGTGCATCTGCTCGCACACATCCTGAATCGCCGCCCCCGCCTGCGCCAGTTCATGCCCGACCCGCAGGCTGTCGGCCGTCGTGTTCGACAGTGAGAAACCCTGCGTGTCCGTGTGAATACCGGCGTACAGCAACGTCGCAATCGTCGGCGTAACCTGGCACCCCAGCGCCCTCAGCAGCTCGTAAACCAGCTCCGACGTGCTGCTGGCATCGCCCACCACCCAGTTCCATCGCCCGAACCCCGGGTTCGACGCGTGATGATCAATATTCAGCACCGGCACCCCCGGCAACGCCTCCAGCTTGCCCGGCACATTCACCCGCCGCTCTTTGGCCGTGTCCAGCACTATCGCCAGATCGCAACCCCGCAACTCCTCGTCGCTCGCCGCCCGCAGCCCGCCGTGCCGAACCAGGTAGCTCATCCGCCGCGAAACCGTCCCCTCCGGCAAGACCGCGCACGGCGTCTTGCCCAGTTCCGGCAACGCCAGCCACAGCGCCCCAATCGCCGCCACGCAGTCCGCGTCCGGCGTAACGTGCCCGATCAGCGCAATCCTGGATGCCCCCCGGATGGCGGCACACAACTCGACCGGCACGGCCCGGAGAGACCCGCCGGCACGGTCAACAGCCTTCATCAGGCAACCTTCGGAACCAACCAGCCCACCACCAACGTCCACTTCACAACCTCCAAACCAGCGCCGCCGCCACCCGAAACCGCCAGTCTCGCCGAACCGCGCGGCCACTGCAACCGCGCGTTTTCCTTGCCCGACTTATCGGGCGGAACGCCGACCTCCTCGCGCCGGCCTGCTCAGAAGATGAAGTCCGTGGACAGGAATTTCGAATGCCGCTCCGTCACGATCCGCGAGATGATCTCCTCATTGCCGC
>CAZYGM010000131.1:0-9552 GCA_964647015.1 uncultured Planctomycetales bacterium | reverse complement strand
ACGAGTGGTACCTCGACCTGCGCCGCTACGGCTCGGTCCCGCACGGCGGCTTCGGATTGGGCGTGGAGCGCACCGTGGCCTGGATCTGCGGGCTCAAGCACATCCGCGAGACGATTCCCTTCGCCCGGATGCTCGGCAAGATCTACCCGTAGGGCGCATCAGCCGGCCGCGCCGGCGTCCAGGGCGTGCATGCGCTGCAATTCAGCCTGCCGGTAGCGCGTAAGGATTACGGGCAGGAGCACGGCCGGCAGCAACGCGCAAAGCCCACCACCAAGCAGCAACGGGTAGTAGACGGCATAGGGCTGCGCCCCCAGCACCGCGACGAGCCCGGCGACCAGACTCGCAACTCCGCCGACGACCATAAGAATGCAGACCCCCACAACCGCGCGGCGTGACCGCCCGAGCGCCGCCAGCACCCCCACCAGCGCGCCCAGCATGCCGATCAGACCGCCGCCGATGCCGCCGATGTATCCGGCGTGTCGCGCCCCCCACCACGCCCCGGTGGGCGCCAGCGGATCGGCCAGGCGGTCATACTGGACAAGCTGAACCGGTCCGAGCCAGACCGTGCCGGGGCCCGGCAGAACCACGTTCAGTTCTAGCGCCACGGGCACTGCCCCGCCATCCCGCAAGTAGAACGGCACACTGAATTCGCGCCAGCCGGCCGTCCCCGTCAGCGGGCGCGCCAGGCCGCGCGCGTCCAGCGTCCGACTGTAGGCCCGCTTCTGGTCTGGAAACGTGCTCCACATCTCAAGATAAGCTTTGCCGTCGACCTGCGCGCAACGCACCCGGCCCCGTAATGCGTAGCGCCGCGCGGTAAGACTCGGATCGTCAATGACCAGCACGGTCACCGTCTTCGCCGCGGGCTGGTCATTATGAATCTCCAGCCGGGCGAAAGGCGTCTCGCTATCCGCCGCCAGCAACGCCGCGTCGGCAACCGGCGCCACCCCGACCGAATCCCACTGAATCTCCCGCAGCGTCTCCTGCCCCAGGACCGGAGACCCGCAGCACAGCAAGGCGCTAATCAGCAGCAGCGTTGGAATCCGCATCGCCATTCTCCTTGTCGCGCTGGTGGGCCGCCAGCAGCGTCTTGAACGTCGCCAGGTCAAGCTTGCCCTCGGCGTAAAGCCCGCGCAGCACGCCCTCAAACTCGCTCGAAATCGCGTCGTTATCGGCCACCTCGATCTTGGCGATCAGCCGGTCCAGCCGCAGCCGAACGGTCGGGTACGACACCCCGTACGCAGCGGCCATCTGCTTCAGCGAGCCCGAGGCCAGAACGAAGCGCTTAATGAACGCCAAGTCCTCTTCACTGAGCAGCCGAATCCACTTTTCTCGGTCGTTCGCTCTCATACTGCGTCCTGATGTGAGTATTATTCAATGCACATGAATGATACTCAACATTTAATCTTCTTCGGTTAATTAAATTCGCGGCGGATGGGCGTTGGGGGATGTCGGCCGGCGGCCGGAAGGTCAGCGCGCCCCACCGGCTGACGAGGCTTCATCAGTTCGCTCGAAACGCACGGCCGGCGGCGCAACTCCCAGCCGCTCCAGGGCTTGACGCACACGGGCCACGTCGCTTCCCAGGGCGCCGTCGCTGCGGATCGTCTGCGGCCGATACGGGTCGAGTTGGCGCGCCAGCTTCAGCAGATCAGCCAGTTCCGTTAGCGACACCCAACGGTCGTCCACATATGTCTGGCCGCGGAAGTCAATGCGCGCATCCAGCTTCCTGGCTGCGGCCGGCCGCAGAATCAGCTTCACCGGCGTGTCGATGGGCGGAATAGCCGGCGTGTTGCCCTCGACCCACATCGCACTGTAGTCGCTGGGGTAGCCGGCCGAGAGCGTGATCAGGCTGTCGGAGAAGTCCACCAGTGCGATTCCGACGCCCGAGTGGTCAGCGGACAACGTGCCGTCGCCGCGCGGCAGCGAACCGGCAAAGACCCAGGGCCGGCTGATGGGCGTGCGGGCATACTCGATCTCACGCAGCCAGGCGAAGGCGTCGACAGTCTGCTCCCGCCCATCGACCTCCCACGTGCACGTGATATCCAGCAGGTCGCCGGCCGGCGGCGAGAAACCGCCGGTCGCCTCGTTCCACCGCGGCGGATACCCCGGCTCCAAGCCGATCAGGCCCAGGGCCATGTACACGTGCGTGGCGGTCGCCTCCAGGCGCAGAATGCTCTCATGCTCCTTGCCGGGCCGACACGCCAGAAACTCCAGCGGACCTCGCCGCAGCACAACGCGGCTGGCAACCACGACGCTGCGTTCCTGCCAGTCGATCCACACGCCCGGCTGGAACGGCACCGGCCCGGCCGGCGTGGGGGCCGGCGGCTGGGCGGGCGCCGGTTGTCCGGCACCGATCAGCCCGGCGATGACAGCGAGAGCCGACAGCCAGCTTCCAGCAGGAACAGAAAAGCGCCCGCGGCGGCTGGCCGGCGGGCGCTTGGGTGTCTGAACCGAAGCTGTCACGGCCGCCTGGCTCAGCCGCGGCCCAACGAGCTGAAGGTGGGGAAAGCCTCCTCTTCCGCCTCGTCCTGAATGATGATCTTGGATTTCATCAGAATCAGCAGTGTGCGCGTGTCCTTGACGATCGTGCGGTTACTGAAGAACCGCTTCATGACCGGGATCTTGCTGAGGATGGGCACACCGGCCTCAACCTCAACCTCACCCGCCTGCTTGAGCCCGCCGAGCAGGACAGTCCCGCCGTCCGGGATGTGCACCTGCGTCTCCAATTGGACGAAGCTGCGGTCCACGAGCTGGATGAACACGCCGGGCGAGTTTCCGGCGGCGCGCGTCACCTCGAAGCGCTCAAAAGACGGCTCACCCAACTGCTGAGCCGTGACGCGCACGGCGACGTACCGGCGATCGGCGCTGATCGTGCCCTGCACGCTCAGCAGCGTGCCGGACGCGGCCTGCGCCGTAACCGGCTGGGCCAGGGCGGCTCCTTCGGCGACGGTCGCATTAATGGTGGAAACGTAGTCACGCGTGCGGCCCACCTGGATGTACGTGCGCGACCAGTTCTCCATCACGATGCGGGGGGCCTGGACGATGGCGGAGCGCTGGTTGGCCTGCGTAGCGCGGATCAGAAAATCGACCTGGAGGTTGTCCAGGAAGGAGCCCGCGATGTTCAAGGCCGGCGAGTTCACCGCCTGCGAGGCGAAAGAGCCCGGCACCGCAGTATTAATGTTGCCCGGATTAGTCAGACCGAACGAGCCCTGCTGAGCCGCTATGGGCGTCATCCGGCTCATGTGCGGGCCAATGCCCTCGGTATACGGTACGAGCCCGGCGTAAGTGTAGGGTTGCAGGATACCCACGCCCGAGGTCATGGGCGTGCCGTAGCCGGGCGAGACCGGCAGCACACCCGTCTTGCCGAACTGCCGCGGGATCAGGACCGGGGCGCCGGAAAAGGGATCCGTGACGGCGCCCTGGCTACCAAAGGCCTGGTCATAGCCCGCGCTGGCGCTGTTAAAGACAAAATCCAGGTCGACGCCAAACTCCTCCAGGAAGTTCGACGTCACGTCCAGAAACCGGGCTTCGATGGAAATCTGCAGGGCCCGGCGGGCGCGAAGCTGATCCAACAGCCCGCGAACCTGCGTGTGGGCGTCCGACGTGTTGTAGACAATCAGTTGCCCGTTCAACTCGCGGATGGATGCATCACCGCCACCGCTGGTCTGCCAGGAATCGGGCGACACGGTCTGGCGTATCACGCCGATCAGCTCATGCACCATCTCGTCGGTATCGTCACTGCGGAGACTGCTGCGCTGCTCACTGTAGCCGGGCGACTCGAACAGGCTGCCTTCATTCCAGCGGGAACGACCGGTCACCACCGGCGCGGCCCCCGGATCAAGCCGGGCCGCATTGCTGAAACGGGCCGCGCTCATGAGCAGGTCGCGCACGTCGTACACCAGCACATATTTGTCGCGATCCAGCTTCTCCTTGCTGGCCACGCGCAGCAGTCCCTCGACGACAGAGTAGGCCAGCGTCGTCTCCCCACCAACCTGCGCCAGCACCTCCTTAAGCACCGTGCGGAAAGGCAGGCCGCGCAGTGCCAGCGAAACCGGCTTGCTCGGCTCGATGCCGTTGAGCGTCAGGTCCTCCCAGTCCACCGCAATGTTGATCTGCTGAACATCCTGCAAATGCCCGATGACGGAATGCAGCGGCGTCTCGTCGAACTGGAACTCAGGCAGGACCTCGTCCAGCTTGCGGTTCAGCTCGGAATCCTCCCGGGCACCCCCGATGCCCGTGCCGGCCCGGCTGCGGCGCTCCGACAGCTCACGCCAGTTCTTCGGGTACAGCACTTCGTAATCCCAGGGAATCAGCGCCTCCTGCGCGTTGACGATCGCCTCGCGAAACTGCAGATTCACGTCGTCCTGCCAGCGCTGCTGATGAAGCAGCGAGGCATAATCCTCGGCGATCTCCAGGTAGTTGCGGGCGCGGGCGTTACCCGGATCGATGTGCAGAATCTGCCGCAGAACTTCCGCGGCCTCGTCGAAACGCTGCTGCGCGCGCAGTTGGGCGGCCGTGTTGAAAAGCTGCTCCACTTTCTCACGCCGATGCTGCTCCTGCAGCTCGCGACGCTTGGCCACGCGCGCCGCGATCTCCTCGCGCTCGCGCTGCGCCTGCGACAATTGCCAGGCGTCGTCAGCCGCGGCGATTTCCCGCTGCAACTGCGTGATGCTGCTCTTGGCGTCCGTGTACTTCGTGGCCGGCTCGGCGTAGCTGCGCGCGGCCTCGATCTTCTGCAATGCCATGTCGGCGAGTTGCCGGGCCAACTGGTAGTCAGCGCGCGCGGCAGCCTCGCGCGCCCGCGCCGCCAACTCCTGCGCCTGGGCCACGGCCCGTTGCCATAGCAGGCTGTCCCGACCGCGCATTTCGTCTATCGGCGTCAAACGCCGCGGCCCGGCCTGCGGCGGTTCCGCCACCGCGACCGGTTCCTCCGGCACCACCTGCGCCTGCGGCGGCGCGGTCGCCAGCACTCCGGTCGGCGCGGCGGCTTCGGCCAGGCGCCGCTTCTCATCAATCTGCGTCAGTCGGGCGGACGCCTCGGTCCGCATCACCGCCAGCGCATACTCATTGTCCAGCACCGCCCGGTAGGAATGCTCGGCCGCATCCCAGCGCTCCGCCGCGAAGTCCTGACCGGCCTGGATCATGTCCCGCGTAGCCTGGTGCAAGCCCGCGCGAGCCAGGGGCAGCCGCCGCTGCAATTCGTCGTACGCGCCCTGCTCCGACTCGTTGAGCTCTTCGCGCCCCACTTCGTCCAGGGCCAACTGGGCGGCCTCATACTCCTGCTGCTCGAACAGCATCCGGGCCTTGGCCAACTGCCCGTCCTCCGCGACGGCCACGCCGACCACCGCGAGCGCAACGACCAAGACCAACCCTCTGAGAATCCACGCTGACTGTTGCATCGAGGGGCTCTCCTTGACATCCGGCGCGCGGCCGTCAGCCGCCGCGACCTACGCGCCGGCACGCTACGATGCACGCCCGGGCATCGTGCGGCCATTCGTCTGCACCAACCACCAAGCACTACGACGGTTGGTATGGATGTATGAGGCCGATTGCGGGCGTCGTATTATCACCGCAACACACCGAGACGGAAGTTTAGCCCCGGCCCTGCCCCCGTGCAACCGCCATTCATCGCCCGCCCGAGAACCATCCGCCGCGCCCCCTGCCACCACGCCGGCGAGCCCCGCGCCGCCACACCTACTCCAGCCGCGTTGCCAGTACCTCCGCCGCGTTCTTGCGACGCCGCTCCTGCAACACGCTGCGCAGCTCCGGCCGACCCAGCGACAGGATCGCCACCGCCAGCAACGCCGCGTTCACGGCCCCGGGCGCGCCGATGGCCACCGTGGCGACCGGCATGCCCGGCGGCATCTGCACCGTCGCCAGCAGGGCATCCAGACCATTAAGGTCGGAAGCCGCCAGCGGCACCCCAATCACCGGCCGCGTTGTGTGAGCCGCGACCGCCCCGGCCAGGTGCGCCGCCATCCCCGCCGCCGCAATGAACACCTGTGTCCCATCCGCATCGGCCTGCCGCACGTACTCCGCCGCCTCCGCCGGCGTGCGATGGGCCGAGAGCACCCGCGCCTCGCAGGTCACGCCGCACTCCCGCAGCGTCTCCACCGCAGCCTTCATCACGGTCCAGTCGCGCTTGCTTCCCACAAGCACCGCAACTTCGATAGGCTCGGCCATGCGCACGTCTCCCTTTACTCTCTGCTCTGGCTGTAAAAACTTCCCGGGCAGCACTATACTAGCCGGGCAACGCCGCAGTGGTACAGGCGCGGCGGGCCAACTTGGCCCGGCCGGGCAAACTCGCACCCTCGAGGATGAGCCGAATGGTCAGCGAAAGACCCGAAATCTCCGTGGTAGTACCCGTCTACCAGGAACGCGAGAGCCTGCCCACGGTCATCCCGCGCTTCCTTGCATCCCTCGCGGCCCAACGCCGATCTTTCGAGGTGATTGTCGTCAACGACGGCAGCCGCGACGGCAGCGGCGCGATCTTGGACGAGCTGGCCGCGACCGAACCTCGCCTGCGCATCATCCACCTGGCCCGCAACTACGGCCAGACCGCCGCCCTGATGGCCGGCTTCTGGGCCGCCCAGGCCCCGGTCATCGTGCCGCTCGACGGCGACGGCCAGAACGAGCCGGACGAGATCGAACGGCTGGTGGACAAGCTCGAAGAAGGCTACGACGTCGTCAGCGGCTGGCGCCGCGACCGCCACGATTCCTGGCTGCGCACGCGCGTCTCCCGCGTCGCCAACGCCCTGATCGGCCGCGTCACCGGCGTCCGCCTCCACGACTACGGCTGCACGCTGAAGGCCTACCGCGCCGGTACTATCCGCGACGCACGCCTTTATGGCGAAATGCACCGCTTCATCCCCGTCTTCACCAGCATGCACGGCGCCCGCATCACGGAACTGGTCGTCAAGCACCATGCCCGCGCCGCCGGCACCAGTAAGTACGGCTACGACCGTGTGCTCAAAGTGCTGTTCGACCTCGTGCTGGTGCGGATGCTGCAGCGTTACCGGACCAAGCCCCTGCACTTCTTCGGCAAGATCACCAAATGGTCATGGGCCGCAACCTTCGCATGCCTGCTCTTCGCCGGCGCGCAGGCCATCTACTCGCAGGACGCCTGGCAGGCGTTCTGGGGCAAGGCACCGCTGGTCGGCGTGATGTTCTTCCTGCTCGGCTGCTTCTCGATCATGCTCGGCCTCGTGGCCGAACTGGCCATGCGCGCCGCTTACGAGTTCAACGCCGGCCGCTACTGGGACGAGGCCCGGCGGGTGAACTTCGAGCGGTCCACGCCGGCTTGGCCGGAGGTTCGCACCGGGCCGCATGAGCTGCGCTCCGAAGTGGTCGAGCACGCCCAGTGGCATTGACGGCGATGCGCACGGTTGGTCTGGTTGCGAGCTTCATCGTCGCCGTTCAGTGCGTCGGCTGCGCGCAGCGCGTGGCCGGCCCGCCGCGGTCGGCGCTGCCCGTTTCGCCCGAGCTTCCTGCTGAAGCGCGGCCGCTGCCGTTCCGCGCCGAGCCCGGCGCGGAACGCCAAGTGTGGCTGGGCAGCTCGGTCGCAGGCCGGCCGCTGACGCTGACGATCTTCGGCACGGGCGGCCCGCGCTTCCTGATCATGGGCGGCACGCACGGCGACGAGCCCAGTTCGGCCTGCTTGGCGGAGCAACTCATCGAGCACTTGCGGGACGAGCCCGATGCATACACGGGTCGCACCGTCGCCATTCTCCCGGCGGTCAACCCCGACGGGCTGGCCGCCGGCACGCGCACCAACGCCAATGGCGTTGACCTCAACCGCAACTTCCCGGCCCGCAACTGGCGCGCGGCCACGGGCCGGACCAGCCATGGCACTCACCCGGCCAGCGAGCCGGAGACCCGCGCCGTGGTTAAGGCGCTGGAGTACGTGCGGCCGACCTGCATCGTCTCGCTGCACGCCATTAGGGGCGGGCGCCAGTGCAACAACTACGATGGGCCGGCGCGCGAACTGGCCTACCTGCTGGCCGACTTCAACGGCTACCCGGTTGAGGAGTACATTGGCTATCCCACCCCCGGCAGCCTGGGCACCTGGACGGGCGCGGACCTGACCGTCCCCACCGTCACGCTCGAACTGCCCAACATGCTCTCCTGCTACGAGGCGTGGCAGGAAAACAGCGCCGCCCTGCTCGCGTTGATCCGCAGCGACGCCGCGGCAGCAGCGCCCACGGCGCGCTGACCGCCTCGGGCGCCGCACGGTCCCGTGCACCCGCGCATTTTGTGCCTGCTGACGCCGGGACAGAAACGCGAGAAAATCAAGTTAGTGGAAGTGCCCGCGGGGCGCTGCCGCCGAAGTACTGTATAGTACTCTGGTGTCCTACGCGGGTAAGCACCGACGAGCCCCGCGCTAGAAAGCAGCCACATGCGATTGCTACTTGTGGGTGATATTGTCGGACGGCCCGGCAAGCACGCCTGTTCGCAGGTCGTCCCCCAGATGATTCGGGACCGGCAGGTCGATTTCGTCGTCGCCAACGCCGAGAACGCCTCGGACGGCAGCGGCCTGACCCCCTCCATGTACACCAAGCTGCGGCATTACGGCGTGGACGTTTGCACGATGGGCGACCACATCTACCGGCGCCGTGAGATCATGCCGTTGCTCAGCTCGGAGGAGCGTCTGGTGCGGCCGGCTAATTTCGCGCCGGAGGCCGCCGGCCGGCAGGTGTCGCTGGTTGAGGCGCGCGGGGGCGGCCGCGTCGCGGTCATCTCGCTGTTGGGCCGCACCTTCATGAACGTGCGCAGCGACTGCCCGTACCACGCGGCGGATCGCGTGTTGGCGACCATCCCGCACGACGTGAGGATCATCGTCGTGGACATGCACGCCGAGACTACCAGCGAGAAGATCGCCATGGGCTGGCATCTCGACGGCCGCGCCAGCGTGGTCTTCGGCACGCACACGCACGTCCAGACCGCCGACGAGCGGATTCTGCCGAAGGGCACCGCGTACATCACCGACATCGGCATGACCGGCCCGCACGACTCGGTGCTGGGACGCGACAAGCACGCGGTCTTACGCGCCCTGGTGACCGGCATGCCGACCCCGTACGTGGTGGCCAAGGGCGACGCGCGCTTGCAGGGCGTCATTGTGGACGTGGACAACAGCACCGGCCGGGCCACGCTCATCGAGCGCGTCAACGCGCCCGATCCGGAGTGGGCCGCCGTCGCCGATAACGAGTGACGGCGCTGCTGCTTGCCGGCCGCTCGGATCGGCGGGCTATGGGCCACCGGCCGCCATCGCGTAGACTCTCGGCATGGCAACCACGCACCCGGCCATTATCCTGCTCTCGGGCGGCCTCGACAGCGCCACGCTTCTGGCACTCGCGCGGGCGGACGGCTTCGCTCTGCACGCCTTGACCTTCCGCTACGGCCAACGCCACGCCTGCGAAATCGAGGCGGCCCGCCGCGTCGCCGCCGCGGCCGGTGTGCGCGAGCATCAGGTGATTGACATCGACCTGCGGGTCTTCGGCGGTTCGGCCCTCACGGCCAACATCGCCGTCCCGAAGGACCGCGACCTGGCCGGCACCG
>CAZYGM010000130.1:0-9556 GCA_964647015.1 uncultured Planctomycetales bacterium | reverse complement strand
GAAGAATGGGCCGCCAATCAGGTTTAGGCTGCCCTGGCCGGATTGGCAGCGGGAAACGCACGGATGAGCGCGGTGCGACCTGATAGCGATGTCCGACTCGTTTGCTGCCCGCACCAGCGCTGCGATGCCCTCAATCCCGCCGACGCCCGCTTCTGCGGGCGCTGCGGTCGGCCGTTGCCGCCCGGATCGGCCAAACCAAATGTCGCGCTGGCTATCTTGTGCGGCGTGGGCCTGACCATGCTGTTGCCGGTGCTGTTGGCGATGGTGATCAGCGGGCACATGTTGTGCATGCTCGTTGGCCTCCTGTTGGTTGGTGCGGTGGGCTACGCCCTGGTCCGCAGCCTGCGGAAGTCTCGGTAGTGAGGATCTGCCAAATGACCGCCACCACGTCCAATGCGCGACCGGTGGAGCTGCGGTAATGAAGGGTGATGTTTTTCAACGGCTCTCCGACGCTACCGTGGTCGCCGTCTGCGCCGCGGGCGACACCTGGCCGCGCGCCCTGCTTTCCGCCACGCTCGTTCCTCACGGCTGGATCGCGCTCGTCGAACGCCCCGATGGCGGCCGCCGCTTCGTGCCCGCCGGCGACGACCCCAAACCCCAGCGCGACGAGACGCTGCTCCTGGTCCGCAACCGGCCCATCACGGTGCCGCTCGACGCGCCGCCCACGCGGGCCGCCGACGGCTTCGACGTCAGCGCCGCGGGCGAGCTGCTGGTCCGCTGGCAGGCCCGCGACGATGACTTGGCCGCCCTGCGCCGCGCCCTGCCGGCCGCCGACGTGCTGACGCTGGACGGCCTGGCTCGCTGGGTCACCGATGGCGGCGCCGCCGCCGCGCTGCGCGACTTCATGCGTCAGCAACCAGCCGCCCGACTGGTCCATGACGACCTGCGCGACGATCTGCTGACGCACTTGCGGAACGCCCTGCAGCGCTTCGCATTCACCGCCGGCATGACACTGGAACGGCTCCCCACACTGACCTTCACCAGCCCGGCGTTGGCTCGCCACGAAGCCATGCAGCGCGAGACCGCCGCCAAGGTGGCCGGCATCGAGTCCCGCGCGCTCGTCGAGCAGGCCGCCTTGGCCGCCACTACGCGGCGCCTGGATGACCTGGCCGGCGTGCTCGCCAAGCTCGAGGCCGTCGCCGCCGGCGATGAACGCATGCAGTGGCGCGACCTCTTGCCGGCCCTCGCGCCCGCCGAACGCGGCAAGCTGCTCGAAAACCTCTGGCGCCTGACGCCCGATCGCCAAGTCGCCACGGCCATCGTCGTGGTCGCCGGACAGGAATGCGTCTGGCTCGCGCCGCAAGATCCCACGCAGGTAACCCGCCGGCTAACGTTGCCCGACGACCTGGGCGGCCTCCGTTCCGTCACCTTCTGCCCGCAGCGCGACGAACTGCTGATCGGAGCCGCCACGGGCGTCTGGATGCTCAACGCTGCCGACGGCGCGATCCGCCGGCAGCTCGCCGTGCCGGACGCCGGCCAACCGCGCACCGGTTTCAACTCCGCCGCGGTCACGGCGGACCGGCTCTTCGCGACGCATTCGCAACTCGGGGCGTGGTGCTGGTCGCTGAGTGAACCGGAACAGACCACGGCCCGCCTCCAGCCCGCCGGTGGCGCTCCCCGCACCATCCGCGCCGCCACGGCCACCTCCGACGGCCGCGTCGCCGTTGCCGCCGATAACCGCGTCCACCTCCTGGCCGCCGAGCCCGAACGCGACGAGAGCCTGCCCGCGGCCTCCGGCGTGATTCAATGCCTGGCCGCGGACGGACCCACTCTATATGCCGGTACGGCTGACGGCGAACTCCTGTCGCTGCGGCTGGATTGCCCCGACAAGTGGACGCGCATCCACCGCTTGTCCGCCGCACTCGAGTCCATCCAGCCCCGCCGCTGGAACGATCTGCTCGAACTAGTCATTCCGGCCGGCAACGTCGGCGTCTGCGGCATCTACGCGGAAGAAGGCGTCGTAGCGCGGCTGATGGACACGCCGGTCGCCGTGCGGCGGGCCTGGGCCTGCGACGATCTGCTGGTGGCACTGAGCGACTACCGCGACCGGCTTGTCGTCATGCCGGGCGATGCCGCCGATCGGCTGGGCCGCGATGTCCCCATTGGCCGCATGTTGGCACATTCTGTGCAGGATGCATGCATCGTGAGCGCTCCCGCCGGCCTCGATCCGGCGAACACTGAAGGGAGTTCAACTTGACCAGTCTGCCGCAGACGCGGGCCGAACTGGCCGCACTGATCGACCATACCTTGCTGAAGCCGGAGGCACGCCACGAAGACATCGACCAACTCTGCCGCGAGTGCCAGGAGTTCGGCTTCCACGCGGCTTGCGTGAACCCGCTGTGGGTGCCGCGCTGCGTGCGCTGGCTGTTCAACGAATCGACGCGCGTGGCGACCGTGGTCGGCTTTCCGCTGGGTGCTTCCACCACGCCGGTCAAGGCGCTGGAGGCCCAGTCGGCGGTGGCGCACGGTGCCACGGAAGTGGACATGGTTGCCAACCTGGCCGCCCTGATCGGCAACGAGCGCCCCGCCGCCACCCGTGACATCGCCGTGGTCGTTGCCGCCGTTAAGGAGGTCAACGAGCAGGCCATCGTGAAGGTGATCCTCGAGACCGCCGTGCTGACCGACGAGCAGATCATCCTGGGCTGCCGCTGCGCGCGCGAGGCTGAGGCGGACTTCGTGAAGACTTCCACCGGGTTTCATCCGGCCGGTGGGGCGACGGCGGCACACGTCGCGCTGTTGCGCGAGCATGCCGGCCCGCTGGGAGTCAAGGCCGCCGGCGGCATCCGCGACCTCGCCACGGCCCAGGCCATGCTGACGGCGGGGGCAAACCGGCTCGGCATGTCGGCCAGCGTGGCGGTCGTCCGTTCCCTGCCGGAGTGACGCCTGCGGTCCCCTGCAGGCAAGTCTCTGTCATGGCTGGAGTTCCAGTCGATGGGTGTGTTGCAGGGCGCAGATGCAGCCGGAATCCTGTGTGAGCCGTACGGGTATCCTTGTACAATGGCGGCTGCAGGTGGATTTTGGTGGCATTTTCGGGGCCAGAGTCATGAAGACGCTGACACGGTGGGCGGCGGTGGTTTTGGTGGTGGGGGTGATGTTCCTGGTGCAGGAGGTGTGGGGGCAGGGTTCGCCGCCGGCGGTGATTGAGCCGGTGGCGTTTGTCGGCGATCAGGCGCCGGGGATTCCGGGTGCGACCTGTGGGTATTTGTGCAGTCCGCAGATGGACGGGGCGGGGAATGTCTATGTGTGCGTGTTTCTAGAAGGTCCGGACGTGAGCGCTGCGAACAACATGGCGTTCTTGTACGGTCCGCCGGGCGGCTTGCAGAAGCTGCTGCGGGAGGGTGAGCAGGCGCCGGACATGCCGGCGGGGGTGGTTATCTCCAACTTGTACTATGCGCAGGAACGCGTGGGCGAGCTGGGCTGGATCGTGTTTGTGGGCGAGTTGGCGGGGCCGGGGATCGAGACGGGGGTGAACCATGTTGCACTTTTTGCCGGCCCGCCGGGTGATCTGCGCAAGGTGATTCAGGGTGGCGACGCGGCGCCGGGTTTTGGGGAGGGCATATACGTTCAGGCGGATTCGCCGCTGCGGCTGGGGGCGCTGATGAGTGACAACGGAACGTTGTTCGTGGGGGGCAAGCTGACGGGCGGCGAGTTGGAGAATGCGCAGGTTTGGTGGACGGGGACGCGCGAGAATCTGCAGGTGTTGTACCACCGAGGCATGGCGGCGCCAGGCTGTGATGAGGGGGTGAAGTTCCTGTGGGCGGATGGGGTGGGTTTCAACGATAGTGGGGAGGTTTCGTTCCGCGGGGGGCTGACGGGTCCAGGTGTGACTGGCGCGAATGATGTGGGGCACTGGTTCGGCGGGCCGGGTGCGTTGACGAAGATTGCCCGAAGGGGCGATCAGGTGCCGGAGATGGCGGCGGGCGTGACGTGGAAGACGGCTGGGAACGGCGTGGATTTAATCAACGCTGACGGCGTCCTGGCGGAGTACAGTCTCATGCAGGGTCCGGGCGTGACCGAGTACAACGACAAGGTCTTCTTCCTGGGCGGGGTTGAAGGTCTGCACCTGGTGGGGCGCGAGGGCGATCCGGCACCTGAGGCCGGCGCCGGCGTAGACTTCGAGTCATTCAGTGGCGGTAGAGCCAACAACCGCGGGGAGGTCTTCTATCTGGTCAAGTACGCCGGGCCGGGCATGACGGACGAGAACAAGTGGGCGTTGTATTTCGGGCCCGTTGGGGCTGGTCGGCAGACACTGCGCCTTGGGGATCCCGCGCCGACGTTCCCGGCGGACATTCTGCTTGAGCACTTCTCGCCCCTTGACGCGGCGCTGAACGACGTGGGTGACATTGTCCTGCCGACGCAGATTGCGGGTCCGGGCGTGACGGCGGAGAACAACGTGGTTCTGTGGCTGCGGCATCGGGTTCTGGGGCGCTGGGTGCCGCTGCTGCGGAGTGGCGACGAGCTGGACGGGCGGATGGTGTACGCCGAGGACGACCACGATCTTGCCATCGGGTACTTCGCCAAGACGGGTGGGGCGGACGGTCGACGGCAGAGTCTCAACGACGAAGGCGCGCTGGCGATGCGGGTGGAGTTTACGGACGGGACGCATGGGATCTATCTGATCTCGCCGCCGGTGTTTGGGGATGGGGATGGGGATGGCATTGTGGACGAGAACGACTGGGCGTTGCTGCTGGATTGCTGGACGGGACCGGCGGGCAGCGTGACGCCGGAGTGCGCGGTCTTCGACCTGGACCTGGACGGTGACGTGGACCTGATCGATCAGCAGATGTTTCAGCAGTTGTCGTGCAAGTGATCTGTCAGCGGGGTGTTGGCGGCGGCTGGCGGCGAGGGGAGGAATTGGCGGTATTTGTGGCGGATCTGGCGGCGGCTGCCACAGAATTCGCCGGTACGCCGGCGGGTGCTGATATGGCGGCGCTGCTGGGGGAGTTTGAGTAGCGGCGAGTTCTGAGGGCCGGAGAGTATTGGGTTAGGTTATGTGGCGGGCCGGGTGAGGGTTGCGAGGCCCTTGTCCGGCCCGCGTTGTGCTTGGCGGGTGGGGGATAATCATAGGAACCGCTCCCTGACGGTCGCGGCTCGGTTCGGACGGCGCGGCTCGGTTTGGAGGGCGTGGGGCGGATCGGATGGTGCGGACGGGGGTGGGGGTGGGGGGGTATAATCACAGTTTCGTTGAGTGTGCGGTGGCTGGCCGTGGAGGCGGTTGGGTTGGCGGACGGGTTGCATGAGCGAGTTTGAGATTGTCAGCGCGATGAAGCCGTGCGGGGACCAGCCGGCGGCGATTGAGCGGCTGGTGGCGGGGTTTGAGGCCGGCGGGCGGGCGCAGACGCTGCTGGGTGTGACCGGGTCGGGCAAGACGTTCACGGTGGCGCACGTCATTGCGCGGCTGCAGCGGCCGACGCTGGTAATCTCGCACAACAAGACGCTGGCGGCGCAGCTCTACGAGGAGTTCCGGGAGCTGCTGCCGGGCAACGCGGTCGAGTACTTCGTCAGCTACTACGACTACTACCAGCCGGAGGCGTATATCCCGCAGCGGGACATATACATCGAGAAGGACGCGGCGCGGAACGACGACCTGGATCGGCTGCGGCTGGCGGCGACGAGCGCGGTGGTGTCGCGGCGGGACGTGGTCGTGGTGGCCAGCGTATCGTGCATTTTCGGGCTGGGGTCGCCGGACGAGTACAAGGCCAGCGTGATCGACGTGCGGGTGGGGCAGACGTGCGAGCGGGATGAGCTGTTGAAGAAGCTGGTGCGGCTGCAATATGACCGCAACCACACGGAGCTGAAGCGCGGGGCGTTTCGGGTGCGGGGGGACGTGGTGGAGCTGGCGCCGGCGGGGGAGGAGCACGCCGTACGGATCGAGCTGTTCGGCGACGTGGTGGAGCGGGTTACGCTGATTCATCCGCTGAGTGGGGAGACGCTGCAGGAGTGCGATCACGTTTACATTTACCCGGCGGTGCACTACGTGCTGCCGGAGGAGAACCTGGAGCGGGCGCTGGCGACGATTGAGGCCGAGCTGGATCAGCGGGTGATGCAGTTGCGGCATGAAGGCAAGCTGCTGGAGGCGCAGCGGCTGCTGGCGCGGACGAAGTATGACATGGAGATGCTGCGCGAGGTGGGCTATTGCAGCGGGATCGAGAACTATTCGCGGCATCTGAACCAGACGCCGCCGGGGGCCAAGCCGTACACGCTGATGGACTATTTTCCCAAGGATTTCCTGCTGGTGATCGACGAGTCGCACGTGACGCTGCCGCAGGTGGGGGCGATGTTCAACGGTGACCGCAACCGCAAGCAGGTGCTGGTGGAGCATGGTTTTCGGCTGCCGAGCTGCCTGGACAACCGGCCGATGCGATTCGAGGAGTTCGAGTCGATGTGGCACCAGGTGCTGTTTGTGAGTGCGACGCCGGCGGCGTTTGAGCTGCAGCGGTGCGGCGGGGAGGTGGTGGAGCAGATTATCCGGCCGACGGGGCTGGTGGATCCGGAAATCGAGGTGCGGCCGGCGCGCGGGCAGGTGCCGGATTTGCTGGAGCAGATCAACCAGCGCGTGGCGGCCGGGGAGCGCGTGCTGATTACGACGCTGACGAAGCGGCTGGCGGAGGACCTGTCGGCGTATATCCGGCAGGCCGGGCTGCGCGGGCGTTACCTGCATAGCGAGATCGACACGCTGGAGCGGGTGGAGATTCTGCGGGACTTGCGGCAGGGGGCGTTTGATGTGCTGGTGGGGGTGAATTTGCTGCGGGAGGGGCTGGATTTGCCGGAGGTTTCGCTGGTGGCGATTATGGACGCGGACAAGGAGGGTTTTTTGCGCAGCGAGACGTCGCTGATTCAGACGATCGGGCGGTGTGCGCGGAATGTGAACGCGAAGGTGCTGCTGTACGGCGACCGGGTGACGCCGTCGATGCAGCGGGCGATTGATGAGACGAATCGGCGGCGGGTGATTCAGCTTGAGTACAATGAGCGGCACGGGATTACGCCGGACACGGTGAAGAAGGCGATTCGGCAGGGGCTGTTGAGCGAAGTGGCGGCGGCGCGGCGGGTGCGGGAGGTGGTGCACGCGGATGAGGGCGAGCACGATCGGGAGGAGCTGCTGCGCGAGCTGGAGCAGGAGATGCTGCAGGCGGCGGAGGAGCTGGATTTTGAGCGGGCGGCGGCGTTGCGGGACCATATCGAGGAGTTGAGGAATTCGCCGCAGGTGCGGGTGCCGGCGGCGCAGGCGCGGCCGATGGGGGCGGGTCGGGGGCGGCGCGGCGGGTCGCGGTCGGAGCGGCCGCAAGGGCGTGGCGGTGCGGGCCGGAGGCGACGGTGAGGTGCGGGCGCGCGGCGGGGATTGGTTGGCGTTCAACGCGTTGGGGCGGGGTTGTTGATGGTTGGCGGATTCTGTTGCGGGGTGGTGGATTCTGCGCGTGTTAGGAATGCGCGGGAGGGGTATTTGCCGGTGGACGGGGGGGGCAATATGGGGGGTATCATGAATGCAGAGGGGGCGGGATTATGATGTAATGCTGTGCCGGTCGGGCTCGGGCGGTGAGTTGGACGCGGCGTCTGGACGGGTTGTTCTGTCGCGGCGTGCGGAGCGCGCGGTGCGTGCGTATGTTGCGGGAGTTCGTTGTGAAGGGCCGTTCTGACAAGGAGGACATGGCGATGCGAATGCTGATGTTTGTGGTGTGCTTGCTGGGGTTGGTCGCGGGGTCGGCGCGGGGGGAGCCGTTCTACCTGCGCTATGGCGCTGACGTGTTCCCGGAGGAGGCCGGCTGGGAGCGCCACAGTACGGATCCGCACGGGGAGGTCATTCGTACGATCGAGGACGGTGTGTTGACTATTGATTCGAGCGCGTCGCTGTTGACCACGGACTGGTATCTGCGCGAGATCCCCGAGCTTGAGTTGAGCCCCGGGGAGGAACTGCGGTTGGAATGGCGCATGCGCACGCTGATGGCGCAAACGAGCGGCTTCAAGAGTGATGTTAGCATGGGGCTCAGCAATGGCTATTCACGATACGCCAAATTTTATTTGGCACCCGATTTTGTGTCGGTACATGAGGACGATGCTGACGAAACCATACTGATTCACGAGTTAGCACCGATGGAGTGGAATACGTACGTACTGCACACTGGCGACATGCAGCAGTATCAACTACAGGTAAACGGAGACCTTGCGATATGCGGGACATTCTGCCACCAGACACCAGCAGGGCCACATCTGATGGCTTTTGGTGACACGATGTATGGGCGGTCCTCAATAGCAGAGTGGGACTACGTGAAGGTCGAAGTCGTTCCCGAACCGCAGGCGCTGGCGCTCGTGCTAGCCGTCGGAATGCTAACCATTCACCCGAATGTGCGCGGCGGCGTGCGGAGGGCGCGGTGCGAGCGGGTGTGTTCTCGGATTGCGTGCTGAAGTGAGGTTTCGGCAAGGAGGACATGGCGATGCGAATGCTGCTGTTTGGGGTGTGCTTGCTGGGATTGGTTGCGGGGTCGGCGCGGGGGGAGCCGTTCTACCTGCGCTATGACGCTGACGTGTTTCCGGAGGAGGCCGGCTGGGAGCGCCACAGTACGGATCCCGGTGGCGTTGTCGTCAGAACGGTCAAGGATGGCGTGCTGACGATTGACTCGACGGCGTCGTACTACGCGACCGATTGGTATCGGCGTGAGACGCCCGGGCTCACGCTTGACGCCGGAGAGTTGTTCCAGCTCGAGTGGCGCATGAGGACGCTGATGACTGATACGTGGCACAGTGAGTGCGACACAAACGTAGCCATCAGCAATGCAGAAAGGGCGTACGTGCAGGTGTACGTGGCGCGTGATTTTGTTGCCGCGTACGACGATGTTGGAACTGAGCCGGCGCATGTATATGCGATCGAGGGCGGCGAGTGGAATACGTTTGCCTTAGAGAGCGTTAACATGCACGAGTACAGTCTATACGTAAACGGCGCGTTTGCGTTTAGCGGTGTGTTCAATGGCAGCTTGATTGCGGGGCCGAATCTGCTGTCGTTCGGCGAATCAGTGATAGGTATGCGATCACTGTCCGAATGGGATTACGTCGCGGTGGCCGTCGTCCCGGAACCGGAAATGGTTATGGCGGTTGTGAGTTTGCTGTGTGTGCTTTCAAGAACGATGAGAGGAGTATGGTAATGTTGTGCATGCGGTGTTTCGTTGTTACTGCTTGCGCGCTTTGTGGGGCGTGTGTGGTACAGGCCGGGTCGGTGGTACGGCTCGGTGGGCGCGGGGCGGATCGGATGGCGGGGGGCGGATGAGTGATGGAACGTATGGCGGAGCCGACTGGCGGAGAGAGGGCCGGTTGAGCCCCAGGGGTGGCGGCCCTCGCCTAGCCACCCCCGCGGCGGGAGCGGAGTGGAGGGATAGCTTCTAGTGCTTGACGACGTTGCGTTTGCGGCGGCCGAACTCGGGGGCTTCTTTGACGCAGGTGCCGAGGATTTCGAGGGATTTGGCGAAGGCCCGCATGCCGCTTTTGTGCAGGCGGTGGGGGCGGTCGCCGACATCGGGGTAGCCGTGGGCGTCGGGGACGGCCTGCTCCCAGTGCTCGAAGAGGCGGC
>CAZYGM010000129.1:0-9587 GCA_964647015.1 uncultured Planctomycetales bacterium | reverse complement strand
ATCACGGCGACTGATTCTCATGGAACCACCTCCGGTGCGGGCTTCAGGTAGCCGAGTTCGGGCTCCGGCGCCGCATCATCACCGGGCAGCACGCCGCGCCAGAGCGCGATCTCGAGGAACTCCTCGGTTTGGGCCAGCAGCGCCCGCGTGTAGGGCGCGTTGTGTACGCCGTAGGAGCGGTCGGCCACCACCATCTCGTAGTTGAACCTGGCGGCGAAGTACCGCAACTGCTCCTCCGGCGTCAGATCTTCCTCATACTCGATGTATTGGGGCGACCCCGGAGTGAAGTAGGGCGCGATGGTCGCCAGCCGAAACTGGATCTCTTCCTGCAGCGACGCCACCAGCATGCCGGCGACCTCCGGCGTATGACAAGGCTGGCAGGCTTTCCAGTTGTAGGCTCGGAACAGATGCCCGCTGTCCACGGGCTGATCCGGCGTCTGTGGCTGCTGGTGCACATGGCAAACCTTGCACTCGTCCGGGATGCCCCACCAGTGCTGCGTGTAAGGCCCCGCCAGCGGCGACCAGTCAAGGTGCACGCCGCCCACGCTGTGCAGCAATTCGGATTGCGGTTGGGCCGGCGACATCCCCGGCATGGCGCCCTGCATGGTGTGGCAGTCAGCGCACAGGTGGCGCGGCTCCATGCGCAACTGCCCGCTGTGCGGGCCGCCGTGGGGATCGTGGCAGGTCACGCATTCCAGCGCGAACTGGGCCGTCCAAATCCCCGGTTTCTCGCCCTCCGGCGCCAGGCGATAGTCCACCGAGTGACACGCCAGGCAGCTATCCTCCGCATCGAGCGAGCCCCACAGCGTCCACAGGGCCGTCGAGTGCTTTGAATCGGACCACTGCTCGTACTGCGGATGGTGGTTGTCGCCGCACAGGCCATGGCAGGACTGGTGGCACGCACCGCACAGGTAGGAGGACAAGTCCACGGTCAGGGGGTGACCCTCCGGATCAACCACGTGGTTGCTGCCGGGACCGTGGCAGTTCTCGCACTGGACGTTGGCCAGGTGCGGCGTCGCCGTCAGGTCCACGAAGCCGCTGGCATAGCCGTGGCCGACCGCGTGGCAGGGCAGGCACAGCGGGTTCCCCTCGTCGCCGCTGGCTTGCAGCGTGGTCATCGCCGTGGCGTGAATGGTCTGCAGCCAGTCGGCGTGATGATCGGCATGACAGGCAGTGCACGCGGCCTGCCCAACATAGAGCGACGGACTCGGCAGCGGGCCGGTGAAGTTGCGGGCGAAAATCGCCAGGTCGTGCAGATCCACGTCGCCGTCGCCGTCCGTGTCGGCCAGGTCGAAGTGTCCGGCGTCAACGCCCGCCGGCGGCTCAAGCGCGTCCGGCCCGGCCAGGCACTCGGTCAGCAAGGCGAAGTCGTCCTCGTCAACATCACAATCCAGGTCGATGGCCCCCAGGGAACGGCCGAAGGCGTCCACGCCCGCCGGGGCCGGCACGTCCGGACACGAGTCGCAGGGGTTGCCGATACCATCACCGTCGTTATCGCCCTGGTCGATGCTGTGCAGCACCGGGCAGTTGTCGCACACGTCCCCGAAGCCGTCCTCGTCCGGATCACTCTGGTCCGGATTCCAGTCGTACGGGCAGTTGTCGCAGATGTCTCCGACGCCGTCGCCGTCAAAGTCTTCCTGACCGGGATTGTAGCGGTGCGGGCAGTTGTCCCCTTCATCGGGGATGCCGTCGCCGTCCCGGTCGCCGGGGAACGATATCAGCGGCCACAAACGAATCGCGGCCTGGTAAACCTCGGCGGTCGACCCGACTTCCAGCGGGGCTTGGGCCCAGACGATGATCTTGATGTCTTCCTGCGCGAGCCAGCTATCCTCGTCTAAGGTGAAATCCCGCTCCACCACTTGCCACTCACCCGGGTTCAGCGTGATGCTTTCCGGCGCGGCGGCCTGCTTGAAACCGTTGCGATGATAAGGCTTGAAAGCGGGCCAGTGATCGAGCACCTGCACCATGTTGACGGTCATCGTCTTGGCGGCCCCGCCGGCGTCCACGGCCACCAGGGCCGAGATGCGATAGGTCTGGCCGCCCAGATGCGCGCCGCTGAGTTCGATGGTCACATCCGTGCACATGCCGCGTAGCGGCAAGAAGTGATTCAGGCGGTAAATGTTGTATTGCTGCTCATATTCGTGCACGGCACCTTCAACGATGTTGATCCCGTTGAAGACGGCCGTCGGCGTATACTCCCCACCATACAACGCCATCCGCTCATCGCCCCACGGCGTCGAGTACTCCGGGTCGAACGCCTGGTACTGAATGAACGCGCAGGTCTCCGGGAACACCGCCACCAGTCGCTCGAAAGCCAGGCCCGCCGGCACGCAAGACAAGCAGTACTCGTTGGTGAACTCCTCGCAGAGCACCACCCGCTGGCTGGCCGGCGCCGAGGCTGACAGGCATAAGACGAGGAGCGCCGGGATGGAGCGCGCCGCTACGCGCACCATGATACCGCCGGCCCGGTTGGGGTCCCTGGTCATCGCTACTCCCTTGTCCATCGACATCCTGGTCCCGATCTTCGGCGCTCGACATCCTCGACACGCCACTTGAATGTCGGGCCCGGCTCGCCCCCGAGTCGGCAACCTCATTACACACAATCACCCCCACGCGAGTCAAGGCTTGCTGCCACGCTGCGCACGCGCAAATGCGGTCGCGCTCGGCGGATACCGCACCGCCGAAGCGCTGTATCCATCGCTCGCTGTGCCGCAGCCGCACGATTAAGGCACGTCCGCTAACGCTGCCCTCGGTAAGCGGGCGTGCAGGTGAGTGCACGCCCGGTGATGAACAGGTTGAACCGAGAGACCCAAGTAACGGTTGGCGAGGCATGCCCCCCAATGCCCACTCCTCTCCGTATTTATCGGACCGCATCGCCACACGGTTCGGAGTCCTCCGTGCGTACCCAAACAAGGCGCATTGGCGGTTGCCTGGCTCCGATATTCTCGCACCTCGCGCTCTGCAAGGGTTTTCTGGTCAGGCCTGCCATTGCGATTGCGTTGGGCGGTCTGATTCTGCTATTCTGGCTTACTGGCGGTACGCCTGACGCCGCCGCCGCGCTGTAGATGGTGCCACGGTCGCAAGCTTTTGGGTATCCGCCGACAGGTCGCTCTGGGTGCGCGTTGCCGCCCCGCAGCCCAGGGCGCATTAGTTGTGTCTATGCGGCAGACGGTGAAGGTGCTGCTAGCCCAGCTCGGCTTCGATAAGGGCGGAGTTGGTTGGCCGGCTGTTCCGGGGTGTACGCGGCGGCGGTTGCCGGCGACCGGAACGGTGGCTGGTGGCCAGTTAGGATGGGAGAGCTGATGCCGGCGTATAGGTGTGCGTCTGCGAAACTGGGCCGCTTCACAGCGGTGTTGCTGATAATGGGCATGGCCGGCCTTGCCTTCGGCCAGGGGAGTTATCTGATCGTCTCGGCCGCCGACTACGTCGGCAGCCCCGCGTTGGACGCCTTCATCGCCCACAAGACGAATATGGGTTTCACGGTGAGTGTGTACAGCGTACCCGCGGGTACGGCCCGGGCGACCATCAAGAACCACATTGTTGGATTATGGGGTACGCCGGCGGCGCCGAAGTACGTCTTGATCGTCGGCGACACTGACGGCACCGGGTCATCCACCGGCACGACCATCCCACACTGGATCGGCGGTGGCGACCACTCCGCGGTAACAGACCTGCCTTATGCCTGCATGGGTGTGGGCGACGACTGGTACCCGGAATTCCCCATTGGGCGCTTCGCTGTTCGTAACACAACCCAGCTTATGAATGCCGTGGCGAAGACGATCTCCGTCGAAACCGGCGACTACGCTGATCCGGATTACGTGAAGCGGGCGGTTTTCCTGGCGACCGACGATTCCACGGCCCAGGCCGCGCAGACGCACGATTACGTCATTGCCACGCATCTCGAGCCGGCCGACTTCACCTGCACCAAGGTCTACGCTGCCCTGGGCGGCGGGACCACTGACATTCGCAACGCGGTAAACGAAGGCGTGTTGTTCTGCGTCTACTTCGGGCACAGCTCTTCAAGCGGTTGGTGGGCGCCCGGCTTCGGCCAGAGCGACGTGAACGCGCTAACCAACGAGCGGATGTACGGGGTGGCCATGGGGTGGTCGTGCAACACCGCTCAATTCAGCGCCAGCGAGTGCTTCGGCGAGACCTGGCTGCGTAAGGCGGATGCCGGGGCCGCGGCGTACCTGTCGGCCTCGGACTACGTTTGGTGGGGCTCGGAGTCGGCGTGGGAATCGTCCCGCCGGATGGAGAAGTACTTCTTCAGCGCTATCTTCCAGCGCGACATCTGGGAGCTTGGCCAAGCCTGGCGACATGCCTGTTACGCCCTTCTGGGTGACCCAGACTTCGGCCCATCCCACAGTCACACGCGCAATATCTTCGAGACGTTCGTCATACTAGGTGACCCGTCGCTACTGCTACCTCGGGGCGTGGGCTTCACGCTCGCCGCTGATCCGGCCGCACACACGGTCTGTTCGCCGCCGGTCACTGAGGTGGCTTACGAGATCGTGGTAGGCCTGCAGGGCAACTTCTCCGAGACCGTGACGCTCAGTGCGGCGGGTGCGCCGCCGGGTACGACGGTGACCTTCAGCGACAACTCGCTGCCGCCCCCGTTCACGACCGTCCTCACCATCATTGGTCTGGATGCGGCCGCGGCCGGCAACTACACGATCGAAATCGCGGGAACCGCCCCGTCCTTCGAGCGAGCCATTGCGGTCGGGCTGCACGCCGCGGCCGGTGCACCCGAAGAGGTGCTGTTGCTGGCCCCGGAGCACGGGGCCCAGGGTGTCGCGATGCTACCGACGCTGACCTGGGAGGCTGCGACCGGCGCGGCTGAATACGAAGTTGAAATCGCCGCCGATCCGGCGTTCATGAATGTCGTCTACGCGGCGACGGTCACGGACACCAGCCACACGGTGACGGACGCCCTGAGCCTGCTTACGCCGTACTACTGGCGCGTCCGCGCCAGCAACGCCTGTGGCACGGGGCCGTACTCGGCGGCCTTTCGGTTCGTCACGTTGAACATGGCGGTGCCCGTCAGCTACGATCTGCTCAACGGTGAGACCGGCACCTACACGTACTTCGACGACGCTTATGACGGCGAAGGCGATAACACCGTGGCGCTGGCGCCGCTGTGGGGCGGCCTGGGCGATCTTACGGACGGCGTGATTGCCACACAGAACTGGAATGTAACGCCGGGACCGTACGTCGGCTGGCGCTCGATACAACCGACGATCACCTTCCAGTTCGCCAATCCGCTGGCGATCGACGCGGTGGTGCTCCACCTGGACGACTCGAACGGCAGCGGCGGGGTCTATCCGCCGACCCACGTCCGCGTCGTCATGGGCGGCACCACGCTCGAGTTCCCCGTCACGGACCCGCCCAGTGGCGCGCCCTTCGCGGCGACCTTTGACGGGCTGGGCCTGTACGGCGATACGCTGGCCCTGACGCTGCTGGACAGCGCCTTCTCGACCAGCCGCTACATGATGCTCAGCGAAGTGGAGTTCTATGGCGGCATGTTGATCGGCGATGTTAACTGCGACGGCGTGATAAACGCCTTCGATATCGACCCGTTTGTGCTGGCGCTGACGGACGCGAGCACGTATGCCGCCGCCTATCCGGACTGCACGTACCTGGCGGCGGACTGCAATGGCGATGGCGTCGTCAACGCGTTTGATATTGACCCGTTTGTGAGCCTGCTCACCGGCGAGTGACGTCGGCGGCGGGCGTGGTTGATCCGCGGTGGTGCGCCGGCCCGGATCGACAGGAGATTTGGCGGCACGGCCAGGTCCGGTTGTTGCGACGGACTTGGCGCAAGTATCCGAGGGACGTTGTTGAAAGGGAGCAAGCTCATGAGGTTGCGTGCTATTGTGGTAGTGCTTTCTGCGGCCTGCGCCGTGAGCGCGAGTGCCGACTGCCTCATTATCAGCGAGGTGGTGCATGGCAGTGCCAGTGGCGATTGCCCACGCTGGATCGAGATAACCAACACTGGCCTGACGGACTACACCTTCCCGGCCGGCGGTCTGATCGTCCAGCTCGACGACGAAACCGATCTGGCGGTGGATGTTGACCTCACCGGCGTTACCATCAGCGCCGGCCAGTCCTTCGTGATCGACAGTCGTCAGAGCGGGCAGTGTACGGGCGCCTTCCAGTTCGGGGTGTATGGGGTCCCCCCGGACCTTAGCACGATGGTCTTATTCGGCGATGGCAACGGCCGCTACGCTATCACTGATACCGCGGACGGCTCGCACATTATCGACGTCTACGGCGAGTTGGGCGTGGACGGAACCGGCACCGCCTGGGAATGCACCCACGGCTACGCCTACCGCCTGCCCGGCATTAACACGGGCAGCGGCGCCACGTTCGACGTAGCCGAGTGGTACGTGGCTAACGAGGCCCTGCCGGGCGGTGACGTGGACGTGCACCTGGCGCTGACCACGCCGTTTGTGCACGATTATGACGAAGACTGCATCGCCGGCCCGCCCTGCCTGGCGCGCGGCGACTCGAACTGCGACGGCCTGGTGAACTCGTTCGACATCGACCCGTTCGTGATCGCGCTGACGCAGCCGGCGACGTGGCAGGCTGCTTACACGTGTGACTTCCTGTGCGCGAACGACATCAACTGCGACGGCGCGGTGAACTCGTTCGACATTGACGGCTTCGTACAGTGCCTGACGGTCGGCTGCCCACCGTGCCCGTAAGGCGCTGATAGCGCCCGGAGGCCGGCGCCGCGCCACGCGGCGCCCGCCGGCCCCGCGGTTGCGGGCGTAACCGCTGGCGAATGACGCGCTGCTGGGGCGTGCCGCCGGCAGACCGGTGTCTTGTTGGTGACTGTAGTGCTAAGCATCCTCTATGGCCTGCTGGCGGGGCGCAGCACGTGTATTCTCCTATACAATTCCGCCGATTCACTGCCTGAGCCATTAAGACCCGCTTACTCGGCTAAACTGGAACCGGGACAACACGCGCCGCCTTCGTGCGTGAGAGCTTCAAATAGCCCCACCAATGTGCCGCGCCTGTCACAAGTGTCCTTGCACAAAACATTTATGTGCCATTGCGAGGTTAGCACCCGGTCCATTTCGACTGTGGACCTACAAGAACCGACATTCTGCCAAGCGGCTTGGCGCGGCCCGCAATGCCGGTTATCGGCAGAACCGGCCTGCTTTGGCCGCTTTGGCATTGATTTGCGGACCAGCTTTCTGTTATGACTATGATTAAGGATATCCGATTGGAAGTACCTGACTTCGGCGTCGTGAGCGGAAGTCAGCGCTGGCGCGCCTTCAAACGGGAAGGCCCGTCGGTGCCCGTGTGTCGGGCCACTACAACTAACTCCCTTAATGAAGGAGGGCATGCCTTGAGTGAGCATCGCTTTGGACTAGCACTGATGGTCGGCTTGTTGATGCTGCCGGTGGCAGCATTTTCGTATCAAGTCGGCGACCTCAACTGTGACGGCCTGGTGAACGCGTTCGACATCGACCCGTTCGTCCTGGCGCTGGCCAATCCGGCCGAGTACGCCGCCACGTACCCGGACTGCGATTACATGTTGGCCGACATCAACGGCGACGGCCTGGTCAATGCGTTCGACATCGACCCCTTTGTCCAGTTGCTGACGGGCGGCGGGGGCGGCGATCCCATCGCCACGCAGCTTGCGGGTAACTCGCTGACGCAGTACCCGTACTTCGAGTACGTCAAGGCCTTCTTCCAGGCCCGGACCGTGGAGCTCGCCATTGACCCGACGCGCTTCCCGGAGATCGTCGACCAGACCGCGGACGTCTACGTGGTCGAGGCCAAGACTGCCGGCGAATGGAGTGTCGACAAGGAGTTGATCGACGCCCGGCCCACTGGTCCGGACACGGTCACGTTCAGCGGCTCCACCATCCAGGAGAACACCTTCACCATCGTGACGCCCATGGCGCTGAGCGCCGCCGTCTACGATCCCGTCACCGGGGCCAACACTGGTCTGGGCCGCGGTTATGACGTCATCATCGACATGAACCAGAACGGCCAGCTCGACGGCGGCGACTACATCGACGGCTACAGCAAGGAAGCCGGCCTGTACATCGTGCACGACACGACCACGACCGGTCCGCTGCCGGTCAGCATGATCGGGTCGTATGACGTGGGCGCGATTTTCGGCATTCCGTCCACGCACAAGCTCGAGCGCATCTACTACCCGTCAAACATCGCCTCGATGGGCGAGTTGCCGCTGATCGTCATCAGCCACGGCAACGGCCACGACTACCGCTGGTACGACTACATCGGCGTCCACATGGCCTCCTACGGCTACGTCGTCATGTCGCACCAGAACAACACCGGCCCGGGTATCGAGCAGTGCTCGGTCACCACGCTCGGACACACGGATGCCTTCCTGTCCCTGCTCGGTTCGATCGCCGGCGGCGTAATGGTGGGCCACGTCGACAACAGCCGCATCATCTGGATCGGTCATAGCCGCGGTGCCGAGGGTATCGCGCGCGCCTTCGACCGCATCCACGACAACGACTACACGCACGGCGCGGTGCCGCCCACTTACTACTCCATGGACAGCCTGGTCCTGCTCAGCAGCATGTTGCCGGTCGACTTCCTCGGACCGGCCGGGTCCAACCCGCACCATGCCAACTACCACCTGTGGACCGCGTCCGGTGACGCGGACGTGAGCGGCACGGCCAGTTCCGATGTCGCCCAGACGTTCCATCTGCACGAGCGCGCCACGCACTACCGCATGTCCACCGTCGTGCAGGGCGCCGGCCACGGCCACTTCCACTCCGGCAGCGGTGACGCCTGGTTCTCGGGCCCGTGCCAAATCACGCCGGACGCGACGATACACAACATCATCAAGGGCCTGTTCCTGCCGCTCATCAAGCACTATGCCGAGGGCAACGTCCCGGCCACCGACTTTTTCTGGCGGCAATACGAGCGGTTCTACCCGCCGTCCATCCCCATTGAGAACCCCTGCATCGTCGTGAGCAGCGAGTACCGCAACGGTTCGGAAACCGGCAACTACTTCATCGACGATTACGAGACGCAGACGTCGACGAGCGTCAGCAGCTCGGGCTGTGCGGTCACTTACACCGTCCAGAACCTGACGGAAGGCCGCCTGGACGACAACAACAGCGACTTCTCCTGGAGCTCCAGCGACCCGTTCAACGGCGCTACCCAGTGCCGCTCGAGCGGTACGCCTGACAACAGCCGCGGCGTCGTCTTTGACTGGAACGGCGACGCGTACATGGAGTGGGAGGTGTGCCCGGTTGCCCGGGACTTCTGGGAGTATCTCTATCTTTCCTTCCGTGGTGCTCAGGGCACGCGCCACCCCTACACGCTGGCGGTCCTCGGCGACACGACTTTCACCGTCACGCTGCGTGACGGCGACGGCACGACCAGTTCGATCAACATCGGCGCCTACGGCGGCGGCCTGGAGCAGCCTTATCAGCGCTCCAGCGGCTGGCACAACGAGATGGAAGTCATCCGCATTCGCCTCACCGACTTCCTGACCAACGGCACCGGGCTGGACCTGTCGAATGTCGTGGCCGTGCGCTTCAACTTCGGCCCGACCTGGGGCTCCGCCCAGGGGCGCATCGTTCTCGACGAGA
>CAZYGM010000128.1:0-9611 GCA_964647015.1 uncultured Planctomycetales bacterium | reverse complement strand
TCCCGACCAGGTGCGACTCGTCGCGGCCGATCGGCTCGCCCACCGGCACGGCCACAACCAGGAACGGCGGAAAGTCGCGCTCGTCCATGAACCGGCACTGGTGTGCCACAATCGTCGCCGCCAACTCGGCGAACTCGTCCGCGCTGAACCGGAAACGGCCACGCAACGCCACGCTGACCTTCAGTCCGTCACGCTCGACCGTGCGCACGTCGATCTCACCCGCCAGGTACGTAGAATGGCGCACGTCATCCGGCGATATCTGCGCCCCGATGTGTGGCCCGCTGCCCCACGAGCAGGCCGCCCGCCAACCCGCCGGCAGCTTCCAGCGCAGCGTTACGTCATATAGTTCTGGCAAACCGCCCCCGCCCTGCGGCGTCAGCAGGAACGCATTGCCCATCCCGTGGAAGAAAGTGGGCGTCGTGACGGGGTAATGCGGGCCGGTCCAGTCCAACCGCCGGCGACCGGGATCAACCTCGTAGCTGCACGTGATCGTCGCGTCGCGCGGATGGTGCAGAATCCAGCGCGACTGCTGACGTTCCACCCGCCGCACCCCTCCGCCGAACTGCAAGCCCCGCAGCAGGGCCGGCACGTCGTCCACGGTGCCCCAGCGCGGCGACACGAGTGCCGCCGATGCCGTCCGCCCACGCGTGGACCAAGTCATCTCAACGCGCAGCCGGCCGACCTCCGGCAAGGGGGTCAGGACATAGTGCACAGTATCGGACGTGTCCGCGCGGGCCGGCGCGCCTGCCAGCAGCGCATACCCCAGTACAAGCCCGATAACCGTCGCCCCGCCACCGCCACACCGCAACTTCCGCCGCCAGCCCAGCATCAATCTCGTCCCTTGGAGGCCTCAGTAACCACTCATGATTCTACGGGATTTCGCCGGCCGGGCACACGCCGCGCTCACCGCGCATGCCCGGCGCGTCGTTGGCCGCCCCCATGCGGTCGGCGCGCGGCACCCTCCGATAGGGACAGCGATAGTAACAGGAGCTCAACCAAGGCATGATCGCCGCGCGAACCTTGCTCATCCTGATGGCAGCAGCCTTGGCTGTCGAGTCGGCTGGGGCCGGCCCGCTGCGCTACGTCAATTCGCGCCAACTCCTCCTAAGCTTCTCCGCCGACAACGAGGCCGCCGTCGAGACCGTCGACGTCTGGGCCTCACGCGACGGCGGCAAGACTTGGCAATCCATAGCCGCCGAACGCTTCGGCACATCCAGCCTGCGGTGTGAAGTCGACGAGGACGGCTGGTACGGCTTCTATCTCGTCCTGCGGAACGCGGCCGGCGCCTCCGCCGACCCGCCGCGCCCCGGCAGCGAGCCGCACCTCCGCGTCATCGTTGACACGGTGCCGCCTACCTTGCAGGTGCATGCCCACGCCGAAGCCCTTGCCCCAGTCGCCGGTCAGCCCCTGAACATCAGGCTTTCGCTGATCGACGAGCATCTGGGCGACACCGGTATTCGGGTCTTCTATCGCCCGGCCGGCACAAACGAATGGACCGACGGCGGCCTCGCGGTTGTGAGCGAAAGCCGGATCTCCTGGACCGTGCCCGAGCACCTGGCCGGCCAGTTTGATCTGCGCCTGGCCGCCACCGACCGGGCCGGCAACCGCTCGATTGACGAATTGGCCGGCGTTGTCGTGCGCGCCCCACAGCAGCCGACGACCGCGCCTGCCACCGAACCGCTCGGTGCGGATGAACCCCCCGACACTGAAGCACCCTCGCCCACCCCTGAACTGCCGGCCGTCCCCACCATGGCCGAGCAGGAACACCTCGTGCACCTGCGTGCTCTCGCGCAGCGCCTGCTCGCCGAGCGCCGTTTCCCCCTGGCCGCCGACCGCTTCGAGGAGGCCCTGCGAATCGCGCCCGGCGACGCCGACATGCTCGTGGACCTCGGCAGCGCGCTCTACTGGTCCGGACGCTACGACGACGCGGACAACCGCTTCGCCGCCGCCCTGGAAGGCCAACCCGACCATGTCGGAGCACTTGACGGCCTGGCGCTGGTCGCGGCGACGCAGAAGCGGTACTCTCATGCGCGCACGCACCTGGAACGCCTGCTGGCACTGCTGCCGGAGTCGGCCGTCCACTGGCGCCGCTACGGCGACGTCCAACACCGGCTCGGCAACAAGGCTGCGGCGCTCGAAGCTTGGGCCAAAATCCTCGACCTGGACCAGGCCGACCCGACGGTGCGTGCGGAGGCCCAGAAACGGCTCGACTACTTCGGGCCGGCCACACGACCGTAACCGCTGGCACGCACGCGACATATGGCCAAAACCCAACCCAGCCGACAGCCACCCATCGTGGTGATCTTCGGCGACGAGCAGCACCAGAAGTCCGTCGCTCTGAGCCGCACGCTCGCGGCCCTGCTGCCCGTAGAGGCCGACCGGGCCATGGCGCTGGTTACCCTCGATGGCACGCTCAGCGAGGACCAGGGCGGACCGAGCTTCGGCCGCGTCGTCGACGAGCTGATGACGCTCCCGCTCCTGGCCGACCGGCGCGTCGTGGTTGTCCGTGACGCCGACCGCTTCATCTCCGCCGCCCGCGAACGCCTGGAGAAGTACCTCACGGCCCCGGCCGCCACCGGCACGCTCGTGCTCGAATGCCGCAGCTTCCCCAAGACCACCCGGCTCTACAAGGCCGCAGCCGCTTGCGGCGGGCAGGTTTGCGAGTGCAAGAAGCTGACCGGACGGGCGCTGGCGGGCTTCGTAGTGGACGAGGCCAAGGCGCGCGGCAAGCGGATCGACCCCGCCACGGCCGGCCGCCTGTGCGATCTGGTCGGGCAGGACCAAGGCGTTCTGGCCGCCGAGGTCGAGAAGCTCTGTCTATATGCCGACACTCGGACGACCATCTCGACCGAGGATGTCGCCGCTCTGGTCGGCCAGAGCCGCGAAGAGAAGATATTCCGCGTGCTGGATGCCGCCGGACTGGGCCGCCTGCCAGAGGCCCTCAACCTCTGGCACCAGGTCCTCAGCACCGATCCGGCGGCGGCGTTCAAGTCGGTCGGCGGCATCGCCTTCGTCCTGCGCCGGTGGCTCGACGCTCAGCAGCAACGCGCCGCCGGCGTGCCCACCAGCGCGCTGGCCCCCCGCCTGATGATGTGGGGCCGCGAGCGCGAGCTGGACACGCTCCTGAACCGCCTGCCGGCCAACCGCCTGCGCCTGTTGCTCGCCGAACTCGCGGATCTCGACGCACAAGCCAAGTCCGGCCTGCGGTCGATAGAACGAGGGGTGGAAGCACTGATGGTCAGCGTGGCCGCTCCCGCCACGTAAAGGACGCTTGCGGAGTCAGGCATGGATGCCATGAGAATCGCAGCCCCAGTGTGCGCAGCGCTTGCGCTGCCGTGGCTGAGCGGCTGCATACCCCCAACAGCGCCGGCATACCAAATCCCGCAACTGAGCGGCGGCGCCGGTCAAACCCCGGCGGTCGTGCCGGCAGCGGACGAAGAGCCGCCTACGCCGGCTGCGGACGCCGACGAGGCGGACATCGACCGAGCCGTGCAGGGCTACATCCAGCGCATCGACGACGTGCAGCAGCGTCTGCGCCGCCCCGCGCCGGATGAATCGACCACCAGGGATGGCCAGTTCGTGCCCGTTACCGATCCAACCGGCCTACTAACCTCTGCGGGGGACCGATACGCCACCGACCTGGACAGCGAACGCGCCGCCGTCCAGCTACTGGCTGGCGGCACTCCGCAGCCGGAGGATGTGAGTATCGCGCTGCAGACGTGCACAGGCGCTCCGGACGTGCCCGCTGCGCCTGCCGATGCCGCGCCCCCCGCGCTCGGGTCGGTAACAGTGCGTACCAATGCCACCCTGCTGGCCGCCGCCCCGCCGACCACCGAAGTCGGACCGGCCCGCATTAACCAGGCGGCCACGGCCCGCCGGGCGCCCCTCACACTTGAGCAGTTCCTGGAGCAGTGGGCCGTCGGCGCCGACGAGGGCTCATTCCGCCGGCAGCTTGACCAGCGTCTGATGCAGGCTGTCGCCGGTGACTACGAGGCGGCCCGCAGACCGTTGACGATGGTCTCCGACGAGCAGCGGGCCATGGCGAGCCGTTTCGTCGAGGCCCTGATTACCATTCGCGAAGCCCATGACGGCGACGCGTCCGGAACTCTGACACGGGTGCTGGAAGAACTCAACCGCCTGGCGAATGACCTGCGGCCATTAAGCGACCTCCAGATTCCAGCCCTGACCATCTGCCAGGAGATTCGCGGCTTCGGCGACTACAGCCCCATCCAGCCGCCGCATTTCATGGTCGGCCTCGAAAGCGAGTTCGTGCTGTACTGTGAAGTGCGCAACTTCGTCACCCAACAGGAGCAAGACGGCCTGTATGTCGCGCGCTTCGAGCTGCGGACGGCCATACTCGACGACGGCGGCCAAACCGTGCTGGAGATTCGCGATGCCGACGTCGTGGACCGCTGCCGACAGCAACGCCAGGACTGCTTCATCCCCCGGCTCGTACGCCTGCCCGCCACACTTCCGGCCGGCGACTATGTGGCAAAAGTCACCGTCGTTGATAGACTGGGAGATAAGTTGGCCGAGAGCCGCGTGACCTTCCGAGTTATCTCACGCTCGTAGCCACCCGCTCCGTCCACGTGTGTCAGTACAACCAGGACTGAGGCCCCGTTCGTGAACATACCTCGGTTTCTGCGGCGGTTGCTCCACGCCCCTTACGACGGCCTGCGCCATTTCGGCGTCGTGCAGCCCGGCGCCCTCTATCGCTGCGGCCAGCCCACGCCGACCGAACTGGCGGAATTGATCGACCGTTACGGACTAAAGACCGTGGTGAGCCTGCGCGGCACGCGTCAGGCCGATGATCCGGACGGTTGGGAGCTGGCCGAGCGCAACGCCTGTGAAGCCCACGGCGCACAGTTTGTCGCGTTGCCCTGTAACCACAAGAACCCGCCCACCGCTGAGCAGGTCCGCGCTTTCCTTGAGCTGACACAGGATGCCGAGCGCCAACCGGTCCTCGTGCACTGCCGAGTGGGACAGCAACGCACGCTGCTGTTCTGTGCCCTTTACCGGGTGCACGCCCAGGGGGTCTCGCCGGAGGTAGCGCTGCGTGAGATGGACGAATTGGGCTTCAATGTGCGCCACCGGCGCCACCGGCGCCTGCTCGCCGCCTTCTACGAGTTCTCTGAAGACAACGGCAGGGGCGCCGCGCCGCACTGAGGCCGGTGCCGGCGCCGCCCGGACTGTGCCGGACTCCGCCCGTCGCCCGCATTCCTGTCAATCCCCATCCTGCTGGTCCGCTGGTTCCGCCGGCGGGTCTGGAGGCACGGCCGGCGGTTCTCCCGGCTGGCGCGCGTCCAGGAAGGACTGGAGGATAACCTGCGCGGCGAGCGCATCGCGCAGACCCTTCCTTTGCGAGCGCCGCACGGCGGCTTGCTCCATGTAAATGTCTGCTTGATAACTACTTAGCCGCTCGTCCCACAGCTCGACGTGAACCTGGCCGGCGCGGCGCAGACGGTCGGCCAGCGCTTGGCACAAACGCCCCTGCGGCCCAATGCTGCCGTCCATGTTCATCGGCAGGCCGACCACGACGCCGCTGACGTTGTGGTCGCGGGCCCACGCCAGGATCGCCGTCGCATCCTTGCGAGCGCCACCGGTCGCCGGCAGCGTGTCGGTCGGAAAGGCAATGCGATGGTCCTGGTCGGCAATGGCCACACCGATTCGACGCGCACCGTAGTCGACGCTCATCCATTGGCCCATGTTGGGCACCTCCGTGGGCGCGCTGGCTTAGCAATTCCCTTGCCACACGAAAAAAAATTACGGCAAAAGCCTTGCCAAGGCTGAGCTTACGGGTAACATGGCTGGATTACGCGGCAAAGGTATGCGCTTTTGACCTCACGGCGCGAGACTGGCTAAAGCAAGCAGCCGAAGGGCGCGGTTTCACGAGTGTTAACGCACGTGCAAGCGAGGATTCGGTTGCAGGGGCTCGTTCCCTCGATACACGCTCCGCTCGCAGTCTGCGCCAGTTTCTTCGTAAACCCGTAACCACGAAGGATAGCCGGTTATGCAGATTACTCACGTCCGCGATTTCAGTCGGCACGGCGACGCCATCCCGGTTCCCGATCTCATCTGCATCCAGACGGAATCGTACGAGCGTTTCCTTCAGACTGGAGTTGACCCCGAAGCGCGGACTCGCGTCGGCTTGGAGGGGCTGCTGCAGGAAGTGTTTCCGATCGAGAGTTACGACGGCAACTTGAAGCTCGAGTACCTCGACTACACGCTCGATCCGCCCCGCTACACGCCCGACGAAGCCCGCGAACTCGGCCTTACCTACGGCCGCCCCTTCCGCGTGCGCGTGCGTCTGCACCGCAAGGATGTGGAGGAGGTCAAGGAGGAGGCCATTTACCTGGGCGAGCTGCCAATCATGATGGGCGGCGGCGAGTTCATCGTGAACGGCTCAGAGCGCGTCATAGTCTCGCAGCTCCACCGCAGCCCGGGCGTGGACTTCGTCAAGGAGTCCGCCGAGGGCGACCGGGCCCTGCACGCCTGCCGCATCATTCCCGAGCGCGGCTCGTGGATCGAGATCAACGTCACGCGCAAGGACGTGCTGGCGGTCCGCATCGACCAGAGCAGCAAGATTCCCGCCACCACCTTCCTCCGGGCCATGGACGAGAAGTACGGCTCCGACGAGGCGGTGGTGCGGGCCTTCTACAAGACCAAGTCGGTGCGCGTCCCAGCGCTTAAGCCCGATATGTACGCGGCCGCTCCGATCGTCGATCCCGATACCGGCGAGGAGTTGGTTCGGGCCGGCTGCCAGATCGGCGAAGCCCTCAACAAGATCCGCGAGACGAGCCTCAAGCAGGTTGACGTCATCGCCAAGATGCACGACGCGATCATACTCAACACGCTGGCCGAGGACGCCACCCACAGCCACGAGGAAGCCCTGCAGAAGATCTATGCCCGCCTGCGGCCCGGCAACCCGGTGCAGCTCGACAAGGCCCGCAAGCTGTTCCAGGAGAAATTCTACGACGAGACCCGTTATCGCCTCGGCAAGGTCGGCCGCTTCCGCCTTAATCGCAAGTTCGAACAGGGCGTACCGGAGAACGAAATGGTCCTCCGGCCGGAGGACTTCGTCAGCTCGCTGGGCTACCTGCTGGCGTTGCGCTCCGGCGAAGGCCAGGTCGATGACATCGACCATCTCGGCAACCGCCGCCTGCGGACCATTGACGAACTGGCCGCCGACGAGCTGCGCAAGGGCTTCCTCAAGCTCCGCCGCACCGTCCAGGAGCGCATGAGCCTCAAGGACCCCGACTCGATCGGCAAGGTGGCCGAGCTGGTCAACACCAAGAGCATCTCGAGCGCCATCGACTTCTTCTTCGGCCGCAGCGAGCTGTCTCAGGTGGTGGACCAGACCAACCCGCTCTCGCAGTTGACGCACGAGCGCCGCCTGTCGGCCCTGGGCCCCGGCGGCCTGAATCGCAAGCGCGCCGGGTTCGAGGTGCGCGACGTGCACATCAGCCACTACGGTCGCATCTGCCCGATCGAGACGCCGGAAGGCGTCAACATCGGCCTGATCGCCTCGCTGGGCATCTACAGCGACGTGGATGAATACGGCTTCCTGACCACGCCTTACCGCCCCGTGGAGCGCGGCAAGGTCAACGGCGACATCGTCTACCTGCGGGCTGACGAGGAGATGCGTACCACCCTGGCCCCGCCCGATGTGGTGGAGGCCCAGTCCGACGGCACCCTCCCGCCGCTCGTGCCGCGCGCCGCGTATCAGGGCGACAACGGCGGCGCCAAGGCCGGCAAGCTGCGGGACGGCACGCTGCTGGCGCGCGTCAACGGCGACTTGCAGCAGGTCGCGGCGGGCGACATCCGCTACGTGGATATCTCTCCGAAGCAGACGGTCGGCGTCTCCGCCGCGCTGATCCCGTTCCTGGAGCACGACGACGCCAACCGGGCCCTGATGGGCTCGAACATGCAGCGGCAGGCCGTGCCGCTGGTGCAGACGGAGCCGCCCATCATTGCCACTGGCATGGAGCGGCCGGTGGCGCTGAACAGCGGCATGATCGTACGGGCCCGCATGGACGGCAAGGTGACCTACGTCGATGCACGCCGCATCGTGATAAACGATACGGACGAGTACGAGCTCCGCAAGTTCGTTGGCCTGAACGAGCGCACCGCGCTCAACCAGCGCCCGGTCGTGCGGCCGGGTCAGCAGGTGGCCAAGGGCGACGTGATTGCCGACGGCGCCGCCACGCACCAGGGGGAGTTGGCGCTGGGCAGCAATGTGCTGGTCGCCTTCATGACCTTCGACGGCTACAACTTCGAGGACGCGATTCTGATCTCCGAGCGGCTCGTGAAGGATGACGTCTTCACCAGCATTCACATCGAGTCGCACGAGGTCGAGATCCGCGAGACCAAGCTCGGCCGCGAGGAGTTCACGCGCGACATCCCCAACGTCTCGGAGCGCGCCCTGGCCAACCTCGATGATCGCGGCATTGTGCGCTTGGGGACGCGCGTCGGCCCCGGCGACATCCTGGTGGGCAAGGTCTCGCCCAAGAGCAAGAGTGAGCTCAGTCCCGAGGAGAAGCTGCTGCACGCGATCTTTGGCCGCGCCGGCGAGGACGTCAAGAACGACTCGCTCGAACTGCCGGCCGGCCAGGAAGGCATCGTCATCGGCACGCGGCACTTCAGCCGCCGCACGCACCTGAGCGAAGAGCAGAAGCGCGATCTGGATCGCCAGATGAAGGCCTTCCAGGCCGAGTGCGACGAGCAGCGCATCAAGCTGTTCCGGCAACTGATCGCCGCCCTTGAAGACGTGATCGGCCAGGTGCTCGTCGATCCGAACACGCGTCAGAAGGTCGGCCGCAGCGAGAACCCCGAGGTCCTGCTCGAGCAGATCGAAACCTTCTCGCTCAAGTGGGTCAAAGCCGCCGGCCGCCGGCCCGAGTGTGAGCGCCTCTATGCCCAGTTCTGGCCGCGCATCGTTGACATCGAGCGCGAGTGCGAGCGCCGCCTGGGCCACATGAAGCGTGGCGACGAGCTGCCCTCCGGCGTACTGGAGATGGTCAAGGTCTACGTCGCCACCAAGCGCACGCTGTCGATCGGCGACAAGATGGCCGGGCGGCACGGCAACAAGGGCGTCATCGCCAAGATCCTGCCCGAAGAGGACATGCCCTTCCTGGAGGACGGCACGCCCGTCGACATCTGCCTGAACCCACTGGGCGTCCCCAGCCGTATGAATGTCGGCCAGATTCTGGAGACGCACCTCGGTTGGGCCGCGGCCGTGCTCGGCTTCCAGGCCATCACCCCCGTCTTCGACGGCGCCAAAGAGGCCCAGATTCGCGCCTGCCAGATGGAGGCCAACGCGCACGTCGTCGCCAAGCGTGACGATCCTGAGGTCATCCGCCGCGCCGGCCGCACCAAGGAGCTGCTGGTGGAAATGCCGCTCAGCGGCAAGATTACGCTGTATGACGGCCGCACCGGCGAACGTTTCGAGCAGGCCGTGACGGCTGGCTACATGTATCTTCTCAAGCTGCATCACCTGGTGGATGACAAGATCCACGCCCGCTCGACCGGGCCGTACAGCCTGATCACCCAGCAGCCTCTGGGCGGCAAGGCCCGCACCGGCGGACAACGCTTCGGCGAGATGGAAGTCTGGG
>CAZYGM010000127.1:0-9677 GCA_964647015.1 uncultured Planctomycetales bacterium | reverse complement strand
GCCCGAACCGCTCGACCACCGCCCGCGTCTGCTGCTGGACCGTGAAGAAGCCGCTGAGCAGCAGCAGCGCGAGCAGCACGATCATGCTGATGAAGACGTAGATGATCACCTCGTCATCCTCCTTCCATTGCCGCTGCCCCGAGCACTACGCCGCGCCGGCAAAGCGCGCGGCCTCCAGGGTCACCAGGATGTGCCGAGCGGGCGCCGCAAGCTCCCACGAGGGTATCTCCAGCGCCACTGTCTCGCCCCGCGACCAGTGCGCGACTTCCTGAGCAATCGAGAGCAGCGCGGCCCCATTCTCATCCGTACCGCAGACAGTCAGCACCACGTCGCACAAGTCGTAACCGCCGTTGAACACCTGGACGGCCAGCGTTTCGGTCCCCAGCAGGACCTTGCCGCCCCAGGCGGCTTCCCAGTGGAAATGCAGGTCCGGCGCGCCCGCGACCGGCTCATAACCCGCGGGCGCCGCCAGCGGCTCCGGATGCGGGACCGCCCCGGCGCCCAACAAGCCGCCTCGTCCCCGCACCAGCGCCAGGCCGCACAGGCGGCAGAAGCGGGCCGCGCTGGGGTTGTTGCCCTGGCAGCGGGGGCAGGTGTAATCCATCGCGACCTCTCCGGCTCTCAACGCGCCGCCGGGCCAAACAGCCGAGAACCACCGCTGGCGTCGGCCGGGCCCATCGCAACGTGCATCCAAGTACAGTCTACATTGCATCGGCAGCACGGATACTATAGACCCGCGCGTTGTTTGTAAGCGCACCCCGAACAGCACCCGGGACATGCACCTATTGCGGCCGAGCCGACGGCCGTCCCCAGCCTTACCGGGTCCGGCGGCGCGTGCCCAACAGGGCTTCGAACTTGCTGAAACTCCGCTCCAGATCCTCGCGAATCCTGTTGCTCGGGCCGAAGCCCGGTTCGGCCAGCACCAGGGCCTCGAACCAGTCCGTCATGTTTCGCCAGTCCGTAATGCTGATGTACTCCGGCGCGATGCGCCCGCGTTCCGCGTCCATGTTGTGGTAGTTGCCCAGTGGCAGGCAGATGCAGGTCGTCTGGTAGCCGAAGGCCGAGTATGCGGTCGATTCGCATGCGCCGCCGTCCATCAGCTTACGCTGATACGCGAACTTCTTGCGCCGCTTGGTCAGCTTGTCCGCCACAGTGCGGCAGAAGGCTATCAATTCGGGCGAAAAAGTGCTCAGGCGGTCACCCACGCGTAATACCGGCCCGTCGCCGATGCGCGCGTTCGGCAGGGCCTTGCTCATCTCTATGGCAATGATGGGCCGCTTGCGGGGCACGGAGCGGCTCTTGGCCGCCGCAATGGCGCCTATGAACCCGACTTCCTCCGCGCGCGTGAACAGGCAGTGCACTTCGGCCTGCGCCCGCTTGCGACTCAGGCGCGTGAGCAGCTCGAGCAGGGCCGCCACGCCGGCCAGATCATCGCACGGGCCGGCGTGCAACACGTCGCCCTTGAGAAGCGGGTCGGGCAAGTCCCAGATGCCGGGCGCGTCACGCTCTACAGGGCCGCTGACGCGCAGCAGCGCCTCAGTCGGCCGCGTCACGCTGGGCCCCTGCGTCGGCACCGGCAGGGTCTTCGTTACCTCCTGAACCCGGGCCTTGATCCAATGCCCGCCACTCCAGAATCGCACGCGTCCGCCCGCGAAGTAGTTCGACAACACGCCGCCGCGGAAATCTGCCCGCAGCGTGCGCCCGTCCGCCATCTCACGCGCTACGAATGCCGGATGGTCGGTGTGTGCGGCGAACACCAGGGGCGTCGCGGTGCCGGGACGATGGCGATAGCACGCCAGCAGGTTGCCGTGCCGATCCGGCCGGCAGGTGACCCCCGAAAGGCGTCGGCACGTGTCCTTGATGAAGGCCAGGACGGCGGTCTCAGTGAAGGCGGCTGTCGGTAGTCGTAAGAGTGTGCTCAGAGTCTTGGGCAGCGGCATTGCTAACTCCCATAATATTGTGATTGCCAGTCCGAATAGTAGAGGTGGCCGGCGAACGGGGCAATCCGCACTGCGGTAGCCGGTCTGCCGGGCAACGCCCGGAAGGTCACCATGAACCTGGGATTTTTCTTGGCATGAAATCGGCGGGACGCTCGTCAGTAGTGAGTGACGTGACCAGCGCAAGCATCGATGGCGAGGCGCTGCACCAGTTGGTGGCGGCCGTGCAGCGGGGAGATCGGCCGGCCGCGGACCGCTTGGTTCGCGACCATGACTCCTGGGTGCGCAGTGTCATCTACGGCGTCACGGGCCGGCCGGAGCTGGTCGAGGACGTGGCCCAGCAAGTGTGGGCACAGGTCTGGCAACGGCTCGGCTCACTTAAGGACCCGCAGCGCCTGCGGCCGTGGCTGTACCGCGTGGCGCGCCACGCGGCGTTGGATGCGTCGATCGCCCGCCGCCGCAACCGGACGCGCATTGGCGAGTTGGAGCAGGCCGGCGACGTACCGGACGACGAGCGGCTGGCTTCGCCGGTAGAGGCCGTGGCGCACGGTGAGTTACGAACCAGCCTGCTCCGGGCGGTCGAGGGTTTGCCGGCCCTGTATCGCGAACCGTTTGTGCTGCGGCATCTGGAAGATTGGAGCTATGCGGAGATTGGACAGTTGTTGGGCCTGCCGGTCGAGACCGTGGAGACACGCCTGGTGCGTGCCCGGCGGTTGCTGCGTGAGGCCTTGAGTGGCCAGGCACAGGTATGAACACCACCGCACCTGAACTAGAACGGTTGATCACGCGTTACCTTGACGACGAGGCCACGCGTGCCGAGCGCCGCCAGCTTGAGGCCTGGATGCGGCGGGACCCCGAGGTCGAAGCGCTCGTGGATGAATACGCCGGGCTGGATCGTGAAATCGGGCTGGTGATGCGCACCGCCCTGGGTCGGCCGGCGCGGACAACGCTGTTGCGATCACGTTACGCCTGGGTGACGCAAGCGGCGGCCTTCGCGGCGGCGGCCGGCCTGGCCCTGGCCGTCTGGATGACCCCCGGGCGACCCGGCGCTCCAGGGACAGCGTCCGCGCCCGCCAAGGCAATAGCCGGCGCTTCGTGGTTCGCACCGGTGTCACTGCCGCGCGACTCCGTTCGCGAAGTCCCCCCAGCCTTCGAACGCCCGCAGGTGCGTCTGCGCGACACTAACCGTGACTGGATCATTATTCCGGCGGACGAGCCGGGACAGTTTCTGCTGATCGAAGTGGATCGTGTGCGCTTGCGCGCCATCCACATAGAACAAGATTTCTAAGAGGAGCCCGCCATGATTCTACTGCCACACATAGTCGCACACGCATTTCTGCTGGCGGCCTGGTCCATGCCGGACGCGGTCTTGGCCGCATCGGCCGGTGATGACGGTCCACAGCGCATCGTTGTCCGCCGTGACGCACAGGCCTTGCCGGAGACGCCGGCCGTCTGGATCGGCGTGCGTTTGTCGCCCGTGCCCGCTCCGCTGGCCGCACACGTCGGCGAAGCCGGGCTGATGATTGTCAACATCGTCAAGGACGGACCCGCGGACCGCGCGGGCTTGCAGCGCTACGACGTCATCCGCAGCTTCGACGGCCAGCAGCTACACGATTCCGCCGACCTGGTGAACGCCATTGCGGCCGTCGGCGCCGGCCATGAAGCCGAGATAGTTGTATTGCACGGCGGCGAGCGCAAGACGCTCACGGTCACGCCGGCCGATCGGTCCGATTCTTACGACGTTGAGTTCGTCTACGATGAGCCGATCGAGGAGTTGGACAACGTGTTCAGGATGCGCGGTCACCGGCTCCTGACCGATCCGCGCGGGCGCTGGACTCTGGAGCACCTCGGCCCGTTGCCGGGCTTCCCGGACTCGCTCCGGCAACTGCTGGATGAGCGTCTGGACTGGCAGAAGTTGCGGGGCGACTTGGATCTGAATGGGGTTGATGGTGACTTCAGGATCTTCATGCAGCCTGGCAGCGGCTGGTTCTCAGATTCCAGTCAGTCGGACGTGGAGGCCCGTGTTGAAGTCCGCGTCCAGGTGGACGACGAGGGGCAAGTAACGACTATCCAGCGCGCCGCGGATGGCACTATCACAATCGAGCGCCGCACTCCGGACGGCCAAGAGTCCAGCACGCAGTACGAGAACCTGGACGAGCTGCGCGAGAACGATCCGGATGCCTACGAGTTGTTCCAGGGCGCCGCTTCACCCCGGTCGATCATGATCCAGACGCGGCCGCGCGTCGACGACCTGGGCCGCAAGCAGAAGGACTTCCAGGTCCAGGTCGAGGCCAAGCTCCGTCAGGCGCTGGAGCGATCCCGCCAGGAATTCGAGCAGGCCCGGCAGGCGCTTGATCGCGCTAACGAGACGCTGGACCAGCAGATCGAGGCCGGCACGGTCAAGATCATTAAGGGCAAGCATTCGCTACGAGACAAGCCGGACGGCGCGCCGGTCGAGTCGGTCTCCTTCAGCATCGGTGCCGACGGGCGGATTACCGTCGAGTCGTTCTCGGACGGTCAGCGGGAGGTTCGCGTCTTCGACAGCATGCAGGAGTTCAGAGAGTCCGCCCCCGGACTATACGATAAAGTCAGGAACCTTCTGGAGTAACGCTCACCGACCATACCAGCGTTACACTTTCCGGCGGCCGACCAGAAGTCGGCCGCTTTTTTCATTGGCGGCTGCCCAAGCCAGTCGGTGGCAACACCAGTGGCACCGGCCCGGTTAGCCGGCAACCCCATCAGGATGTGCTGGTAACAACGGAGAGGGCGGGATTCGAACCCGCGGTAGGGCTATGAAACCCTACGACGGTTTAGCAAACCGTTGCCTTCAGCCGCTCGGCCACCTCTCCAAGTAACTGCAAATAAGCGACTTGCAGCGAAGCCGCCCAATGCGCCGCGCACGTCATCCACGATCAGCACTCACGACAACGATCGTCCGCAAAAAGACCCGAACCGTCCGCGTATCTCTGTCGAAAGGGCCGGTTCAGCGGCCGACCTTCAGAAGCAGCACGACCGTGCCCGCACAACGCGACCAGCCACGCTATCGCACCGCCGCCGTACAGTCAAGGGCGTCTGCATCTGGGGCAGGTAGCCGGAGCAGAAGACCGGCGAACCGAGATTGGGAAGCCGCAAGACCCTACCTGGCGGTATTTGCGATAGCGCGCATGCTAAATGAGCGGGCAGGCGGCACGGCGCAACGTATTGACACGACAGACCCGGCGCACGGTTCCACAACGCGAGTACGCCCCTTTGGGGTGGAGAACGGGCGGTTCGATAATGCCACCGACCACGGAAAGATCCTCGTGAAAATAGAACTATATTGACATGGGGCTCCAGAAGGGCTATTAAGAGTAGTGGGGAAAGGTTGCGCCGCTGGCGCGGGTGAGGTGAGAGGCACTGCTTAGGAAGCACATTGATAGGGGCAAGAGATGGACCGTTTTAAGCTGTTTGCGCTGATTGGCCTGTTGGCGGTTGTACCGCTTTCATCGGCCGCGCTTGACAATGTCGTGTTGACGATCGAGGCGACGACTGGCCAGGATTCGTTCGGCAGCATCACGATCACGGAAGAGGATGGCTGGTGGGAGGGCGGCACCTTCTATTGGCAAACGGCCACGCCGATCGCACTCGGTGACACCGGTGCCACGTTCGGGCCGGCCGTGGTGACGTCGTACATCGATCCGGTATCGGGTCGGGCTTACCCGGCAATCAACGTCGGTTTCGCCGTGAGCGCTGGCGCCACGGACATTGACGTGTTGATCTCGTCGGCGTTGCTGTCGTTCCCCGAGATCTCGCCGGCGTTCGCGCGGGCAAGCGCTGCGTTCACGGTCACCGATTTCCTGGGCGCTGGAACCACGCTGACGGGCACCGGTGGTCTGTCCGGCATGGCCTACCGCGCCTGGTACAACGGCTACCTTGAGGCCGGCAATGAGTTCTGCGGCCTGATCGACCAGATGTACGCGCAGGCTGGGAGCTTCGGACTGGCTGAGAATTACCCCGGCGGCGGACTGTATCTGCCGATCGGCGCTGCCCAGGACATGAGCTCGCAGATTTCGTTCACGCTGACGGCGTTTGGCTTGGCCAGCGGGTCGGCGACGTTCGAGATCATTCCCGAGCCGGGCACCGTCCTGTTGCTGATCGCGGGTCTGGGCCTGCTGCGTCGCCGCTAGCGGCAATGCGGCAGTTGCTGCAATAGACCTCGGCGTATCCGAGCGAATGGACTTAGCCGGACAACCCGGCTAAGTCTTTTTGCTGCGCACGCGGCGTGTGGGCACGCACACCAAAGAGGCGCCAACAGGTAGTCGCCATCATCTGGCGCTTCCAGGGGACCTCGCCCTTGCCGCCTTATCCGACGCGATTACGTGCAGCGGGCACAGAGGATGCGTGAGGCCGGGCGTGGACTCTGCTGGCACCACGCGGCGAGGCGTTCGGCGAGTAGCGCTGCGTCAATCGCCGTGTCACGGGACGGTCAGCTTATCCGGCGCGGTTAGGCGCTGGGGCCGACGGGTTCGCCAAGGCGTTCCGGGCACTGCGTGAGCAATTGATATATGGCGCGTGAATGGGGTGGGGTCAAAGAGTTGGGGCTGGGTTGTTGCGGGTTCTGCGGGGGATTGGCGGAGTTCGGTGTCGGCGCTGCGGCGTGATGGGGCATTGGCAACCAAGTAGCCGGCAGTAGGTTGCCCTATTCGAACTCGTCAACCTGGTTGGCAGGCAAGGCGCAAGCGGTGCGACCGATCCAAGCGCTAATTCCCAGCAATCAGCGGTGGTGGTCGCCCGGCCGCCTGCATCTCGGCCGCCATGCGATCCAGGAGCTCCTGAAACACCTTCTCCGGATGACGCTCTATTCGGCCATCGACGAACAGAACATGTCGACAGCCGTCGCGCCGGTCAGGACGATCATCAAAAACCAGCAGCCAGTTCATTGGGTCATCGAGCCTGACATTCGTAACGTATGAATAGCCACCTTCTTCCTCCGCACGCTCTGGATCAATCAAGGCGTCTGGTACAAGCAGACCCCACTCGCACAGCCACCCCAGACACGTCGGCATACTGCCGTATGTGTCGGTGTACTTGACCAGCCCTGCGTAGACGGAGTAAAGATGTGATCGGGCGAGCGCACGCTTATCAAGTCGATGCCCGCGCAGGCGCGGTTGGAATATGTGCAACACAGAAACAACACCAAGAATAACGACGACGACCCACAGAGCTCGGCGGGCACCATTGTCCATGTCAGGACTCACATGAAGCCTCGATCGGGCCGCGTTCGGAACGCGGCCGACGCTTTTCGTAGCCCACAAGCACCCGCCGCCGACCTGGACCTGCGCGACCGCCAGCAGCCCGCCGATTCCGCCGGCGACAGCCGACCGCGACTCACAGCAACCCGAGACTCGCGCCGCCACCGTTCCTTGACCAGCCGCGGCCTCTCGCGCGCGGGCTCACTATCACGGCGCCTTGTCCACGCCGTCCGCGATTTCAAGCAGTGGGCGCAGGACTTCACGGAGGTTTCGTGGCTGCTCCTCGACTTCAATGCCGAAACCCCGGTATACCGGCACAAGCTCCGCATGCACCTCCTTAACGATCCGAGCGTATACGCGTTCCTCTGCGGCCGATTCATCCAGAGAATCCGCGCCCGACATAAAGCAACCAACTACTGCAACAACCATGGCTGCGACCGCAATACCCAGCGCGAGCCAAGCAACTACTCTCTGCATGCGCTTACTCCGGCCACTCGATAGGCCACCCCGGGTACGTCCGAGGCCAGTCTCCAGTAGCGATGTCCTTCGTCGTCGTGATCCAGTCGAATGTAGAATGTGGCATATCCGGCGGTGAATCGGGACAAGGCCGGCAGCCCGTGTATGCGCCCTGCTGCCGGCCGGGCGGCCTCAAGGGCACGGCCTGACGTCGGGTGCTAGGGCCGTTCGATATCATCGACAATTCGTGCTCGCGCAGGCGCATCGAAGCGCTCAAAGACGCCGCCGAGAGTACGCCCGCCAGGGAGCAGGAATGGCTCAACATCATATCCGTACCACGGCAGGGTCCGGACATACGGCTCGTACTCACCTGCGTTCAATAGCACGGCGACCGGATCCAGTGGAGAATCGCTGCGCACGGGCTCCAGTCCGTAAATGCGCGCGGCGCGATCCGACAGCAGCTTCTTTCCGGGCACGATCTGACGCGCTCTGCGACACGTCTCCAGAATATCTCTGTATCCAAACCTGCAATCGGCCACGCTCGTCAAGGCCTGCCGAAGCGGTGTCCCCGTCCCGGTTATCAACATCAACACGCCGGTAATGTGCCGCGACGCGATCCCGTGAGTCAGGCAGATCTGTCGCTGTAACTCCTGGAGTGCTGGAACCATGACGGCGCAGTCGTCGCGACTTGCAACGTACTCGGCCCAGGATTCGACTTGTGCTAATTCGTCATGCAGCATCTGATCGAGAAAGCCCGTGTCCGAGACACGCTCGATCAGTCTGCCGACGCACGAGCAGTGAATCCAGAGTTGGCCGGCGGCGTCTGCTGATACTGGCAGAGGGTCCTGGTAGAGGTCGACTACGGCGGCCATTGCATCATCGCTGCGAGTGAATTGTTCGAGCGAAAGCCCCAGCGAAGCCAACACACGAGTCGCCGCGCTAACATGGTCATGGGATTTCAGAACGTCAGCCCACAGCATGGCATACTCCAGCCGGCTGCCGACCCGCCGCCGACCTGGGCCTGCGCGACGGCCAGCAGCCCGCCGATCCCGCCGGCGGATTCGAGCGAGTTAACGGAGCCGTGCTGTCCGGCTAAGTCCAGTCCCCAAGCGTACTTACGCACGAGGTTATTACTCCCGTCCAGTTCCATCAGCAGCAGCCACCCACCAGCGTCTGCTGCCGGCGGGGCGGGATGTTGCGCTCGTCTAAGGACTTGGTGGATGACCAATATCCTTCTCGAATAGCAACACGAAGTTTCCCAGGCCGTTAATGCGGTCCTCCGCAGCGGCGGAGATGGTACACCCGGCGATCGAAGGCATCTCGACCACCCGCCCCGGCCCGACGCGGACCTCGAGCACGTCGCAGGCCACGCGCTCAGCCGCATCGAGACCGTCCCAGCTTTGCGGCACGATAGTGAACCAGTGGGGCCTAATCAGGCCGGGGGCCTTCTCGTGGATGTTGAACGCAACTCTTACTCGCAGCAGCGGGAAGTCCCGGCGGTGGATCATCAGCCACAAGGCGCTCGTCTCGCGGTGCTCGTTCAGGACGGTCAGGTCGACATACTGCTGCGCTTGCGGACCCAGGCCGTGCGAGCCGAATAGCGTCAAGGGTGCGCGATCTTCCCGGTACCGTTGCTTCTGCAATCGAGTTGACGCGGCCAGCCAATTGCCAGTAATCAAAGTCCACTCATCGTAGTATGCTGCAAGCGGCTCCGCCATTTCCTCCAAGTGCTTGTGTGCGACCTCAAGTAGCGCCTCCTGGTACTCGCGCCGTGTTACCAGAATCCCCCTTTCTGGCAACTCCTTCTGGCGCCCAGTACCACCTGCGGTGCCAGACCGGTCACAGCCCAAGAGAAGCACAAGGCACACGGCACCAAGAGTTCTCAATAATCCGCGTACTCGAACGTAATGCATCTTCTTTCACACTCCGGTGGAGTACCACAAGGACGCTTCGAACCGCAGGCAGCCCCGGCTCGCGCGGCCTCCGCCTCGACGCACTGGTTAGAAGTGGTTTCATAACTCCTGATCTGGCAAGTGGTTACATAAGCTTGCGC
>CAZYGM010000126.1:0-9714 GCA_964647015.1 uncultured Planctomycetales bacterium | reverse complement strand
CGACCACCCAGCGGACCTGTTCACGGTCGTGACAGAAGGTGCCGTTGGCGTGGAAAACGTAGGCGATCATCAGGCGCGCCTGCGGTTGGTGCATGTCCACGACGCGCACGTTCACCGTCTCAGGCATGCCGTCGGGTCCCGGCACGTCGACCGGGATGACCGCGATGTCCCCGATGCGCGTGCCGGCCTGGCGATAGCACACCTCCGGCGTGTGCGGGACCTGGTCGTGCGGGTCGCTGTAATACGTCACGAGCATCCAGGCGAAGAAACGCTGGGCGCGGTCGGAATCCAGCGGCTTGAGATCGACCATCAGCACGTGCTCCGTGCCGACGTCCTCCACCGACGGCATGTTCTCGATCTGCGCGACGACCGTGGCGTCGAAGGACTTGAACGCGGCCGGGTTGAACTCCTCCAGGGGCCGGCGCAGCGGGATACTATGCTTCTCGTAGCGCGCGGCGATGGCGTGCATGGCGGGACGCAGGCCGCCGGCCGCAGCCGCCACGATGACCACGCAGGCCAGGAAAGTCGGCGAAAGCAAACCCCGCCAGGTCGGCGGTCGGCGCGGCGACGGAGCCTCAGGCATCGGCCACCTCCTCATCCTGACCCTGACCGTCCCGTTCGCCGGCGGCGAAGGCCGTGCCCAGCCAGCCCAGCACGCCACAGGCGGCCGCGAAGAACAGGTACGCCAGCACCAGTGACACGGCCGCGGCAATAGCGCGCGGCACCGGACTGACCGGGTCCGGCTGGGCGTAGATGCTAATCACTCCCCAGCACAACAAGCGCAGCAGGTTGCACAGCAGTACGATCGGCACGGCGGCCAGCGCCATCAACAGCGCCTGCCAGGACGGGCGCACCCGCGCAAAAACCACGAAAACGCCCAGCACGGCATAGGTCAGCAGCATGCTGGCGCCGCGCCGCGGCTCGCCGGTGGCGACCGTGCCGGTCGCGTCGGCGGTGGCGAAGTCCAGGTCGGGGCCGTGCAACTGCACGTCGACGCCGGGCAAACGATCCAACACTACCCGGGCGGCCGCAAGTGTGTAAGTTTCGGGCTTGATGATCAGACCTGCGTAGTAGCGCGGACCGACTGGAATGCTGAGCAACAGGATCAGCAGCAGCGGCAAGCAGCGCTTCAGGACGCGCCATCCGCACGTTGCCAGCACGACTCCGCCGGCCGCAGGGACGAACGCCACGTGGCGGAAATAGCCGTACGCCCAGGGCCAGATGTTGGCCGCGTACACCGCGAAGCTCAGCAACAGCAGGATCACGCCCCAGACTGACCCGCGCGTCAGGTCTTGTGCCAGGTACCGGCGGCGGCGCGCGACGAGCAGCAGCAGCGCCAGCGGCGCCACCAGGCCGTGGGTCCAGTCGCTGCTGCTGAGCATCAACTGGGCCGCGTAGGCCAGTTCAGGCCAGAAGGCCCAGGCCAGCAGGACGGTTAGAATCAGGACTTTCAGCGCCGCCGGGCGCGCCGCAGAAGCGTGTGATTCAAGGCACATAGTAGGCCCGTCCGTAGCGTCCGGAACTGAACGCCCACCAATGATCGTACAGGAACTGGCGACGGAAGCGCCTGGCATGGAACTCGATGTAGGACGACCGCTGCCAACTGGTAAGAAACTCGGCCACCCGGGCCCGCTGGGTGTCGTCAACCGTTATCGGACTCAGTTCGTCGGGATCACCGGCCAGGTCGTAGAACTGGACCTCGCCGGTGCGCGGCCAGTACAGCCACTTGCGTGTGCCCTCCACCAGCGCCAGGGGACTACCTTGATACCACGACGCGCAGGGCAGACGCCGTTCCGGGTCCCCCGGTGTGAGGGCATCGCGCCCGTCGAACCCGGACGCCGATATATCACAGCCAAGCACACTCAGTATCGTCGGCGTGACGTCCAACTGGCTGCAGGGCCATGAGCAGCGCTGGCCCGCCGGAATGTGGCCCGGCCAGCTCAGCACCCACGGCACGCGCACCACTTCCTCAAACGGTACCCAGCGGGTATGCCGCGACTCCGGCCGAAAACTCTCGCCGTGATCGCCGAGCACGCACAAGAGCGTGTTCTCAGCAAGGCCCCGCCCGGCCAGGCGCTCGAGCAGCTCGGCCAGGAAGGCATCCGTGTAGCGTACGGCCTGGTGGTAGCGGGCGCGCTGGTCCGCAAGGCGCGGCCCGAAAGACTCGGGCACGTCGTACGGATCGTGCGCCACCGAGGTAATCATCATCAGCAAGAAGGGACTGTCGGCGTCGGTGGCCCACTCCAGAGCCGGGTCGAGCATGCGGAAGTCGTCGCCGCTCAGGTAGCCCAGGTTGGCCGAAGGGTCTTCCAGGTTCTCGCGAAACCAGGCCCAGTCGAACGCCAGGTTCGCGAACGTGCCTGGAGCGCACTCGAACGTGCCCTTGGACATCTGGAAGAAGGCACTGCGATAGCCGACGCGGCTCAGGAGCGATGCGAGGCTCTCGTATGGCTCATCAACGAGGATCGCCTCGGCGTAGTCGTGGTACAGGTCGGGCGTCGTGCCGGTCAGAGTCGCCCAGAAGGCCTTGCCTGTCTGCGATACCGGTACGCGCGTGTGCGTGAACTCAACGCCCTCGGCCGCCAGCCGACTCAGTGTCGGCATCGCCCCCTGCGAAGCCTCCCCCAGCCCGCTGGCCCGGTACGAGACGCTCTCCAGCAGCACCAGCACGATGTTCGGCCAGCCCGCCGGGGGCGGAGCGGGAAACTCGACCTGACGCTCACCAACGCGCGGCACGACGCGGGTCGGGATGTCGCCGAAGTCGCGGTCGCGCCGGCCCGGCAGCAGCGACGTAAGTACATGTCCGTGACTGCTGTAACTGAGGACGGGGCCGACCGAACCCATACCGACCTCTGGCGCGGCATCCTTGACCACCGTGAGCACGACCAGCGCGACCAGGATGCCGGCGACGCCCCCAAGCACGTAGCGCCGGCGGTGTCTGCTTATCGGCCGGGGGCGGATGAGTCGCCAGCCAACCCAGCCCAGCCAGGCCAGGCCCGCCAAACTGGCCCCTATCAGCGCTGGCAGCGGTGTCAGCTTGAGGTGGGGGCTGACGGTCGGCCAGAACTCCGCCGGATGCTTGAGAATGACGAAGATGACGCCCGGCTGAAGCTGCACGCCGGTGACGCATAGCCAGGCCGCATTGGCTAATGACCAACCGAGAATCGACACGGCCGCCAAGAGCCCGATGCGTGCCAACCAGCGCCGTGGCAAAACAGCATAGGCAAACGCCGCGGTGGCCGCGACTACGGCGAAGAACGCCACGTCCCCTACCGCCACTGAGACCCACCAGGACAGGAGGCTGGCAGGCTGATATGCGCGCACCGCCACGAGCTTCGCCAGGATCGTGACGACGAAGGCGCATGCCAGCACAACCAGCTCGACGCGCGGCAAGTACGTGCGTGCAAGACTGGAGGTCGGGGCCGTCTCAGCGGTGGCGACAGAGTTGCGGGGTTTTCCGTCGCCAGATATTGCCACCTCGGGCTCCCGCCCCGCCGACGAGCAGTATTTCGGCACGACTTTGGCCATCACGCAGGAACTCTGGACACATGGGCTCCCATTCTATCGCACACCGACAGGTGCCTGAAGTGCCCTCGGTGCGGGCAGAGTATTGCGGAGCCGCCGCACGTCAGGCACCTTGACACAGCGTTCCTTATTGCTCTCTGGCCGGCCTTCGAAGCCAATCTGCCAGCAAGTCGATGACGGCCGCGTCGACGTGGCCGGGCTGCAAGTAGTCGTCCGGGCTGGCCGGCCCCGAGCCGGCGACAAGCGTGTGATCCAGATCTTCGAGCACCTTGAAGTCTGACTGCGGTCGGGCAGCCAGAGCCTGCGCCCACAGTGATTGGTCTTCGGTCGTAGTCTGGAAATCGCGTCCGCCCAGCACCACCAAGACGGCAGTCTTCAGTCGGCCAACAGTCGCCAGGACATCCAATTGATGCACTTCGGCGAGGAACTGCACCGGTATATTGGCCGTGGGCGGGACATCAGCAAGCCGACCGGCCCGAATGGCGGTGAAGTACTGCGTCAGGCGGGCCAGTTGCTCGTTTTCGCGGGCCGATACCACGCCATCCAATCTGGCCAGGTAGCGACTCTCATCGAGCATTATGTCCAGGACCGAGCGGGCCCCGCAGCCCACGATCACGATGCCGGCGAGCCGTCCGTCGCGCTCGGCGGCGTGCGGCGCCGCGATGCCGCCCAAGCCGTGCCCCAGCACGTACAGGCGCTGGGAGTCGATCTGCGAGTGGTTCCGCAGGAGCTCGAGAGCGGCCAGCGTGTCATCAATGGCAATACTGGAGAAGCTCCAGCCATCGGGCGGCGCGACCGCTCGATGTGCGAGCGTTCGCCGATCGTAGCGCAAGACCGCCACGCCGCGGGTCGCCAAGCCTAGCGCCAGGTCACGAAACGGCCGCCGCACGCCAACGGTCGAATCGCGGTCAAGCGGGCCGGCGGCATGCACGAGCACGACCGCCGGATGGGGTCCCGGACCGACCGGAATCGTGAGCGTAGCCGGCAAGGGCAATTCGGCGGGGATGGAGACTACTTGCTCCTCGTAGCGGGTCGGGTTTGCGTACGGCGGCGGCTCGTAGGGCCGCGTCATCTCGGCCGGGTCGAGCCAGAATCCGGCCAACCGACCCTGGGGATCGATCTCCACGCGCACGGGCTGGACCGCGTGCTCGAAATGCAGGGCCAGCCCCACTATGCCGCGCTCGCCGGTCGGAAGCGTGCGGACCGTCATGCGTTCCTCGTACTTGCCGCAGCGCATCAACATCGCCGACCAGAGCCGGTCGGCGTGCTCAGCGGTCACGGTGCGCTGTATCGCCTCGTTGCCGGCGCTGACGAACTGGTCGAACTTGCCTTCTGCGAGCAGGCCTATCAGTTCGCGTGCACGCAGCACCTCGGGCGGCTCGTCGTTCGAGGCCGTGGCTGAGTGGGTGCCCAGGAGCGTGGTCAGCGCGAGAATGAAGACCGATAACCTCGGGTTACGCATTGCCGGTATGTCCTCCTGTCGACTCGGACGGGCGTGCCGGGCGCAACATGCCCCGCAGCGTCGCCCCGATCACCTCGATCGGATGGTTGCGATCGTTGTCCGTCAGCGTCTTGAATATGGGCAGACCTTGCTCGTACTCGCTCAGCCATTCGCGGGCGAACTGACCGGTCCGGATCTGAGCGAGAATCGCGCGCATCGCGGCCCTTGAGGCTTCGTCCACGACGCGCGGCCCCCGGGTCAAGTCGCCGAAGCGGGCGGTGTTTGAGATCCGCTCGCGCATGTAAGTCAGTCCGCCTTCGTATATTAGATCAACGATCAGCTTGACCTCGTGGCAGCATTCGAAGTACGCGAGTTCCGGCGGATACCCGGCCTCCACCAGCGTCTCGAAGCCCGCCTTGATGAGGGCCGTCAGGCCGCCACAGAGCACCGCCTGTTCGCCGAACAGGTCCGTCTCGGTCTCGTCGCGGAAGGTGGTCGGCAAGATTCCGGACCGGTGACAGCCCAGGCCGGCGGCCCAACCGAGGGCGGTCTCCATGGCCCGGCCGCTGGCGTCCTGGCCGGTGGCGACCAAGGCGACGGCGCCGCCGCCGGCCAGGAAAAGGCTGCGGACGGCGTGCCCTTGGGCTTTGGGGGCGACGAGCACGACGTCAACGCCCCGGGGGGGCCCTATTCTTCCATATTGAATATTAAAACCATGGATGAACCCGAGTGTCTGTCCGGAGCGCAGTTCAGGACGGATCTGCTCCTCGTAGACGGCGGGGGCCGCCTCATCCGGCAGTCCGAAAATCAGGATATCGGCTCGGCGGGCGGCGGTGCGAGCATCGACCGGCTCGAAACCGCTCTCGACCGCGGCGGCGTGGTGGAGACCGCCCGGACGCTGGGCCACGATAACCTGACAGCCGGAATCACGCAGGTTAAGGGCATGTGCCTGCCCCTGGGCACCGTAGCCCAAGACGGCCACGGTTCGGCCGTTGAGGAACCTTACGTTGGCTTGTGCCGCCAGGTTGCCGATCATTGCCGCGCTCCGGCCGGTCGCGCACGCGGGGGTACACGGCCATCAACGCGTCGCGAGCCCAACCAAGGCCGCGGCCGCGTGTCTAACACTCGTTGAGCGTATGGTAGCACGCAGGAGGAGGATTGTACGTCAAGGGGCGCCGTTTGCCGCTGGCACGACCGGGAATTGTGTTATAATAGCGAGTTATGCCCGATAGCTGCGGTAGGGATGTTGGCATCCGGCAGCGCAGTATTGTTGCGATCATCGGGCAGGTAGCGGACATGAGGAACAGCACCATGGAACTGAGAAAAATGAAGGAGCGCGATGCGCGGCCGCTGTTTGGCCTGCGGAGCGCGCGGTGGGGGCTTGCCGTAGCGGCAGCGGCGTTGTGCGTCACCGTTGCCTGGGCGAGTCCCAGCGTGGAGCCGGAGCCTGCCACCGGATCAGCCGGCGCCGCCTCAGGCGCCGAGCCGGCTGCTCAGGGTCAGCGTGCGGAGGCTGAGGCCGAGCTGGAGGCGATTCGGAAGCTGATTGAGCAGAAGATGGCACAGGCCCAGAGTTCCGGCGAGGAGAAGGCACAGCCGGCCAATACTCCGCCGCGTCCGGCCGCTTTGCAGCCGGCCCGTGCGCCGAAGCAGACGGCCCAGCCGGAAGCTCGGTCGCTGCAAAGTGAGGCTGAAGCGGCAGCGGATGACGGCAAGCAGTCGCCGGCGGCACAGAAGGGTGGCTGTGGGGCGCCCGATGGTTCGGAGGTGGACCTGACACCGCCGGGTCCGAATGAGCCGCAGCCCAAGTGGGAGTGCGCCACGCCGGAGGTAGTGCTTGAGCCGATGTGGTCGGGCGAAGACGCGGTTTTCGCGTTCAAGGTCCGCAATGCGGGCGAGGGGCCGTTGAACATACGCGTAAGGGCGGGCTGAGGGGCCAAGGTTGTCGGCCAGTCTGGCCGAAGCATTCAGCCCGGTGAGACCGAAGAGATCAAGGTTAGCACGTCGACCCGTAACCGGGCGAGTGGTGAATTTAGCCGGTCGATTCGCGTGCAGACCAACGATAAGAATAATCGCAGCGTTACCTTGAAGGGCACGGTCCGCGTCATGACCGCGCTCACGTGCGACCCGCAAACGGTGAACTTCGGCCAGATTGCGCGCACGGACGAGCCCCAGACCAAGACCATCACGATCACAAAGGGAGACGCCGGCGAGATTCGGCCCAAGCTGGTACCCGTCAAGACGGCGAATATCTCGGCCGAGTTGCGTGAGATCGAGGCGGGCGCCAAGTACGAGTTGGACGTGACGCTCAGTCCGCCGTGGCCGAACGACAGCATCCGCGGAGCGGTCACGCTGGAAACCGGCATCCCGCAGTCGCCAACGGAGCGACTGCGCGTGTTTGCGAATCTCGATCCGCGCCTGCGCTCCGAGCCGGGCAGTTTCGAGGTGCCGCCGAACCAGACGACGGAGACCGAGTGGAAGGCGCGGCTGGTCTGGTCCGGCAGGCCGGGGCTGGCCACGTCGGTGACGAGCACCGACCCCAGGATACAGGCGCACCTCGACAGCCAAGCCGGAATCCAGTACGTTGTCATTAAGGTCCCGGCCGATTACTCCGCCGAATCCAGGCGAGCCGCGGCTGTCATCGTGCGCACTGATGATGAAGCCGTCTCCAGTGTGCGGATTCCGGTCCGCGTTACGGCCAGCCCACGCGCTATGGCTGCGCCTTCCGCAGCGGAAGGTGGCCGCGGCGTGATCCGTCCGGCAGCTGAGCCCGGCAAGGCTGGTTCGTCGACGGTGAACGAGGTTCGCTGACCGGCGCAACGCAGATGATCGGGCGTGGCAATCCCGGGTCCGGGGCCTGCGTTGCCACGCCCGTTGCTTGCGCTGATGGGCGCAAGCGGTGCCGGCCGCGGCGGACCTCAAGTGCGGGACCGGCTTCAGGCGGCACGAGGTGCGATGGCTGGGTGGCCGAGAGTGTGTAGCGGGCCCATAGCTCAGTTGGTTAGAGCAGCGGACTCATAATCCGCCGGTCGCAGGTTCGAGCCCTGCTGGGCCCAGTGGGGCAAACGGTAGTGACGGGGGGCGCCGAAGCGCGGGGATTCATGCCCAATCTGTTGGCAGTGATGTTGGTCGGAAATCCCCCGACAACCTGGCGCGCAACACCGTGCGGTAGTGTAACCTTGCCCGCATCAGGCTGGCGATTTCGAGGCGTTCTGCGCGGTTGACGGCAGCCAGGGTGAGCGCCGCAACTCAGGCGGAGGCGGCCGTCGTCATGCGCCCGGCCGCGCGGCCCCGGACTAGCCGGGGCAGCGCGGGCAGGGTGGCGTCACTTACAGACGTTCAGCCAGGACTTTCTGGGCGGCGGTGACGCCGGCGCCCAGGTCGAACTTGTGCCCCAGCTTGTAGAGCACCTGCTCGAGCGCGGCGATGGCCAGCACCGTGTCCATCTCGTCGACGTAGCCCATGTGGCCGAGTCGGAAAATCTTGCCCTTGAGATGGTCTTGCCCGCCGGCCGACTCGATGCCGTAGCGGTCCTTGAGCTGGGCACGGATGTCCTTGACCTTCACCCCGGCGGGGCAGGTGAAGGCCGTGACGGAATCGGAGGGCCGCTTGGAGAAAACCGGCAGCCCGATCGCCACGCCGGCCCGGCGGGTGGCCTCGGCCATCGCCGCCACGCGCTTCCACACGTTCTCCATGCCCTCGGCCACCAGCAGATCGAGGGCCTTGTTCAGGCCGCGCACCAGCAGGTGCGCCGGCGTGAAGGGCGTATCGTGCTCGGCGGCGCTCTTGCGCGCCTTGATCAGGTTCAGGTAGTAGGCATGCTGGCTCTTGTTGTTCTCGATGATGTCCCAGGCCCGCTGACTGACGGACAGGAAGCCCAGGCCCGGCGGCAACATCAGGGCCTTCTGGGCGCCCGTGATCAGCACATCAACACCCCACTCGTCGGGCTTGACGGGCACGGCGCCCACGGACGTGATGCCGTCCACCAGGAACAGCTTGCCGGCCGCCCGCACGACCTTGCCGATCGCTTCCAAGTCGCACAGCGTCGCGGTCGAGGTTTCGCTGTGCGTGAGCATGACGGTCGTGATCTCCGGGTCGCGCTTGAGATAATCGGCGACCCATTGCGGCTCGATGGCCGTGCCCCACTCGATCTCGTGACGATGCACGTTCATGCCGTACTGTTCGGCGATCTCGCCCCAGCGCTGGCCAAACTTGCCGCTCTCGATCGTCAGCATCTTGGCCCCGGGCGGGTTGCAGCCGACGATGGCCGCCTCGGCAGCCGCCGTGCCCGAGCCGGTAATGACGATGACGTCATTCTTGGTCTGCATGACGATCCGGAGCTTCTCGCAGGCCTCCTTCATCATGCCCTTGAACCAGTCGGTGCGGTGGTGCTCGAAGGGCCGCGCCATCTCCAGCAGCACTTCTTCGGGAACGGCACACGGGCCGGGCGTGAACAGGCGGATCTTCTTCATCTCTCGTTCCTCACAGTGTCAGACAGCATTGCCCACAGGGCGGTCGAAAACAGCACAATCTATCATTCTAGCAGCTTGGCGCGCGGGCGCCGAGTCGGCGGAATCCAGTGGCGCGCCGGGCGCCGGCCGGGCCGCGGCCGGCGGGTGTCTCCATCCGTTATTAGTCAATCTGGATCTGTCGTCCGCATTTCCCGCAGCGTGTGGTCGGGGCCTGGAAGGCGGGGCTGACCTCCACGGCGTGCCCACACGAGCAGCGGAACGACTCCCAGCCCTTAC
>CAZYGM010000125.1:0-9756 GCA_964647015.1 uncultured Planctomycetales bacterium | reverse complement strand
CCGCCTCCAGCGCCGCGGCACAATCCTCCGCCTTCGCCCCCATCATCGTCCGCGTGCGCTGCGGCCCCGAATCAAACGACATGCTGGCAATCACCGGCAGCTCGCACGCCCCCCGCACCGCCTCAACCGCCAGCAGAATCTCCTCCAGCTCGGAGAACGTCTCCAAGAGCAGCGCGTCCGCGCCGCCTTCGGCCAGCGCCCGCGCTTGTTCCGCAAACGTCTCCGCCAGCATATCCGTGCCGGCTTCCCGCACCGCCAGGATCTTGCCGCTCGGCCCGATTGACCCGACGACCGCCACCTCGGCCGCGCCCACTGCCGATTTCACCAGCGCCGCCCCGGCCCGGTTAAGCTGCTCCACATCCACGTCCACGCCGCGCTGCGCCAACATCAGCCGATTGGCCGCAAACGTGTTCGTCGTGATGAAACGCGCCCCGGCCTCGACGTACATGATGACCAGCGCTGCCACGAAGTGCGGCTGCTGCAAGTTCAGCAGCTCCGGCAGCTCCGTCGCCGGCGTGCCGCGCATGCGCAGTTGCGTCGACCAGCCGCCGTCCGCCACCGCCACATCATCACGCCACTGGCTCAGGTCAAGAGTCAACTCCGCTCCTTATCGACCGGGCTTCTGCCAGCGAGTATCACGCGCAGCCGGCGGCAAATCTCCGCCGGCTCGCCGGCCCCCTCGTACGTCACCGGCCCATCATAGCCGACCTGCCGCAGTGCGGAGACGACCGCCGGCCAGTCGATGCTGCCCGCGCCCAGCCCGCAGAAGCCGCCATAGCCCGGTCGGCTCAAGTCGTAGTCCTTGGCGTGCACCCGGACAATCCGTCCGCCCAGCAGCGCAATCCAGTCCTGCGGGTAGCCGTATGCCAGGCAGTTCCCCACGTCCAGGTACACCCCCACGTACGGCGAGTTGACCTCATCTATCAACTCCGCCAGCTCCAGCGGCGACAGTAGGAAGCGGTTCCAGACGTTCTCCACCGCCAATGCGACGCCCCGCGCCTCCGCCTCGTGCCGCAACTCGTGCAAAGCCTCCAATGTCCGGTGCCAGGCATCGGCATAGCCAACCCGCGGCGACGCCTCGTCCATCCGCCCGACCACGGCCGGCACCACCAGAACCGCTCCCGCTCCCGCGGCGACCGCCCGGTCCAGCAGGTTCACCGTCAGTTCCAGCGCCCGGCGCCGCTCAATTTCAGTGGAACTAGCGTAGTTGAACTGCCAGAACGCGCCGCTTGCCAGCCCCACGATCCGCAGGTCCAATTCCTCCGCCTGCCGGCGCACGGCGGCAAACTCCCGGATGGGAGCGCCGGCGCAGAGTGGCCCATTGTCCGGTAGCACCAACTCCAGGCCCGCGAACCCCGCCCGGGCCGTCGCCACCAACTGCTCACCAGGCGCCAGGTCATCCGGCCACATTCGGCTGTTCACTGCTGCGTACATACCCGCCTCGGTCGGCGCACCAGCACCACACAACTCCGCCAGTCCAGCGTCCGTTGATTATCCCCCCGCCGCCCAGCATAGAACAAGGCCGGCGACGCCCACGCACCGCCGGCCCGTTCAGCGTTGCTTCTTTCTACCCCGCGGATCGCACCGCGGAGCATGGCTCCCGTCGATTCGCGAGCCGGCCGGCCGGCCGACCCGTGGCTCCACGATGGGAGTTTTCAAAACGCCGCTTGCTGCTGTCCAGTCGAAATCACCGGACCGCACGAATTCACCTCGCCGCGTTGCGTCCAGCACGCTGCGCCGTATAATTCGCGGTCCTTGTCCGGCGCTGGCACGGACGCTCCGATAGTTCGATGTCGTTGAGAGGACATCTCTGATACTGCTGCCCCATCGAAGGCAACGAGAGGAGGTGCTGATGTATAAGCCGATTCCGAAGCGGATGTTTTTCACCCGCGGAGTTGGTAAGCACCGCAACAACCTGGAATCGTTCGAGGCCGCGCTGCGCAGCGCCGGCATCGCGCAATTCAACCTCGTCAAGGTCTCGAGCATCTACCCTCCCGGCTGCAAGATCGTCTCGCGGCGGGTCGGTCTGTCAGAGCTGTCCCCCGGCCAGATAGTCTACTGTGTCATGGCCGACGCCCGCACCGACGAGCCTAACCGCTTGGCGGCCGCCGGCATCGGCCTGGCCGTCCCGGCCCGCGGCGAGCAGTTCGGCTACATCTCCGAGCATCACGGCTACGGGCTGACCGAACGCAAGGTCGCCGACTTCGTCGAGGACATGGCCGCCAGCATGCTTGCCACGACCCTCGGCCTGGACTTCGACGCTGACGCCGACTACGACGCCCGCCGCGAGGTCTATCGCATGAGCAGCGAGATCGTGCGGACACGCGCCGTGGTCCAGACCGCGGAAGGCCACAAGAACGGCCTGTGGACCACCTGCGTGGCAGCCGCCGTCTTCCTGTTCGACTAGGGCGTTCCGACGCCGGCCGGCGGAAAGACGCGGAGGCCGACGCCATGGTCCCAACCGTCCCGGACAACTTCCTCGGGCTTCCGCCTGACGCGTGCGCCCACGCGGATGCCCGCTTCGTCGTCCTGCCGGTCCCTTACGACGCCACTACCACCTTCGGCGCCGGCACCCGCGACGGCCCCCGCGCCATCATCACCGCCTCACAGCAAGTCGAGTTGTATGACGAACTCCTGGGCCGCAGCGTACCAAGTGCAGGGGTCGCCACGCTGGACCCTCTCGACCCGGACGCCCGCGGACCCGAGTTCATGCTCGACCGCGTCTACCGGGCCGCCCGCCGCGTCGTCCGCAACGACAAGTTCCTGATCGGACTGGGCGGCGAGCACAGTATCACGGCCGGCTTGGTCAAGGCCGTGCACCAGCGCCACAAAACCCTGTCAGTCCTACAGATAGACGCCCACGCCGACCTGCGCGACCAGTACCAGGGCTCTCCCCACAGCCATGCCTGTGTAATGCGACGGATCCACGACCTCGGCATCCCCGCCGTCGGCGTCGGCATTCGCAACTACTCCGCCGAAGAGGCCCGCTTCATCCGAACGAAACGCCTGCCGATCTACTCCGCCCGCACTTGTCATGAATGCCCCGGCTGGATTGACCAGGTCCTCACCCACCTCGGCTCCAAGGTCTACGTCACCATCGACATCGACGGATTCGATCCCGCCTACGCCCCCGGCACTGGCACGCCCGAGCCCGGCGGCCTCACCTGGTATCAGGTGACCGACCTGCTGTTGGCGGTCGCCCGTCACTCCCAGATCGTGGCAGCCGATGTCATGGAGGTGCGCCCTCTGCCCGGCCAACACGTGACGGAGTTCCTCGCCGCCCGCCTCATCCATCGCCTGCTCGGACTGGTCTCGACCTGACCGCCTCCCACTTATTGACAGCCACTTTTGCGCGACTCGCGCGCTTAGTCCGATTCGCAGCAATACTCACAAGCGCTGCCACGCCAGACGTTATCGCTCGTCACGCGCGCCTCCAGTTTTTTGCGCCGTCTCCGGGACAAGTCGCGTGCATAACTCACCGATCGTAGGAGTGTCGGCCGCCCCGCGGCCTGCAACACCCAACTGCCACGAGTCTGGCGATGTCGCGACGGCACATCGAGGTCATACTCGCCCACAACCAAGTGCCCAACACCCTGCGCGACGCAATTCGCCAGACCGGCGCCTCCGCCAGCTTCCGACCGCTCACCCAAGTCGCGCGCGACGGCGTTTCCGGCGGGGCTGACGCCGTTGTCATCATCATCCCCCCCAACCTCCAGCCCGTGCAGCGCTCCATCCAGGTTGTCCTTGACCGCATGGCCGAGCGCCCCCGCGCCGTCCTGCTGCTCGGGATCGACGGTGGACCGCTGCCGCCCATCAGCCACCCCACCACCGTCCCGGTGATCCACGGCACACGCCTCGATGCCGACGAGTTGGCCAGCCGCCTCGCCACCATGGTCGAAATGACCGGCTCGCTCGAATCGCTCCACCGCGGCATGCTGGCCAACCGCCGAACCGAGCAACATGCCGCCCAGCTCTACGAACGCCAACTCAAGCTCGCCCAGCAGATTCAACGCGAGTTCATTCCGGAAACGCTCCCGCGGTTCGGCCCCGTATCATTCCGGACCCTCTTCCGGCCAACCGAATACGTCTCCGGCGACATGTACGACATCCACCGCCTGGACGAAGAGCACGTGGCCGTCGCCCTGGCCGATGCCACCGGCCACGGCCTGCCCGCTGCCCTCCTGACCGTATTCATCAAGCGGGCCCTGCGCGGCAAGGAGATCCACAACGGCGGCTACCGCATCCTGACGCCGGGCGAGGTCCTCGCCGCCCTGAACGACGAAATCCTGGAGGCCAACCTCTCGGAATGCCGCTTCGTCGCCGCCATTTACGCCGTCCTGAACACCCGCACCCTGCAATTGTCCCTCGCCCGCGGCGGCGCTCCCTACCCCATCCTGCGCCGTGGCGATGGTTCCCTGCAAGTGCTACGGTCGCCCGGCAGCCTGATCGGAGTCATGCCCGGGGCCGTCTACCCCATCCAGACCGTTCAGCTCCAGGCCGGTGACAGCCTGGTCCTCTTCTCCGACGGCGTCGAAGCCATCGCCGCACTGGAGTCACCCGCCCACGCCGCCGCCCAGGCTTTCGCCGGAATCGCCGCCGCCGCTAGGTTCGGCGCCGCACCGGAAGCTGAAGAGGACGACGCCCTCCTTGACGGGCGGGACTCGCTGCCAATGCTGACCACAATCGGGGCCGAGGTGGGCGCCACGGTGGGCACCGCCACGGCTGTCCAGGACCCCCCGATCGCACCGAGCACCTCCCGTGCGCGGCGGCCCGGCCGCTACGCGCAACTTCGCGAGACCCTGCCGCCCGACGAGGCCATCCTGGCCTCGGGCTGGTGTGACACTCTGCAGGATTGCGGGGCCACCGCCGCCATGGATCAACTCGCTATTCGACATCAAACCCTGCGCCGACTCGGGCACACCCTTGACGACCTGACTGTCCTGACAGTCGAGATTGCCGGCTAATACCGGGCACCACGCCAGTTAAGGCTGCACACTTTCCGACAGCTCCACGCCCGCGCCGGCTGGCAAGTCACCCACCACGCGGTTAACCTCACTGATCGAGCTACCGGAGATACCCCGTATGTCGCGAGTGTTAGTTGCTTGTTTGGTTACGGCGGCCTGCTTGGTCGGCGTCGTCGGCTGGCAGGCCGCTCAGCGGCAGCACGCCTCGACGCCCCAGGACCACCCGACACCGCCACCCGCCTCAACGACCGCACCGGCCCAACCGGAGAACCCGACTTCGGCACCCGCCCTGTCCGATGCGCTCGATTTGGTGCCCGCTGACAGCCTGCTCTGCTGGTACGCCCGCCCATTCCCGGACGTCGCCCCGTCACCCGATCAGCCCTCGGCCCTCGAGACGCTCGTCAGCCTCGGCACCACCGTGGTCGGGCCGGCCCTGAACGCCGAGGCCCGCCTGTGGGCCCGCGCCATCGAGGCCTTCGGCGTCGCCATCCGCTTCCGCCACGCGCTCGTGCTCATCGATGCCCATGCCGTTGCGATCGAGTCCAACCCGCAGATCAAGCGCGCCGACCGCATCCGCTTCGCGCTGATTGTCGAAACCCACGGCGACAACACTCCGTTCGCACGCGTCCTCCAGGCCGCCATTAACGAGCAAACCGACCAGGGCGCGGCCATCCAATCCCTCGAACAGGCCGGCCCATGGTCGTACATCAAGCTGTCGGACCGTCGCCTGCCGGAATGGTGCACGATCGCCTGGGGACGGCTTGATCAGTACTTCGTCTTCACCGTAGGCCCCGAAGTCTGGCCCGAAATCGCCGCCGTCGCCGCCGGCCAGGCCGCAGCGCTCGGCCGGGCGGACTGGCTGGCCGGGGCGCGCGAGCAGCGCGGCCGGGACGCCCTGATTGAAATCATCGTCGCCTCGCAGGATATCCGTGACCGGCTGGATCCGGTCGTCGATGGTCGCGCCACCGACTTCTTCAACGCCTGGCACGCTCAGGAAATCGAACGCGCCCACTGGGCCCTCGGCTTCGAGGGCCGCGCCATGTACTGCGTCGCCCACTTCCTGGAGCACGGCCGCACGCGCGAGTACGTCTATGCCGATCCGGACATCCGCGCCCCGCACCTGCTCGCGCTCATGCCGGACGACGCCCGTTATGCCATCTACCGCGTCAATCCGCAGGAGGTCATCCCCTCGTTCTTCAGCGGCCTCCTGGCGACCCGCTCGCCGGCCGACCAGCATGTGGTCCGCGAACTCTGGGCCCGCATCCAGGCCCAACATGGTTTCGACGCCGACCGCGACATGCTCGCCCACCTCGGCCGCCACATCGTCATGCACAACTACCCGCCGCACCCGCTGCGCATTCCTCTCGCCATGACCACGCTCACCGAGATCAGCGGCACGCCCGAAACTGTCCGCCGAACCGTGGACACCATCTGTTCAGCATGGCGCGACGAGCAACTCAAGCTCAACGCGCACGGCGACGACCCAAACGCCATGCGCGTCGAGCAGGCCCCCGGCGGAATCTGGTGTGTGCGGTTCGGCTGGCTGGACGGCCCCGCCTGGACCGTGACGGACAAGTACATCATCACGAGCTGGTCGCCCGCCGCCCTGCGCACTTACTTGGACAACTACGGGAACCAGGTCGGGACGCGCCCCGCCGCCGGCCGGCCCTGACCAATCCCAGACCCTTGCTGGTCGGCCCGGCTACGTCGCTTCGGCGTTGACGACCGGCTCCTCTGCGGGAGTATCCTCTGCCTGCTCGGGAACCGTGACGCCCTCGAACACCAGCTTGCGCGCGTCGTCCTCGCCCGCCACGCTGACGCGCACGACGTTGTGGCCGGCGTACTTGTTGCGCAGCAGGTCCTCGCTCAGCGTGTCCTCCACGTACGACGAAATGGCGCGCTTCAGTGGCCGGGCCCCAAACTTCTCGTCCGTGCCCTTCTCCAGCATGAACTCCCGCGCGTCGCTGTCCAGCTCCAGCCGCAGACCGTGCTCACGCAGCCGCGCGCTGACCTTGCCCAACTCGAGCTCCAGGATGTTGATCAGGTTCTCGTGGTTGAGCTTGTGGAACACGACCACCTCGTCCAATCGGTTGATGAACTCCGGCCGGAAGTGCCGCTCCAGCTCGGACATCAACATCTGCTTCATCTTGTCGTAGTTGACGTCATCGTCGCGCTTCATGAACCCGAACGGATCCTGGCTCATGATGCGGTCCGCCCCGATGTTGCTGGTCATGATCATGATGATGTTCTTGAAGTCCACATGCCGGCCGAACGAATCCGTCAGGCGGCCTTCCTCCATGATCTGCAGCAGCATGTTGAACACGTCCGGGTGCGCCTTCTCGATCTCGTCCAGCAGCACCACCGCGTACGGCCGGCGCCGCACCCGCTCCGTGAGCTGGCCGCCCTCTTCATACCCCACGTACCCGGGCGGCGCACCAATCAGCCGGCTGACGTTGTGCTTCTCCATGTACTCCGACATGTCGATGCTGATCAGGGCGTCCTCATCGCCGAACATGAACTCTGCCAGGCACTTCGCCAGCAGCGTCTTGCCCACGCCCGACGGCCCCAGGAACACGAACGAGCCCATCGGCCGGTTGGGATCCTTCAAACCTGAACGCGACCGCCGCACGCTGCGCGCAATAGCGCTGATCGCCTCGTCCTGGCTGATTACCCGCTTGTGCAGCTCGGTCTCCAGCTCCAGCAGCCGGGCCGCTTCCTCTTTCTCCAGCCGCGTCAGCGGAATGCCGGTCATCTTGCTGACCACCTCGGCGACCACGTCCTCATCAACGACGCCGTCGGCCTCCTTGGCCCGGTCCTTCCAGCTCCGCTGGATCTCCTCCTTCTTCGCCCGCAACTGCTCGCACGTGTCACGCAACTCCGCCGCCCGCTCATAGTCCGCGTTCTTGACGGCCTCATCCTTCTCCGCCGTCATGCGCTCGATCTCGCGCTCCACGTCCGCCAGGTCCGGCGGCAGTGTCATGCTCTGGATCCGGATGCGCGCCCCGGCCTCATCAATCACATCAATGGCCTTGTCCGGCAACACACGCCCCGTGATGTAGCGGTGCGACAACTCGGTCGCCTGCTCGAGCGCCGTGTCCGTGATCCGCACGCGGTGGTGAGCCTCATACCGGTCCCGCAGCCCCTTGAGAATCGCCAGCGTATGCTCGGTAGTCGGCTCGTCCACGTGGATGGGCTGGAAGCGCCGCGCCAGCGCCGCATCCTTCTCGATGTACTTGCGGTACTCGTCGAACGTCGTCGCCCCGATGCACTGAATCTCACCGCGCGACAAGGCCGGCTTCAGCACATTCGAAGCGTCAATAGCACCTTCCGCCCCGCCGGCCCCCACCAGCGTGTGCAGCTCGTCAATGAACAGAATGACATTGCGGGCCCGGCGCACCTCGTTCATCACCGCCTTGATCCGCTCCTCGAACTGCCCGCGATACTTCGTCCCCGCCACCATCATCGCCAGGTCCAGCACGACAATCCGCCGCTCGTGCAGTATCTCCGGCACCTGATGCCGAATGATCTTCTGCGCCAGCCCTTCCACAATCGCCGTCTTGCCAACGCCGGCTTCCCCGAGCAGTACGGGGTTGTTCTTCATTCGCCGACACAGAACCGTTATGACCCGCTCAATCTCGTTAGCACGTCCTATAACCGGGTCAAGCTTCCCCTCGCGCGCCAAGTCCGTCAGGTCTCGCCCAAACGAATCCAATGCCGGCGTCTTGCTCTTACCCTTCTTCGCCGTGCTATCCGCCGGCGTCATCGCGGACGTCTCCTCCGCCTCGACCCCCGCCCCCAGCAGGTTCAAGACCTCCTCCCTGACGTCCTCCAGCCGCAGCCCCAGGTTCATCAACACCTGCGCTGCCACCCCGTCCTGCTCCCGCAGCAGCCCCAGCAGCAAGTGCTCCGTGCCAACATAGTTATGATTCAGGTTGCGCGCCTCTTCAATGGCGTACTCGATGACCCGCTTGGCCCGCGGCGTCTGCGGCAACTTGCCCATTGTGACCATCTCAGGCCCGCTTTTGACCAGCCGCTCCACCTCCAGGCGCACCTTCCGCAGGTCCACCCCCAGGTTCTTGAGCACGTTCGCGCCGACCCCGGACCCCTCCTTGACCAGCCCCAGCAGGATATGCTCGGTGCCAATGTATTCATGGTTGAAGCGCTGCGCCTCCTGGTTCGCCAGCGCCATCACCTTCCGCGCGCGGTCCGTGAATCGCTCAAACATGCTCGCAGGTCTCCTTGCGCGACAGAGAACTCGCCCGCGTCGCGGTCCCCCACTTTCGCCCGGCCATTTTACGGGACCGCAACTGGCAGCAGATTCTAGTCCGCGCGCATCAGCGCATCAAGCGCGCACACGTTTCCACGCTTCGTATCGACCACCAGCCCCACCGAGTCAAGCCGCCCCGGGATCACCGGAACGCAGCCGCGCCTGCACCGCCCGCAATCGCTCCAGCAACTGTTCGTTGCTGCGCGTTTCCTCGCGATAGATCTGATGCCGGTCCAGCCGGCGCACGCGCCGCCAGGCCTCACAGGCCGCCTTGATCTTGTTCAGCCCGCTCAGTATCTGGGCGCAGCGGCGGGCTACCAGCAAATCGCTCTCCACACACCCCAGCACGGGCCGGATAGCCTCCCAGGCCGCCCCGTAATCCTTGCGCCCAATATGTTGCCCGACCGCCTCCAGCACCGCCCGCCGCTGCCTTGCCGCGGCCTCACGCTCCTGACGCCGCACGGTGTACCTCAGCCGAATCTGCGCCCCCACGTACGTCCCGCCGGCCAGCCCAATCGCCAACCC
>CAZYGM010000124.1:0-9758 GCA_964647015.1 uncultured Planctomycetales bacterium | reverse complement strand
GGCCTGCGCATACATCACGCTCCGGGCGGCCGGGGTTATGGGATAGGCTCTAAGTGGGGACACAACATGAGCAAGCCAGCCGAACCGGGACGGGGACGGCCGGCAGAGTGCGCGGCGCTGTCAGCCGATGGCGCGCCCGCGCCCGAAGTCGCAGCCGGCCTGGCTGCCGCACTGGACGAGTCCGGTAATATCGGGATAAGCGTGCTTTGCCGGGATTGTGGCTACAACCTACGCGGCCTGCGACCGGACGCGCGCTGCCCGGAGTGTGGGGCGGCGGTCACGAAATCGCTCCACGGTGATCTGCTGTGCTTCGCCGATCCTGCGTGGCTCGAAAGACTGCGCCGTGGCGGTCGCCTGGTGGCATACGGGGTGCTGTGGCTGGTCATCGCCTGGTTGTTGATGGTGGGTTTGGACATACTATGGGAGCCTTTGGACGGCTTGGCGAAGAGTGCAAGCGTAGTACTGCTAATCAGCCTGCTCGCGGCACGTTTCGCCGCTTTCTACGGCGTCTGGCTCTGTACGTCGCGCGACCCGAACCGCCCGAGCGAGGGTCGCCGCGTCCCGGTGCGCATGCTGGCCCGCACGGCTATCCTCCTCTCCGCCGTCGCCGTGCCGCTTGGCCGTATAGTGTCACACCCAACCACGTGGACCCTCCTCCAGGGGCCGAGCCTCGCCAGAACATTCGTGGCACTGCTCGCAGCGGCATGCCCAGTCGCTTACGTGTACTACCTTCACGGGCTAGCCGAACGGATACCGGACGACAAGGCCAAACGTTTCACCAGAGGCTTGCTCTGCGTCTTGCTCGGCCTGTGCGGCATATCGGTGGTCACGGGTTATCTCGGGACAATCGACCACGTTGGCATGTACACGGCATCCGTCCTGTACCCTGGCATGCTGTCACCGGTCCTGCTGACACTCGGCTGCACTGCGCTTCTGCTGACCGCCATCGCCGTTCTGCTCCTTCTGTACGTGCAATTCCGCTTCAACGCCGCGATCAACAGGCAGGTCGCGCTGGTGGCGGTGTCAGCGAACGGTGCGGCGGGCTCCGCCGCAAGACCCGGCTCAACCGGCGCGTTGGGTGAATCCGGCAGCACGACAACAACCGTCCCCTGCCGCCGTTGCGGCCACAACCTTCGCGGCCTCAAGCCGGACGGCCGCTGCCCGGAGTGTGGCGCGGCGGTCACGAAATCGGTCCACGGCGATCTGCTGTGCTTCGCCGATCCTGCGTGGCTCGAAAGACTGCGCCGTGGCGGTCGCCTGCTGGCATACGGGCTGCTGTGGCTGATCGTCGCCCCGCTGCTGCTGCTGCTCGCGGAGAATACGTTGAAGTACTTGCTCGACCCTCTGTGGACACTGAGCATTGGTCTGTACACGGCCCTGATGCTGAGCCTGGCGCCAGCGGTCCTGGCCGTCGCCTACGGCACGTGGCTAGGCACGACGCGCGAACCGAGTTGCGCCGGCGAACGCGACCGCCCCATTGAACGCCGGCTGGCCCGCGTGGCAGTCCTGGTGTTCTGCGCCTGGCTGACAGTTGCTGTTCTCGCTTGCTGGTGGTATGGGCCACGGGCGTTAGCTGAGTGGTGGCGTGTGCTCGCTACAGTGGCGCTGGTGGTTGCAGCGACAGGCGCACTGCCATACGTGCGCCACATCGGTAAGCTTGCTGAGCGCATCCCTGATCGGGAAATCAAGCAGTCCGCCAGAATTCTCTTCTTCCTTCTGCTTGGCGCGTGCGTCGCGGCGGCGGCGACCGCTTGTCTTAAGGCGACCTTGGCCGCGCTCCGGATCGCCGGGGACAACCTGGACGGCGCGCTGCTGCTATCAGCCGCGGGCACCGGCGCCTGTGCCGCGTTCTTCCTGATCGGCGTGGCGGCCTTGCTCCTGCTGTATGTGCAATTCAGCTTCAATGCCACGCTTAAAAGGCAGGTCGAACTCGCTCGGGCCGCCAAGCCGGCCGAAGACGAGCCTCCCACTGCCGAGTGACGTCGGCTTGTAGCGCGCCGGCCAGCCGTGGTACAACAGCCCGCGGGCCGAATTGGCAGGAAGGCCGGAGGACCTTACCCGGTGGAACCCATCTACCTCGACTACAACGCCACCACGCCGCTCGATCCCGCGGTAGCGGCCGCGATGCGGCCCTACCTGGACGCCCACTTCGGCAACCCGTCCAGCACGCATGCCTACGGCGTCCGCGCCCGCCAGGCCGTCGAGACCGCCCGCCGGCAGGTCGCCGAGATGCTGGGCGCGCGGCCGGACGAGATCATCTTCACCAGCGGCGGCTCGGAATCGAACAACCTGGCGATTCGCGGAACTGTCGCCGCGCGGCGCGACCGCGGCAACCACATCATCACGTCGGCCGTCGAACATCCGGCCGTGATCGAGGTCTGCCGCTACCTGGAGTCGCAGGGCTGCCGCCTCACCGTCGTGCCGGTGAACGAGACCGGCCGCGTCGATCCGGCTGATATCGAGCGTGCCATCACCCCTGCCACCGTCCTCATCACGATCATGCACGCCAACAACGAGGTCGGCACGCTTCAGCCCATCGGGGAAATCAGCGCGATCGCCCGCCGCCGCAACATTGTCATGCACACTGACGCGGCCCAGTCGATCGGCAAGGTCCCGGTCCGCGTGGACGACCTCGGCGTCGATCTGCTCTCCGTCGCCGGACACAAGCTCTATGCGCCCAAGGGCATCGGCGCACTGTACATCCGCACCGGCACGCGCCTGGAGAAGTTGATCTTCGGCGCCGACCACGAACGCGGCTGGCGCGCCGGCACCGAGAATGTTCTGGAGATCGTCGGACTGGGACAGGCTTGCGAACTGGTCAGCCGACACCTGCCAGAGCGGGCCGCGCACATGCTGCGCCTGCGCGACCGGCTGCACGACGGCTTGGCCGCCCGCATCCCCGACCTGCGCCTCAACGGCCACCCCGAACAACGCCTGCCCAACACGCTCAGCCTGAGCTTTCGCGGCATCGAGGCCGCCGCCATCCTCTCGGAGCTGACGGACGTGGCCGCCTCCGCGGGCGCGGCGTGCCATTCCGACGAAGTCATCATGTCGCCGACGCTGGAAGCCATGCACGTGCCGGTTGACTATGCCATGGGCACCATCCGCTTCTCGACCGGCACCATGCTCACCGAGGCGGAGGTCGATCGCGCTGTTGAAGCCGTCGCGGCCGTCGTGCAGCGGCTCCGGCCGGCGGCCGGCGCGGTCGCTTGCGAGGTCGCCGCCGGCGAACGCGTCCGCCTGACCCGCTACACCAGCGGCTTGGGTTGCGCCTGCAAGCTTCGACCGCAGGCCCTGGAGCAGGTCCTTGCCGCCCTGCCGCCCATCGGCGACCATCCGGCCGTGCTAGTTGGCACCGACACGGCCGACGATGCCGCCGTATACAAGCTCACCGACGACCTCGCCGTCGTTCAGACCGTCGATTTCTTCACGCCGGTTGTTGACGATCCCCGCACGTTCGGCGCGATCGCCGCCGCGAACGCCCTGAGCGACATCTACGCGATGGGCGCGACGCCGCTCTTCGCGCTCAGCATCGTCGGCTTCCCGTCCAACCGCCTGCCGCTGAGCGTGCTGGAGGAGATCCTGCGCGGCGGCCGGGAGGTCGCCGACCAGGCCGGCATTCCGATCATCGGCGGGCATACCATCGACGACCCCGAGCCCAAGTTCGGCCTGGTCGTGACCGGTTCCGTGCACCCACAGCGCATTTGGCTCAACTTCGGCGTCCGGCCCGGCGACGCGCTCATCCTCACCAAGCCGCTGGGCCTGGGCATCATGAGCACCGCCCTGAAGGCCGGCCTGCTCGACGCGGCCGCTGAGCAACGCATCCACGCGATCATGACCGCGCTCAACAAGTCGGCCGCCGACGTCCTGCGCGGCTTCGAGGTCCACGCCTGCACGGACATCACCGGCTTCGGCCTGCTGGGGCACCTGCGCGAAATGACCGCCGCAAGCAAGGTAGACGTCGAGCTAGATCACCGCGCCCTGCCGATCATCCCTGGGGCGGCCGACCTGGCCACCGGCGGGACCGCTCCCGGCGGCACGCGCAACAACCGCGCCTACGTAGCGCCGCACGTCACCTTCGCGGACACTGTCGCCGAGACCGACCGCATTCTCGCCTGCGACGCGCAAACGTCCGGCGGGCTGCTCGCGGCGCTGCCGGCGGAGCAGGCGGCAGCGGCCGTGGCGGCGTTGCGAGCAGCGGGCGTGCCAGCCGCCGCCGTTGTGGGTCGCGCAGCCGCGCCCGGCCCGGGTCACATCCACGTCGGCTAGACCCGCTTCCAGGCAGTCGCCGAAGCGTTCACGCGGGAGTGTGGCCGGTAGCAGGCTTGCCAGCATTCCATCGCGATGTGGGATGACTGGGGCGACGGCTGGAACGGCGGCTTCATTGACGTCTATGGCGGTGGCGAGCTGGAGATCGGAGCCGGCACGTACTGGATCGAGCTGTTCAACGACACGTCCGGAAGCTTGAAATCGTGGTTCTGAGAGGCCGGCAACCAGGATCCGCTCTACGGCATCGCGGGTCAGGCGCATACGTCTGACATGCATCCGCTGGAGTCCTGGTGGCTCCACGGCAACACTGACATGGCGTTCGAGCTGATTTGCGAGTGACCTACAGCCCGGGTGGCGACGGGCCGCCAGTGATGGGCGCATGGCACCGCCGAGCCGTGGAGGGATGTGCGGCGTTGGCCCTGGGGGCACGGGCGGAGCGCGCCCGCATCGCGCCTGCTGTGCGTGCTCACCGGCCCGACCGGACACGCCACGAGAGTTCGCGCAGGTACGCTTCGTGCTGCGCCCGGCCGATTTCCATGATCATGGCGGTGACCTGCTCCTCGAGCGTGCTCCAACAACGGAAGAGCGCGGTCGCCGGGCGATCGGCGATTAGCTCGCGTGCCGCCACGTCGGCGGCGGATTGCGCGGCTACTTGGCGCGTGTGTAGGTGATTTCCATCACCTTGTAATTCTCGCCCACGTGCAGGTCGTACATCTCGAAGACGTGCTCGTCCTCGCTGACCAGCGTCACCACGGACTTCACCATGCGGTCCTGAACGCCCAGCATCGGCTCGTCCATCTGGCCGTAGAAGGTCAGCTTGTTGCTGCCCGGCGGCTGGGAGCCCAGCATGAGGATCATCTGCGTGCCCATGTTGTCCACCCAGAACGAGGTGTACATGCGCTTGAAGTTGTCATAGCCGCTGATGCCGAAGCCCTCGTAGCCCATGACCTGATCGCCCATTTTCATCTCGCAGCGGAACTTCTCCGTGATGAAACGGCCGTCGAGGATGACCTTGACCTCGGACACGCCGGTGGTGACGGTTGGCGGGCTGTCGGGCCCGGCCCACCACATCTTCACGGCCGCGTTCCAGATCCCCGCCCGCTTAGCCATGTCGCGGTGCGGCTCACCCGGGGCCGCGAACTCCGCCCACTTCTCCATCGCCGCCTGCATCTCGGGCGGCATCGCGGTACTCGGCGGTTGCGCGGGCTTGTCCTGCGAAAAGACCTGACCACTGACTACCGCCAGAACGACCAGCGCAACGGCGCCGACCAGGCAAGTGCGCAGATTCATGTTACCCATCCTTTCTGAATCAGAGCTTCTTGAGCGGCCCTGTCCACGAGTGGATCCGGTGAGCCGTAACGAGAACATGACCGGCAACCCGTATCCGGGCGGGCACCGGCGTGAACAGGTGATTATAGCGGCCGCGCGCGGGCGCGAACTGGCAAGTGCTACTGTGACGGCGGCTGGTTGGGAGGGCCGGGTCGCCGGGCCGGCGGCAGCTCGATCGGACCGAAACGCTCTTCGTGCGCTTTCATGGTCTGCTGCAAGGCGATCATCAGGCGCTTGGCATTGGCGGGCAGGAGCGTCACGCGGTGCGAGACGCGCACGGTGGGTTCCTTGATGTTCGGCATCGGCAGGTTGGTCCCCAGGTACAGCACGATCTCATCCGGCGCGCCGGCCACGGCGAAGGAGTTGGCGTACAGAGTCTCCATGTGTCCGATGTCGAGGCGTACCTGCTGCCGTTGTGCTTGCGGGTCGCTGTTCTCTTCGCCAAAGATCATTGCCTAACCTCCGCTGTGGGGATTGCTATCGCCAACTCGTAGTCTACGGATAGTAGTGGCCCAAGACAAGCGCCGCCGTCATTCAGCGCCGTTGCTTGCGCGGCGTAACCGGCGGACGGCGCAGGCCGGCGCGCGGCTCGAGCCAAAGATCCGCAGTTTGACCGGCCTGCAGCAGATGGTAGCCGTGAGCGGCAACCATCGCGGCGTTGTCGGTGCAATGCGCGAGCGGCGTGAGCAGCAGGAGCAGTCCGGCCTGATCACACGCAGCCTGCAACGCGGCGCGCAAAGCGGAGTTGGCCGCCACGCCGCCACCGACCACGACGCAGGCAACGCCGGCGTGCCGAGCCGCCGCCACGGTCTTCGCAACGAGCGTCTCGACCAGGGCGGCCTGGAAGCTGGCCGCCACGTCGGCCAGCTCGGCGGGGCTGAGATGAGCGGCTGAGCCATACTTGCGGCCGGCGCCATAGACGTGGTACAGGACGGCGGTTTTCAGGCCGCTGAAGGAGAAGTCGAAGTGCGGCTCGTGCAGCCAGGGGCGGGGGAACGGGATGGCGGCGGGGTTGCCCTGGCGCGCGAGCTGGTCGATGAGCGGCCCGCCGGGATAGCCGAGCTCCAGCAAGGCCGCGACCTTGTCGAAAGCTTCGCCGGCCGCGTCATCGACAGTCTGGCCGAGTAGTTCGAGATCGAGGAAGTCCCGCACGAGATAGAGCGACGTGTGCCCGCCGCTAACGACGAGTGCCACGGCCGGCCAGGGCGGCGTGTCCACCATCAGGGCGGCACTGGTGGCGTGGGCCTCGATGTGGTCAACGGCCACCAGCGGGCACCCGAGTGCCAGGGCCAGCGTCTTGGCCGCGGTGACACCGACGAGGAGCGAGCCCACGAGGCCGGGGCCGGCGGTCACCGCCAGTGCGGTCAGCTCACCGTAGCCGATGCCGGCCTGCGCCAGGGTGCGTTCAATGAGCGGACGAATGCACTCGACGTGGGCACGCGAGGCGATTTCCGGCACGATGCCGGCGTAACGGGCGTGCAGCGCGACCTGCGAACTCACCAGGCTGGCGCGGACGTTGTGACCGTCCACGACCACGGCGGCCGAGGTTTCGTCGCAGGATGTTTCGATGCCGAGAATGATGCACTGTGAGCCGGGCACTACAACGTTCCCACTCCGCCGGGGCGTTAGAGCTCCACGACGATCTTACCGAAGTGCCCGCCACTCTCCATCAGCCGCAGGGCCTCGGGGAAGTCCTCAAACGGGAAGCGCCGGCAGATGACGGGCCGCAGCTCGTGCTCCTCGATGAAGGCGTTCATGGCGGCGAACGCGGCCCGGCTATCGACGAAGATGCCGGCGATGTGGAGGCGTTTCATCAGGATGGCGGCGGTGTTCAGTTCGCCTTGCAGGCCGGTCAGCGCGCCCAGGTAGGCGATGATGCCGCCGGCGCGGGTGGCACGCAGCGAGCGTTCGAGCGTGGCGATGCCGCCGGTCTCGACGGTCAGATCGGCGCCCAGGCCGCCGGTGATGTCCATTACGGCCTGATCCCAGTCGGGTTGGGACCGATAATTTATGCAGTGGTCGGCACCCAGGGCACGGGCGCGCTCGAGCTTCTCGTCGGTACTGCTGGTGATAATGACGGTCGCCCCCATGCGTTTGGCCAGTTGCAAAGCGAAAATCGACACGCCGCCGGTTCCCAGCGTCAGGACGGTCTGGCCGGGCCCGACGTGGCCGACCGTGCGCAGGGCGCTCCAGGCGGTCAGGGCGGCGATTGGCAGCGTCGCGGCCTCGGCGAAATCGTAGCCGGCGGGCAGCGGCACGACGGCCTCGGCCGGCAGGACGACCTGCTCGGCGGCCAGACCAGGGCCGGGCGTGCCCAGAGTGGTAGCGACATACTCCGCCCGGATGGGCCCATCGAGCCAGTCGGCGATGAAATGCGACGTGACGCGGTCGCCGACTTCGACGCGCTCGACGCCCGGGCCGACCGCCGACACGATGCCGGCCCCATCGCTGACCGGCGTGGCCGGCAGTCGTAACTTCGGGTTGTACCAGCCCTTAACCACCATCAGGTCGCGGTAGTTGAGGCTGATGGCCTTGATGTCGAGCCGCACCTGGTTGGGGCCGGGCGAAGGCGCTGGAAGCGTCTTCAGTTTCAGGTGTTCAAGCCCGAACGTGCTGAACTGATAGGCGCGCATGGCTGCTCTCCCGTGTTGGCGTCCAGCCGTTGTGCGGGGCATCGCAGAGGCGCCCGCGCCGTTATCACCGACGGGACTACACCTTGCGAAAGACCACGCAGGCGTTATGACCGCCGAAGCCGAACGAGTTGCTCATGGCGATGCGGACGCGGGCGTCGCGGGCGTGATTCGGGACGTAATCCAAGTCGCATTCGGGGTCGGGGCAGTCGAGGTTGATCGTCGGCGGCAGAATGTTGCGCTCGATGGCACAGACTGTCGCGATGGCCTCGACGCCGCCGCTGGCGCCCAGCAGGTGCCCGATCTGGCTCTTGGTGCTGCTGATGGCCAGCTTGTAGGCAACCGGTCCAAAAACCTTCTTGATAGCCTTGGTTTCGGCCACGTCGCCCAGGATCGTGGAGGTGCCGTGCGCGTTGATGTAGTCGACCTGGTCCGGATTGATATGCGCGTGTGCGAGCGCATCCGCCATTGCGCGGCCGGCACCACGTCCCTCGGGATCGGGCTGGACGATGTCGCCGGCGTCGGCGGAGACGCCGACGGCCAGGACTTCGGCGTGGATGGCAGCGCCGCGTTTGACGGCGCGCTCGTAATCCTCGAAGACCAGGATGCCGGCCCCTTCGCTCAGCACGAAGCCGTCGCGGTCCTTGTCGAACGGGCGTGAAGCGCGTTCGGGCGCGTCATTGCGCACGCTTAGGGCCTTCATCGCCGAGAAGGCCGAGATGCCCAGGGGCGTCACGGCGGCCTCCGAGCCGCCAGTGATCATGACGTCCGCGTCGCCGCGCACGATGGTGTGGTAGGCGTCAGCCATCGCACTGCCGGCGGACGCGCAGGCGGTGGAGACTGAGGCATTCACGCCCTGGAAGCCGAACTCGATTGAGACGGTGGCCGAACCGGCGTTGGCCATGAGCTTCGGGATGGTGAAGGCGGAGACTTTGTCCGGCCCCTTCTGGAGCAGGCGCAAGTGCTGCTCTTCGATCTCCGCGAGACCGCCGATTCCGGTGCCGAGAATGACGCCCACGCGGGCAGGGTCGAACTGGCCGTTCAGGCCGGCGGCGGCAATGGCCTCGCGTGCCGCGACGAGGCCCAACTGCGTGAAGCGGTCCATGCGTTTGGCACGGCGCGGCTCGATGAGCTCGGCAGCCTTGTATTCCAGACACATGCCGCCGAAGTGCACGTCATAACTGGAAGGGTCGAAGTGTCGGATCGTGTGGACGCCGGAGCGCGCCGCGACGAGGCCCTCCCAGAAAGCCGTCACGGACATACCCAGCGGCGTCACGGCACCCATTCCAGTGACGACGACTCGTCGCTGACTCATGGGATGTTCCTAACCGCAGGCGCGCTACTTGCCGGCGTTCTCGAGGTACTTCTGGATATGGTCGATCGCCTGTCCGACGGTTTGGATCTTCTCGGCCTCCTCGTCGGGGATACTCATCTCGAACTCGTCCTCGAACTCCATGACGAGTTCGACAGTGTCGAGCGAGTCCGCGTTGAGGTCGTTGACGAACGACGTTTCCCGCGTGATCTCGTCCT
>CAZYGM010000123.1:0-9911 GCA_964647015.1 uncultured Planctomycetales bacterium | reverse complement strand
CAGCCGCAGGCTGCGCCTGACCGGCAGAGACTCCGGCTCCTCGCCATACCCCGGCGCGTACGCAAACACACGCGCCCGTGCGTCGGCCAGCAGCACGGCCGAGCCATCCTCCGCGCACGCCCACCACGCCGCCGGCCGGTCCAGAATCAGCCGCGCGTGACTCTCCCCGTCCGGTGTGGTCCAGCGCGTAATCGTCCCCGCCGCGTCCACCGTGACGACGGCCGCCCCTTCGTCAACGATACGCAATCCCAGTAGCCCGCGTGTCGCCACCTCCCAGATATGCCGCAGGCGCCCACCGCGAAACAGCACCACGCGCCCGTCCCGCAGTCCGAACACGATGCTGCCGCTGCGGGGCTCAACGTCCACATGCTCCCAGCCGACCGGCGGCCGCCAGTCCAACGGAACCGCCGAGTAACGCCGCCAATCACCAACCAGCGGACCGGCCGGCGTGACATACACCGCCTCGTCCGTCGCCGCCAACAACTCTTCCCCGGCAAACCGCACCAATCGCGGCGCCACTTCCTTCAGCCCGATCAGCTCCGCCCGCAGCTCCCCTTGCTCATCCACCAACACCAACTCAACACCCGCGGTCGTAGGCACTGCCAGCATGGCCTGCTCCGCCGAATAGTCCGCCGCGCCCGTCGGCTCGCCGAACAATCGGACGCTGCGGTGCCGCGTGCGCGTGCTCGCGTCCACCGTTCGCACCTCTCTGCCACCCAGCAATACCAGCCGCCGGCCCAGCTCATCCGCGAAGATCCCACGCACGTCAAAGCCCATCGGCAAGTCAGCCGCCACTGTCGGCTTGGTCGAATCGTCCGACCACCAGCGCGCCCAGCCCGGTCCGGCCGCGCAGACCGTCCCGTCGTCCGCCACCCGCAACGCCGACACCTCACGTGGCACCGACAGCCAGCGCACGCACAGCCCATCCGTGGCACCCCGTACCACGATCGACCGCGGCGTCTCACACACCGCCGCCAGTTCGCCGTTCGCTGACAGCGCGACCAGCCCGTCATTCCCAACCAGCACGACCCCCGCCGCCTCATCGCCGCTTTGCAGGTAATACTGGCGCAAAGCCCAGGCGGCGGCCGGCCCGGCGGCCTGCTCCGCGGCCTCCCAGTAGAAGTCCCGCGCCGCCACCAAATCACCCCGCGCCTGCGAAAGCTTGCCACGCTGAATCGTCTGCTGAGCCAGCGCCCGCTGTAACTCCTGCCGCGCCTGGCGCTCGTTGATCTCACGCTGCAAGGCTGTCTCGCGATGACGGTCAGCTTCCGCCCGGGCATCCCGTTCACGGCTCCACATGAACGCGAACGAGATCAGGAACGCCACCAACATCACCAGCGCCGTGGCCGCCAGGGCGGCCCGCAACCGGTAACGCCGCAACAGCTTGCGAAACACGTACCAGGCACTGGCGCGCTTGGCCTCGATCGGCTCACCCGCCAGCAGATGCCCTATGTCCCGTCCCAGATCACCCGCACTCTGATACCGCCGCGCCGGGTCCTTCTCCAACGCCCGCAGCAGAATCGTCTCAACCTCCTCGTCCAGCAGCCCGCCGAACCGGCAGCGCGCCCGCAGCACCCGCGGACGCACCGGCTCGGACTCCACGATGCGCATCAGCACTTCCCCCAGCGGCCCTTCCACCGAGTACGGCAACTGCCCCAGCAACGCCTCGTAGAAAACCACCCCCAGTGAGTACACGTCACTGCGAACGTCCACATCCTGCGACCCCAGCGACTGCTCCGGCGACATGTAGGCCACCGTCCCCAGAAGCTGTCCCTCTATCGACAGCACCCGCATTGTGCTCTGATCGTTGGCGGAGATCCCCGCCGGCTTCGCCAGGCCGAAGTCCAGAATGTGCGGCTCCCCCAGGCTGTCAACCAGGATATTGGGCGGCTTCAGATCCCGATGGATTATGCCGCGCTGGTGGGCGTAGTTCACCGCCGCGGCGGTCTTCGCAAACAGCTCTAACGTGCTTCTCAAAGAGGGCCGCACCTTGGCGAGGTAGCGGTCCAGCCGCTCGCCCGCAATGTATTCCATCGCGAAGTAGTAGCGCCCCCCGTTGATGCCCGAGTCGAGAATCGTCACGATATGGGGGTGCCGCAGCGACGCCGCCAGCTCAACCTCCCGCTCGAATCGTCGGCGCGTGGACTCGCTCGCGAAGCGGCCCTCCAGCAATACCTTAAGCGCCACCTGTCGCTTCGTCCCCAGTTGAATGGCCCGATAAACAACTCCCTGGCCCCCGCGATGCAGCTCGTGCTCAATCTGGTACCCCGCGATCACCGCGCCTTCCAGATCCTCATCGCGCACCTCGCCCACCCTGTCTGGAGACACCCGCGTGGGCTCGTCCGACCCACTCCGGACCGCCTCCTCACGACGCTCCGCGTGACCATGCGGCGAGGACCCGGGTGGACCAGCAGGCGGCGAGCCGCCGTACCCGGCGTACTCGTATGGATTCCGAGCCTCAGGCGGATTAGACATAACTACAGCTACCGCACAAGCTTCGACGAAGTTGCCCCGACTTCTCCTGCATTCTACACTAGCCCGTCGACCCCGAACAAAATCGCCCCAAGCCTACCCGCTTGTGGCACCGAACGCGCTTACAAAGATGGTCTATAATCGTAAACGACCGGCCGCGTAGCCGGGTTGGAGTCTCGACCGGGCACCACCAAGCGCCCCGGCCACATGAAAGGATCTCGTAGTGAACGCGTCGATATTTCGCCTGCCACTGCTGCCCAGCCTTCTTATTGCGACCCTGATTGTCGTTATTCCTGGCGCCATAGCGGACGAGCCGCTGCCGGATATCGAGTCCGCTTGGTTCCGCAATATCAGACAACTTACGTCGCCCGACATGGGTCTGGATCGCTCCGGGGAAGCGTATTTCTCCGCCGACGTCCGCAGAATCTGCTTCCAGGCCTACCCTACCGGACAGACCGACTACCAAATCTACGTCATGAATTTGGACGGAACCGGCCTCAAAATGGTCAGCACCGGCACGGGCGCCACAACCTGCTCCTTCTTTCACCCCAGCGGCGAGAAGATGATCTTTGCCGCCAACCACCACGACCAGCGCCCTGCCCCGGAGCCCGAGCAACCACGGCCAGGCGGTCATCCCGGCGGACATCCGCACGCCTCCTCAGGTGGCCACCCATCGGGCGAGCACCCCGCTGCCGACCAGGGCAAACCGCCGGCTATCCCACGCCACCGCAGCCACGCCTGGAAGTACTACCCCGGCATGGACATATTTGAGTACACCTTCGCCACCGGCCAGTTGCGGCAACTAACCGCTTCCGGCAGTTATGACGCCGAGTGCGCCTATTCGCCCGACGGCCGACACATCGTCTTCAGCTCGCTGCGCGACGGCGACCAGGAGATCTACATCTGCGACGCCGACGGCCGGAATCCCCGCCGCATCACCAACGCTCCGGGCGGCGACGGCGGACCCTTCTTCAGCCCAGCCGGCCAGCACGTCGTCTATCGCTCCGATCGCACCGGCACCAGCAATCTGCAGATCTTCATCAACAACTTCGCCGGCACCGAAGAACGCGCCATCACCGGCAACGCGGCGCTCCACTGGTGCCCATTCTGGCATCCCTCCGGCAAGTGGGTCATCTTCACCCACGCTGACTTCCGCGGGCGACCCAACTTCGACCTGTACGTGCTGCGCGTCGACGGCTCCGCGATGCACCGCGTCACCAGCGATCCCGCCTTCGACGGCCTGCCCGTCTTCAGCCCCGACGGACGCTACCTCATGTGGACGTCCACCCGCGGGGGCCTCGAAGCGCCCCAGATCTTCCTGGCCGAGTTCACCGGCCTCACGCCCGGCGGCGAGTTGCACCCGCGGGCCCTGGCCGTATCACCGCCGCTGCCCGCCTTGCCGCAGGAGTAAGTCTTGCCACGCGCGTGCCGGTTTCCCGTTTCCCGCCCCGCGGGGCTGGACGGCCAGGCGGCGGCGCGGCATAATGGCCGCATCTAGGATTATCAGGTTTCCTTGCTGGGAGACAGCCATGCCCGCGCGCAAGCCGCAGATCAACTTCCAGGTCGAAGAGCCGCTGAAGGAACTCTACGAAGAGGCTCGCGCCCAGGGCCACTGGGTCACGCGCTTGTGCGCCGCCGGTTTCCTCCTGATGATCGAGGAGCCCCGCACGCGCGCCCGCGCCCTCAGCCGTCTGCGCGACTGGGAAGTCGATTTCGCGAAGGCGTCGGCGAAAGAGATCCGCGCTTTTGTCGAGGGCGCGCAAGACGCCGTGCTACGTGCCGCTCCAGGTAGTCGGCCAGCCCGGCCAGCTCGCGCGAAGCGCACAAAGCCGAAGCGAGCATGATCCGCCCCAGTTGGGCCTCCAGACATTCCTGACAACCGTCGTTTCGTTCGAGCATGGGGACCTCCCACGTTGATCCCTGGGCCGGCACTCCGGCCCCGTTCAGGTTCTCCTGCCGGCCGCCGCTACGCACGGCAACTCCGGGCCGGTCGCCGCCGACGCTTGCCTCGCCGACGGCGACCGGCCTTACAACCAGGCAGCCGCCACCCAACGCTGCGGCCGCCGGCCGCGCTCTCGCCCCGCTCGCTCCTGGCCGGCGCACGAATGCGCGCGGCCCAGACCCTGCAGTAATCACTCTCGGGGTATTCACACCCAGGTAGATACCCCATATCGGGCCCAAGCCTCCAGGCAGGTCCCCGGGCTCATTATGCTCCGCGCGCTTCCCGCCGGTTTTCACCTGCCGCCACAAACCACTACCATGCCCCATACAATCAGAGACTGCCTGACCAGCGGGAGTTCGAATCATGCCATCCGAGCTGCAAACGCTTAATGCATGGGAAAGGTTCCATCTCTGTTCCCGGCTGCTGCGCTGGCCACTCAAGCTCGGCATTGTGCTCCTCGTAGCGCTGCTGGCCCTCTACCCCCGCTTCTGGCTGCTGCCAACCTGCATAGCCCGCCTGCGCGACTTGAACTCCACCATCGATCCCAGCCACCCCGGCCTCGCCCCGCTCGAGGCTGCCGTGCGCAAGCACTGCAAAACGGACAACAGTCCCCTGGCCATCCGGCGCGCCACGGAAAAAGTAGTGTACGACGCCATCCCGTATGCCTGGGACTGGGACACGTGGGGCGTCGTGGAGTACATCCCCAACACGGCCGAAGTGCTCGCCATGGGCCGCGAAGATTGTGACGGCCGCGCCGTCCTCGCCGCCTCATTACTCCAACGCATGGGCTACGAGGCCACGCTCGTCAGTGACCTCGTGCATGTCTGGGTCGCAACCCCCACCGCCGAACTCATGTCCCCCGGCACCGGCGCCAAAACACTCCGCGCCACCGACGAGGGCACCAAGCTTGACCTCTCACGCTCAGCCCTCGCCAACGTCGGCCGCAGCCTCGCCTACGGCATCAGCGTCTTCCCGCTGACCCGCGAACTCGCAATCCTCGCCGCCCTGGCGCTCACGTCCATGCAGCCACGCTCAACCGTGCGCCGGCGCGTGCTCGGCGCTTCTCTGCTCCTGCTGGGCTTGGCGCTCATGCGCGATTCCGGCGGCGGCCTGCACGGCACCACCTATCGACCCCACCTCGTCTGGATCGGCCTCGCCATCATCTTCGCCGGCTGGCTCACCTTGCTGGTCAAAGGGGCAAACCGCTCGTCTCGCGCAAAGCTGCCGCCACGCTCTCCGGCGACCACAACTGACCCTGGTTGATCCCCGGGCAGTGTTGCGCCGCCTGTTCCCACGATCGGGCCGACTTGAGATTAGAGCGCCAAAACGGCCAGGTCCGGCACTGCGACGGACGAACCATATGGACCACACAGCCCGACTTGCCCGACTCATCCCGCTCCAGAAACTCGCAATCCCCGTTTCGCTTTTCCAGCAAGCTCAGACGTTGCCCCGCCCGCCGCACGTGCCGCCGAGTGAAGGCGTCAAACGTCATCCCCAAATAATCCGCAATCTGACGACATTCCTCCTCCGACACCCAAACATAACCCGGCTCGCCGCTGCAGCACCCCCCGCAACGCAGGCAGGTGAAGCGCAGCCCATCAGCCGCCCAGGCCGGACATTCCCCGGGAGCGCTCACGAAGTTTTGCCGCAACACTTCTTGTATTTCTTGCCCGAACCACAGGGGCATGGGTCGTTCCGGCCGACCGTCCCGGTGGACTTGGCCTGTTCGACGGGGGCATCCGGAATCGGAGCATCGTCGTCGGATACAAGGTCCGTCCGACGCCGTTTCTCCTCCTGTTTACGCTCGTAACGCTTCGAGAACCGGTCAAAGAGTCCCATACTCTAAACCTCTGCAATGTTGGCACTTCCAGTATACCGCCGGCCCCGCGCCGCTGTCACGCGCCCGCCCGATCCCGCGCCGGCCCTGCAAAGAAAAAAAGGGGCTTGACGAATTCGATAGCCGGAAGTATCAACCCGCGCGTTGTGCTGTAAAAAGTTCCAGGAGGAGCACACGCATGTTCCGGGATGACGAGTTTCTTACCTCGGGGTCTTTTGGCTCGGAAACGGCCGTGCTCGTGCCGGACGCCCCTTGGGCGCTAGACGAGCTGTCCCCTGAGCTCGCTGATGAACAGGAGCAGGCCGCGTCAGAACGGCCCGACGACTCGGGCGCTGTCGGCCTGCGCGCCGCTGCCCGGCGCCGCGGCCGCGAAGAGGACGAGGAAGAGGAAGGGGACGACGACCTTTTCGAGTTCGACGACGACGAGGCGGACGAAGAGGACGACGACGACTTCTACGACGACGACTTCGACGATGACGAGGAAGACGATAACGACCTCGACACGCTCGAAGGCGAAGAGGACGAGTAGCGTCGCGCGGCCGCGGACTCCCGAGCTTCCCGGTCGCCAAGCCGCGCCGGTGGTTTGCGCGTGCGACGGGCACCGAGTTTGGTGCGCCGTCGTGCCCGGCTGGCGCCGGTTGAAGGCTGCGGGTTTCACGCCGATCGGGGCAGGCGCGTCGGCGCGGGGCTGGCCAACCGCTTCAGCCGGACCGCGGAAGCGTCGATAACTCGATTATGAGCGAGACCAAGCCGACGCCGCTGGATGCTGCCGCCGAGGCAGCATCCCAGGCGGCCGCTGCTCCGGCCGAGGAGCGGCGCGCCGCGGAACGCCGCTCCGCGTTTGATCGTCGCCGGGGTCCGGGACGTCGCCGCACCGATTATCGCCGGGCGGCTGAAGAGGGCTGCATGAATGAGGAGCAGCTCGACTTCATCCGGGCCATCGACGAATACAAGCGCGTGAACAGCCGGCCCTTCCCCAGTTGGACGGAAGTCTTGGACATCGTGCTCTACCTCGGTTATCGGCGTGTGGCGCCGGTCGGCGAGTTCCGTCTGACGAAGCCGCGCCAAACACCCCTCCCCGGCGAGGCCCGCCGACAGGACGAATAGTCCCGCCCGCCCACGGTGCCACGCTCGTCGAGAGATTTACCCGCGGAACGTCAGCCGCGTGGCGGCACGCGCTCGGCTTTACCGCCCGGCCCACGGGCCACGCGTCGGCAGGGGGGCAGCGACGCCGTCTATCCACAAGGCCGAACGCCAATGAGCCGAGAATGGGGGTGTGTTGCCGTCTGGATGCCGGGTGTCACACGCGGTTCCAACGGCGCTGTCGCGGCCCGCGCTGAACGCCGGCGGGTCTCGTACGGTGAAGGATGAACGATACGCGACCAGTCACACGCCCGGTAAAAGCGCCGCCCAAACCTGTGCTGCGGGACAACAACCACGGCTGGCGCGCCGGGATACTGCGCCTCGAAGGACTCTTGCACTGGCGCGCCCTGATAGCTAGCGCCGACTACTTCACGCCCGCCCGGCTTTCGATCGTGGCCGACCGGGTGCTGGAGGAGTTGCATGCCCGGTGGCCGCAGGCGGTCTGGTTCTGGCGCAGCGGACCCCACGCCCCGCCACAAGGCGGCCGCAAGGGCAGATAGACCGACCCGTCTCCACCTGCCCGGCCCATTGCCGTACCGGACGCGTGCAGCAGCGCCCGACCGCCGGCAGGGGGATGTTTTTGCACCTTGACACACCCGCCGCTTCTGCGTAATTTCAGCCAATCTGAGGGTTTGGAGTTTCGTGCGCAGTTCGCGGCCGGCCTGCCCGTCCGGGGGCGCGGAGTCGGTGTGACGGCTGGCGTTTGTTGCTAGGAGCTGTGATGCTACCGGTTACCAAGAAATCGAAGATGCGCAAGCGGACCCGGCGTGCCCACCAGGCCCTGCGTCCCACGCATCTGATGCCCTGTCCGCAATGCGACCAGGCCAAGCTAGTCCACGCCGCCTGCGGCAATTGTGGCTACGTGAACGGTCGGATCTCGATCAAGATCGGCACTGAGGAGTCTTGACAACCATGCGGATCGCGCTGGACGCGATGGGGGGCGACCACGCCCCGCGGGAGGTGATCCTCGGCGCGCAGCTCGGGCTCAGCTTCCTCGGGTCGGGGGATGAGATCGTACTCTATGGCCCCGCCGAGCTTATCACCGCGGAGTGCCGCGAACTCGGCATCACCGATGCGCGCATCACGATCGAATCCTGCACCCAGAACATCCAGATGGACGAGCCGCCGCTCGAAGCATTGCGCCAGAAGCGTGATTCGTCCATTTGCCGCATGGCCGTGGATGCCGAGCAGGAGCGCGTGGATGCCCTGATCTCCGCTGGCAACACAGGCGCATTCGCCGCCGCCTGCCAGTTGAAGATCGGCGTGATCGCCGGCGTCTCGCGCCCCGGCATTGCCGTCGCCATCCCGACGTTCTACGGCCCCGTCCTGGTCTGTGACGTGGGCGCCAACGTCTCGCCCAAGCCGCGGCACTTGCACGAATATGCTCGCATGTGCCGTTGCTACGCGCGCAAGGTGCTCCAGGTCGCGGATCCGCGCATCGGGCTGGTTTCCATCGGCGAGGAAGAGGTCAAGGGCAACCTGCTCGTCAAGGAGGCCCGCGCCCTGATCAAGAACGACCCACGCCTCCATTACGCCGGCAACATGGAAGGCCGCGACATCTTCGCCGGCATGTGTGACGTCGTCATCTGCGACGGCTTCGTCGGCAACGTGATTCTCAAGCTCACCGAAGGTCTGGCCGAGGGCCTCTTCCGCACCATCGTTCACGAAATCAAGGAAGCCAGCCCCGAGCTTACCCCCAGGTTCGAGCCCATCGTTGCCAACATCTGGAAGCGCCACGATTTCGCCGAGTATGGCGGCGCCCCGCTGCTCGGCGTCAACAGCATCGTCATCATCTGCCACGGTCGCAGCGACCGGCGCGCCATCAGCAACGCCATCCGCGTCGCCAAGGAGCAGCAGCGGGTGCAGCTTAACGAACTCATCGCCGAGGAAATCTCGCAGCCGCAACCCGAGGGCGCCGCATGAAGGTGCAGTGGGCGGTGGAGGTCGCGGGGACCGGCCTGCACGTCCCCCAGGGCGTCGTTACCAACGCGGATTTCGCGCAGCGCCTGGATACTTCCAACGAATGGATCCTGCAACGCACCGGCATCCGCGAACGCCGCATCGCCGATCCGGACGAGTCCACTCTCACCATGGCCGCGGCTGCCAGCCGCGAAGCCTTGCAGGCCGCGAGCCTGACGCCCCAGGACCTCGACCTGATCATCTGCGCCACGATCACGCCCGAATACCAATTGCCGTCCACCGCCTGCCTCTTGCAGGCTGAGTTGGGCTGCGGCTGGATCCCGGCGTTCGATCTGTCCGCTGCCTGCAGCGGCTTCGTCTGGGCCATGATCGCCGCCGCTCAGTATGTCCACGCCGGCTTGGCCCGCACCGTCCTGGTCGTCGGCTCTGAGACGCTGACCCGCATCACCGATATGGAAGACCGCGGCACGGCCGTGCTCTTCGGCGACGGCGCCGGCGCCGCCATCCTGCGCGCCAGCACGGACGGCCGCCACGAGATCCTTGCGGTCCAGCAGGGGGCTGACGGCGCCCGCGGCATGCTCATCGCCATCCCCGGCG
>CAZYGM010000122.1:0-9970 GCA_964647015.1 uncultured Planctomycetales bacterium | reverse complement strand
CAGCGCCTTCGGATAGGCCGACCGCAGCGCCGCACCAATAGCCCCCAGCGTAGTCCCCGCCAGCCCCAGCATCTCCGCCAGCTCCCGCGCCTCGTCCCCGTTCAGCTTGATCACGTCAGCCCGCTGTAACGACGACACAATCACGTCACGCGAGTACCACGGCGCGCGCAAGTTAACGTCATAGACCCGCAAGGCACCACCGGCCGCGTCAAGCATGCTCATGATCGTCGCCCTGCTCGTCGGCGCGCGCTGCGCCAGCGTCCCAAAACAGATCGCCGCCGCCGCCCCCGCACACCGCGCCCACTCCGCCGTGAACTCCAGCCCATCCCACGCAACATCCTCATGTATCTCGTAGGACGGGTGTTCAGGTTCGCTCAGCGATACCGTCACCGCCCCGGTAGCCCGATCCCGATCCCGCTGAATCAGTCGCGTGTCCAGCCCCCGCTGCGCCAGAATATCCACGAGCTCATCGCCTGCCACATCACACCCCACGCGCGAACACAGCGCCGCCGCCAAACCCAACTGCCCGGCGTGGAACTCGACGTTGGCCGGCGCACCCCCCGGCCGCCGCGAGTCGCGAAAACAGTCCCACAGCACCTCCCCGATCCCGACAACCAATGGTCGCTTCACGATGCTCATCCGTCCCTCCACCCGCGCAACACTGCGCCATCACGCCACTCACAAACCGCCGATAACAGCACAGTAATTCACGCCCCCTCCAGCACCGCTATCGCCCTACACACCCCTATGGCGCTAGCCCTCAAAGCGGGTGATGGGACTTGAACCCACGACATTCACGTTGGCAACGTGACGCTCTACCACTGAGCTACACCCGCACTGCCAACTCGGCAACGCATATTATACCACGTCCCGCCCATCTGAAAACCCCCAAAACGCCCCCTTTCCTCATCCCGGCCCGCGCGGCAATCACCAGCCTAACTATCACCCCAGAATGACCTTGCACGCGCCCATCCCCCGGTCGCCCCTACACACTACCCACCGTCGTCCACACCCGCGCGACACATCCCGTTGACGCCGGCCACCCCCGTCCTTATACCCCCACCATACGCGCGCGGCCGGCCATCGCCCGACCACCCGCACCAACGCCCCCGCACCAACCGCGGACCACGCTCCGCCAAACTGCTCGGCGTCGCCACCCGCGACCCCGCTGAAACGGTTGATATATGCACGCACTACCCAGAACGCTCCAGAACTTCTCCCCCATCGCCGGCCAGATCAAGCTCGATTACGACGACTTCCACGTCGAAGAAATCCCCCTCTATCCCGCCGCCGGCGCCGGTACCCATACCTACTTCCTCGTCCAGAAAGCCGGCCTCACCACCCCCCAGGCCGCCAACGACATCGCCCGCGCCCTCGGCGTTCGCCGCCGCGACGTCGGCTTCGCCGGCATGAAAGACTCCCGCGCCGTCACGCGCCAATGGTTCTCCCTCGAACACATCGATCCCGCCGCCATCCAACGTATCAACCTCCCCCGCATCACGATCCTTGAAGTCACCCAACACCGCAACAAACTCCGACTCGGCCACCTCAAGGGCAACCGCTTCCTCATCCGCGTGCGCAACACCGACACCACCCGCCTGCCCGATCTCCAGTCCGCCCTCGCCACCCTCACCAACCACGGCGTCCCTAACTACTTCGGCCCCCAGCGTTTCGGCAGCCGCGGCGACACCTGGCAGACCGGGCAGGCCCTCCTGCGCAACGACCTCGACACCGCCCTCGACCTCATCCTCGGCCAACCCGGCGAATTCGACCACGGCGCCATCCGGCGCGCCCGCGAACTCTACCACACCGGCCACTACGCCCAAGCCCGCTCACTCTGGCCCGGCATGTTCCGCGACGAACGCCGCGCACTCGCCACCCTCGAGCGCACCAGCGGCAACAAACGCCGCGCCCTCGCCGCCATCGACAAGGGCACCCGCCGCCTTTACGTCTCCGCCTACCAATCCCACCTGTTCAACCAGGTCGTGGCCGCGCGCCTCACCACCGGCCTCGGAACCGTCTGGCCCGGCGACCTCGCCTTCCTGCACGCCAACGGCGCCGTCTTCACCGTCGAAGACGCCCACACTGAGCAGGCCCGCGCCGACGCCTTCGAAATCAGCCCCACCGGTCCGCTCTTCGGCTACCGCATGACCGAACCCGCCGGTCAGGCCGCCGAAATCGAGGCCCGCTTACTCACCGAAGCCAACCTCACCCGCGCTTCATTCCACCAGGGCCCACATCGCGTCAAAGGCAGCCGACGACCCCTCCGCTTCCGACCGGACAACGCCGAGATCCGGCTTGGCGCCGACCAGCGCGGCGCATATCTTGAACTCTCGTTCGTTCTCCCGCGCGGCTGCTACGCGACCTGTCTACTGCGCGAGTTGTTTACCGAGCAGGGGCCGCAGTCTCTCGCAGCCGACGACCCGGGAACGGAGGACCACACGGACTAGGCGGCGCTCCCCCAAAGGCCCCCCACCGCGGGTAGCTCGAGCTGACGGCATGCTGAAACGCGATGAACTTGACTGGCAAGCCCTCCTGTCCGCCGTGCGCGCCCAGTACCCGATGCTCTACCGCGCCTGGTTCGACGCCCTCGAACCCGGTCAACTCACCGCCGGGGAACTCCGCATTTCGGCCCCCGACCCTACCTGGGTCCACTACCTCCGCCAGCACTGCATCGAAGCCTTCGCCCAAGTCGCCATGGACCTGACTGGCCACCTGGTCTCAGTCTCCTTCTCTTCTCCCGGCGAACCACTTCCGCGCCGCATCTCCCTCACCCCACCTTCGCTCACGCAGATCCCACTTGACGCCGACTACACCTTCGACGAATTCGTCGTCGGTCCCTCCAACCGCTTAGCCCATGCCGCCTGCCAAGCCGCTTGTACCCAGCCCGGTTCACTCTACAACCCGCTTTTCATCCACGGCGCCTCCGGCCTCGGCAAAACCCACCTCCTCCAGGCTACCTGCACCCTGCTAATGCGCTCAAACCCAGCCATGAACGTGGTTTACGTGTCATGTGAGGCCTTCGTAAACGACTTCGTCCGCGCCATCGAAACCGGCAGCCTTCAGGAATTCCGCCAGCTCGTCCGGCTTGCCGACGCCCTCGTCGTCGACGACGTCCAGTTCCTCCAAAACCGCGAGTCCAGCCAGGAAGAGCTATTCCATACCTTCAACGTACTCTACCAGGGCCGCCGACAAATCATCCTCTCCGCCGATAGCCCACCATCCGAAATCCCTACCCTCGAGGACCGCCTCGTCAGCCGCTTCAATTGGGGCCTCGTGGCCCAGATCGACCCCCCCAACCGCGAAACTCGCCAAGCCATCCTCCAGAAAAAAGCCCGCCTGCGCGGCTGCGAAATCCCCGCCGAAGTCCTCGACTTCGTCGCCGAACGCGTCGAGTCCAACATCCGTGTCCTCGAAGGCGCACTAACGAAGCTAATCACTGAAACTCAACTGACCGGCCAACCCCTGACCATCGAACTCGTCCGCGAACTCCTGCCCAGCCTCGCACCACCAAATGCCCGCCCGCTACAGGTCAGCGACATCCTCCACGTCGTCAGCCAGCACTTCGGCATTCGCCTCCAGGAACTGCTTGGCCGCCGCCGCACGCGCTCCGTCAACTTCCCGCGACAGGTCGCCATGTACCTCGCCCGTAAGCTTACCTCTCTTAGCCTTGAGGAAATCGGCATGCACTTCGACGGCCGTGACCACTCAACCATCCTACACGCCGAACGTGCCATCGAAGCCAACCGCAACGCCAACCGCCAGACGGCCGAAACCCTGGCCATGCTCACGCGCCAACTGCAATCGCGCAAGTGACAGTTGTAATCACAACCCCGTTCTCAGCCCCACCAAACAATGTCCTGCTAACATCAGCACCCCCTCACAGGCCTCGAATCCTGACCCCACCTGTGCTACCTGCGCATAGCTGCGGCAAATCCCCGGCCGCCACCGTCATTCCGTCGTCACACTTAAAACTTTGTCTGTAAAAGATTTACGGCGATAGGTGCCCACTGCACACAAACTCGACAGGCCTTACACATGAACATGACTGAAGCTTCCTCTTCAAGAGAGAGAGGTATGCACACATCCCACCACCAGCTTTCAGACAACCACCGACCTGCACGAAGATCGCCAAGCTCCCCGCAACGGCCGCTGAACAGAAAGAAGGCCGTGGAAACGCCTTGCGACTAACTGCCAACCAGATAACCAACCACTGGCGTGAATAGCGCGAATACGTAAAATATAGTGCCTAACAGGTGCGCCGGCGGCGATATCTTGTGCAACCGCGAGTCCACCACCGGCATGAACATGAGGCGCAAACCGAGCAGGCAGGTCCAGAGCAAATGAAAACGAGACTACCTCGACAGGAGTTTCAGGACGCCCTGACGGCAATCAGCTCGCTGACAAGCGGCCGGACGCCCAAGCCCATCCAGGCCTGCGGCCATCTCACGGCTGCAAACGATGTGCTGGAAGTCTGCGCCACCGATGGCGAGGCGGCACTCCGTCTGCAGGTGCCTGCGCTGGCCATAGAGCGGCCCGGGGAAGCCGTGATGAAAGCCGAGCACCTTCTGGGCATCGTGCGCGAGCTCAGCGACGTAGAGATACAGTTGGAGGCCGATGACCGCCAGTGCACCATCCGCGGCTCTGGCAGCGAGTTCCGCATTTTCGTCCACAATCCGGCCGATTATCCGCCTATCCCCGCCTTCGGGGACGAGGCTGACCTGACCGCCGACGGGCGCGTCTTGCGACGCATGATCGCATTGACGCTCTACGCCGCCGCCCGCGAGACCAGCGCCTATGCCATCAACGGCGTACTCTGGGATAAGCGCGGCACGCACCTGTACATGATTGCCACCGACGGTCGCCGCTTGGCGCGTGCTGGCGGCCGCCTGCTTAAAACGCCCAGTGCCGATTTCGACGTCATTGTGCCGACCAAGGCTTTGACCGTCTTCGAACGCGTCTTTACGCCACCCAAGGACGGCGAGTGGCCCGTACAGGTACGCGTCACCCCTAACCAGCTTATGCTCCAAGCCAAAGGCATGCTGCTGGCTACCGCCTTGGTCGAGGGACGCTTCCCCGAGTACGAGCGCGTAATCCCAAAGGAGGCCGATAAAGTCGCCACGCTCGACCGGACCGCCCTACACGCTGCCGTCCGCCGTGCTGCCCTGCTGACGACCGAGGATTCCCGTGCAGTTCGGCTGGCCTTCCAGCCGGACCAGTTGGTCATTACCTCGCATTCACCTGAGCAGGGTGAGGCCCGCGTCGAGGTTGGTATGGAGTACCAGGGAGAGCCAATAGACATCGGTTTTAATCCGGTGTTCCTCAACGATGCGCTCAAGGTCATGCCCTACGAGCGGCTCTCCGTCGAACTGCAGGAAAGCTCCCGGCCGGGCGTGCTGAGCGGCGGCGACAAGGATGAATTCCTCTACGTCGTAATGCCCGTGTCGCTGTCACCCTGAGAAACCACGAGAACACTGCGCGCTGGCATGAACCACAGACAGTACGAACAGTCCGTAGCGAATCGTAAACGCCGCACATACACGAGCCTGTTCAGCGGCCCGGAGATCGGCCGCGTGCTGCGCAGTATGGCGCGCGATACCACGCGTCTGGACGTTGCGAACCAAGCTTGGCATCGCATCGTGTCACCGGACCTGGCCGCTCTTACGGCGGTAGTCAGCTTCGCCGGGGGCACGCTGAGCATCGCCGTGGGCGACGCCGCGACCCGGCACAGCCTGACGCAGGACCGTGACACCCTGTGCCGTCGGCTGCAGCCGCTCCTGCCAGGACTGCGGGCCGTCCGCTTCCAGGGGCGCTCCACTACCCCACGGCCCAGCGGGGATGCCCGGCAGGCATAGGTCCCAGCGGAAGGAGAACGCACGATTGCAGGGTTATGACGAGAGCCGCGTGCAGGTCCTGGAGGGCACGGAGCACGTACGTAAACGCCCCGCCATGTACATCGGCGATACCGGCCTGCGCGGTCTACACCACCTGGTCTACGAGGTCGTCGATAATTCCATCGATGAGGCGATGGCCGGCGCCTGCCAGAACATCACCGTAATGATCAAAGCCGACGGCAGCATCAGCATCGAGGATGACGGCCGCGGCTTCCCCGTCGGTATCAAGGAGGGCTACGGTATCTCCGCCCTGGAGCTCTGCCTGACAAAACTAGGCGCCGGCGCCAAGTTCGACCGCGACGCCTACAAGGTCTCCGGCGGACTGCACGGCGTCGGCGTCAGTGTCGTCAACGCGCTCTCCGAACGCACCGAGGTCCAGACCTGGCGCGACGGCCGCGTCTGGGTCATCGGCTTCGAGCGCGGCCGCACCACACGGCCCCTCGAGGCTATTGGCAGCACCACCCGCACGGGCACGCGCGTCGACTTCAAGCCCGACCACCTGATCTTCCGCGAAACCGAGTTCCACTACGATATTCTGGCCAAGCGCCTGCGCGAGCTGGCCTACCTCAACTCCGGCCTGCACATCTCCATCGCCGACGAACGCAGCGAGAAAGAGGAAACATTCGTCTTCGAGCGCGGCATCCGCCAGTTCGTCGAGCACCTTAACGAGGGCAAACGCCCCCAGCATGAATGCGTGTACTTCCACGGCGAGGACGCCGACCAGCGCCTCATCTGCGAAATCGCCCTCCAGTACGCCGACGGCTACAGCGAAACCACCCTCTCATTCGCCAACAACATCAATACCGTCGAGGGCGGCACCCACCTCTCCGGCTTCCGCAGCGCCCTGACCCGCACCATCAACAACTACGCCCGCAAGTCCAACCTGCTCAAAACCAATGACCCCGTCCCCACCGGCGACGACATCCGCGAAGGCCTCGCCTCCGTCGTCTCGGTCAAGGTCCCCGAACCCCAGTTCGAGGGTCAGACCAAGACCAAGCTCGGCAACAGCGAGGTCGGCACCTTCGTTGAAACCACCGTCGGCGACAAGCTCGGCGCCTACCTCGAGGAGCACCCCGCCGAAGCCAAACGCATCGTCGGCCGCGCCGTCCAGGCCGCCCTGGCGCGCGAGGCCGCCCGCAAGGCCCGCGAAACCGCCCGTAAATCCGCCATGTCGAACTCCGGCTTCTCCCGCAAGCTGGTCGACTGCTCCAGCCGCGACGTCGCCTCCACCGAACTCTACATCGTCGAGGGCGATTCCGCCGCCGGCTCGGCCAAGGGCTACCGCGACGCCCGCACCCAGGCCATCCTCCCCATCCGCGGCAAAATCCTCAACGTCGAGAAGGCCCGCCTCCACAAGGTCCTCAGCCACGAGGAAATCCTCGAAATCATCCGCGCCCTCGGCACCGGCATCGGCGCCGAAGACTTCGACATCGCCAAGCTCCGCTACGGCCGCATCATCATCATGACCGACGCCGACGTCGACGGCTCACACATCCGCACCCTCCTCCTCACCTTCTTCTTCCGCCACCTGCGCGAACTAATCGACCGCGGCGTCGTCTTCATCGCCCAGCCCCCCCTCTACCAGCTTGCCAAGGGCAAAAAGGCCGACTACGTCCTCGACGACTCCGAACTGAACGCCCGCCTGACCCGCTTCGGCCTCGAAGGAACCGCCCTGGAGATCCGCCGCCCAGACCAGCCACCTCATGCTCTTCCCACCGAACGCCTCGCCAAACTCCTCCAATTGGTCGAAGACATCGAGCGCCAGGCCCGCATCCTCGGCCGCCGCGGCATCGCCCTCCAGAAATTCCTCGCCCAACGCGACCCCGCCGGCCGCCTCCCGCTCCTCCGCGCCCAGACCAACGGCGACGAGGCTTTCTTCTACTCCGAGGAAGACTTCCAGGACTACCGCCGCGCCCGCGTAACCGACGGCCACTCCGTCGTGAAACACGAGCTCACCGAGGCCGTCAAACTGCAAGAACTCCTTGAACGCCTCCCCGAGTTCGCTTGCCAACCCGCCGACCTCTTCCTGCATCGCGAAGAACAGGTCACCGGCGAACTTACCCCCGCCGTCTTCGTCCTCACCACCAGCGGCGGAACCCCCGTCGAGCTCAACAACCTCCTCGCCCTCCCCGCCGGCGTCCGCGCCATCGGCGCCCGCGGCCGCGAAATCAAACGCTTCAAAGGCCTCGGCGAGATGAACAAAGACGAGCTCTGGGAAACCACCATGAACCCCGCCAACCGCGTCATGCGACGCGTTATCGTCGCCGAGCCCGACTGCGACCCCGAGCAACTCGATATCGACGCCGTCGAGGCCGATCGCATATTCAGCATTCTCATGGGCGAAGACGTCGCCCGCCGCAAGGAATTCATCCAGGAAAACGCCGTTAACGTCAAAAACCTCGACATCTAACCACCCGGCCAAACCCCCGCCGGCCCACGGAGAATTCCACCATGCCCAAAGGTATCGCACTCGTCGTCCTCGCAATCATCATCGTCGGCCTCATCGTCGGCTTGTGGCTCTTCCTGCGCACTCCCGCCGAATCCGCACCCGGCGGCCCCGGCGGAATCAGCGCCGTCGACGAATCCGCCTGCGCTCCACCGGCCCTCCTGCCCCTCGCCTGAACCGCTCGACCACCCGCGGCGCCGCCACCGTCGAGCACCCCAGCCGCTTCGCCGATATAATCCCCAGCAGCGGCCGCGGGCTCCACCCGGCGCCGCCCGTACCAAAACCCAGGATCCGCCCGTGACAGCCGACGAAATCATCCTCCAGGCCCGCATCTTCGCCGTCCGCCGCCATCACTTCCCCCTCCCAGACGGCACCGTGCGCGCGCACGAAATCATCGAACACCCCGGCGCCGCCGCCATCCTGCCCATCCTCCCCGACGGCCGCGCCCTACTCATCGCCCACCACCGCCCCGCCGTAAACCAGGAACTACTCGAGCTACCCGCCGGAACCCTCGATCCCGACGAAACCCCCCTCGAATGCGCCCGCCGCGAGCTCGCCGAGGAAACCGGCTACCGCGCCGCCACCCTCGAACCACTCGTCAGCTTCTACTCCACCCCCGGCATCTGCAACGAGCGCCTCCACGTTTTCGTCGCCACCAACCTCACCCCCGGCCCCACCAACCTCGGACCCTCCGAGTTCATCCGCCCCGTGCCCATGACCATCGCCGACGCCCTCGACGCCATCCACACCGGCCGCATCGCCGACGGCAAAACCATCATCGGCCTACTCTACTACGACCGCTTCAACCGCCCCGGAGGCCCCCGCCGATGAACTTCCTCAACGCCTCGTTCCAGATCGGCCGCCTCTTCGACATCAACATCCGCATCCACATCCTCTTCCTGATCTACATCGCCTGGCGACTATTGGACGCCGGCTCCGGCTTCCTCATCATGGCCGTCTTCATGGCCGTCCTCTTCGCCATCGTCCTCGTCCACGAATTTGGCCACTGCTTCGGTGCCCGCTCCGTCGGCGGCGACGCCCGCGACATCCTCATGTGGCCACTCGGCGGCCTCGCCTACGCCCACGCCCCCATGCGACCCTGGCCCCAATTCGTAACCGTCGCCGCCGGCCCACTCACCAACCTCATCTTCTGCCTCATCAGCGGCTCCATCGTCCTCTCGCTCACCCTCCAGCCCGGCCTCGTCTTCTACAACCCCTTCGAAGGCGTCGCCTTGCCACCCCTCGAAGCCGGCTGGCTCGGCTACCTCTGGGTCTTCTACCAGATCAACCTCATGCTCCTAGCCTTCAACCTCCTCCCCATCTACCCCCTCGACGGCGGCCAACTCTTCCAAACCCTACTCTGGCCCTTCTTCGGCCTCCGCCAGGCCACCATCGTCGCCTGCTACGTCGGCATCATCGGCTGCATGGCCCTCGGCGTCTGGGGCCTCCAGGGCGGCGGCCAGATGCTCTTCTTCATCGCCATCTTCGGCGGCTTCACCTGCTTTCAGCGCCTCAAGATGGTCCAGTACGGCATGATCCAGGAAGACCCCGCCTTTACCCCCTACAACTCCTCCGCCCGCCGCGGCCCCGGCCTCTGGTCACGCCTCAAGGCCGCCTTCCGCCGCCGCCC
>CAZYGM010000121.1:0-10038 GCA_964647015.1 uncultured Planctomycetales bacterium | reverse complement strand
AAACCCTTGCCGTGGCGGGGATTATACCTTCAGGAACGGTTATGGGATAGGCTCTAACAATAATCGCTCCCAGTAGTACTCGCCCGGTAGGAATACAAGACACTGGAGTTCCCATCTACATATTCACAAAATGCTGGGTGATAAGAGGTTACAGTCGCCGTGCGTTCGCGCACGATAATTCAGCCCGCCCTGCCAATCGCTATGAGGTACACCACACCGCCGGATCGGCGTAGCCGTCGCCCGCATCCCAGATGCGCGCCACGTTGTCGCGGCCTAGCACCCCGCCGGACGCGGACGCAAGCCGCTCGCCGGCTGGGTCAAACGCGAGGTCAAGGACCGGTCCGGCGTGGTCGTGCAGAACCGCCACGGCCGCCAGCGACTCGACATCCCAGAGGCGAATGGTTCGATCCCGGGACCCGGAAGCCAGCCGCCGCTCAATGGGCACGGGGTGGAACGCCAGGGAGTAAACGATATCGGCGTGACCGCGCAAGTCGCCCATCCACTGCAGCGTGGGCGGACCGTCCGAGCGGTCGATGTGCCAGAGGCCGATGGTCCGGTCCGCCGAAGCCGACGCGAGCATGCTGCACGATGGATCGACAGCCAGCTTCATGACGGCGCCCGCGTGACGAATGCAGGGCGAGCCGGCGGCTTCGACGCCCGTGGCCACGTCCCAGACGCGAAGCGCGGCAACGTCAGCGGTTGGATCGTGTGGAACCGAGCAAGCGGTGGCCAAGAAGTCGCCCTGTTCGTCGAGGAAGACAACTTGGCCGTGTCCGCGCGCGTAGGCCGGGAATACTGTCACGACGCGAGCGGCGCGCCCCGCCGTCTCGAACTCCCACACGCACACGTTGCCGCTGGTGTGGCCGGCGGCCAGGCGCCGGCCGTCGTGGCTGACAGTCAGCGAGCAGAACCCCTGCGTGACCTGTTCGGCGCCGTCCGCTTCCAGGCGCGCCGCCAATGCGGGAGGACAAGGCAGCGTGCTGAGGGAGTGCTCCAAACTGACATGGTCCGTTTCGTGACGGAGTTCCCACACCACAACGCGCCCGCGGGCCGTACTCGCGGCATTTTCCGTGTGCACGAACGTCGCAGCCGCCAGCAGCGTCCGGCCGCCGGCGTTCCAGCATGCAATGCCATGCGCTTGCTCGCCAAGTCGCAGGTGCCGCCTGGCGACCGGTGCGCACTGGTCGCACGCGCGGGGCGATACGGGTGAGCAAGTCACGGAGATACGCCCACGGCTCGTCCTCACCGCGCAGCGGCCGCGCGCACGTAGCGCTCGTTTCCGGCGAGGAAGCGCGCGAGTTCGCGCAGGTCGGCGATCGTGACCGCGTGGGCGTCCAGGATGCCGATGCGCTGGCCAGAGACCGAGATGCGGGGCGTCCCGCGCGCCGCATCGTACAGGCGGCAGACCTCCTCGCGCGCCGCGACATCCCAGACTCGCACGGAGCGATCGTCGCTCGTGGTCACGAGCAGCCCCCCGGGAAGCGCGGCGCAGTCGCGCGCCACATCGGCGTGCCCGCGTAACCGGCCGACCTCCCGGCCCGTGCTGACGTCCCACAGGGTGATAGCTTTTCCCGCGTTCGTCGTCGCGAGTCGCAGGGTCTCACTCCCATCGGCGAGACCGGCAATCCGCCAGTTGTAGCGCTCCCCAGAGAACACGCGCTTCGCGTACCCGCTCGGAAACGCGCCCGTGTCCCCCTGGCGCTGCCACACCGCGATCTCGCCGCGGTGCTGCGTTCCATCGGCGCCCGTGGAACCATCGAACGTCGCTGCGATCCAGTCGCTCGAGGGGCCGACCGTCACATGATTGCACTCGCCACGACTGACGTGCAGCGCGGCAGCAGACCACTCCGCGTGGGCAGCATCCCCTGGCCCTCGGTAGGCACGCAACTCGCCCGTCACGGCTTCCCCGGTGATGGGAGCGGCGCCTGCGGACACGCATGCCAGGAGCACGGGAGGCTCTTCGCTGTACCACGCGACGTGGGGCACTCTTTCATCAGGCGCGAAGGGCATCTCCGCGACGAGGGCAGCGGCCGCCAGGTCCAGAACGACCAGCCGCGCGGGGTGCTGTTGTGTGACCGCCGCCCATCGGGCGCTGGAACTTACGGCGAACTGCGCGACCTCCAACGGGTCCTGACCCGACCCGATCGGCACCAGGTTGCCTGAAGGCTCACGAAGGTACAGGCCGCGGCGCCCGGAGGAGGCATCGTGACACACGACGAGCCCCACACGCTCATCCAGCAGTTGCAGGCCGATCGGGTGCTCGTGAGACGGCAGTGATTGCGTCAGCGTCGAGTTCAGATCCCAGAGTTTCAGGCCATCGCGGCTCGCCGACGCCAGCGTGTGAGTGCCGCCAACGAAACAGATGCCGATCGGGTTCGCATCGGCGTCGTGAAATCCCCGCACGGGCAGCACGCGCGGCGTGGCGGGTGCCGCCGCGACTGGCAGCTCCACGATCTGGACCGTTCCATCGCCGGTTCCAACCGCCAGGTAACGTCCGAGCCCGGGCGCGACGGCCAGCGCGCGCGACCCCCAGCGTGCGCGCTCCTCCGGCAATACCACGGCATCAGCGTACTCGCCGTGAAGGTCAAAACGCAGAACGTCCTGCCACGCGCCGAAGAGAAAACGGCTGTCATGGTCGAATGCGATGGGTCCGTGGCCCGACAGAGGCCTTCCCGCAGGGCACTGGTTCCGTGCGAATATCCGCTCGCCGGTGCCCACGTTCCAGACCGCGACGCCCTGGCGACTTGAGCACGCCAGGAGTGTGCTATCGTCGGAGAACGTGCAACTGCGCAGCGGGGTGCCTTCCGAGGCCAGATACGCCACGGCGTGTGCTGTGCTGCCGGGCTGTCGCAGTTCATCGGCGCTGAAGACCGCCACGCTGCCCCGGTCGCCTTCGGTGCCAATCGCGACCCATTGCCCGTCGGGCGAGCAGGCCACGGAAACGATGGGCGCATCCGCACGAATCTCCACCGCGTATTCGACGTGCGGCGCGACCCGGGCCGGGTCGTCCGGAATGCGCCACGTGCGAAGATAGCCGTCGGCACCGGTGACTAGCAGCAGGCGGCCGTCGGCCGAAGCAGAAAGACAGCTCGCCTGGTCAGGGTCCAGCGGTCGGCGCCAGACGATGTCGCCCGCTTCCGGATCGTACAGCAGGAGGGACCGGTGAATCGCGCCGTGTTCGATACTCGCCAGCCACCGTCCGGAAGGCGGACTGACCAGCGCGTACTGAGGCCCGCCGGGCACTGCCAGCGCGCAGGGGTGCTTGCGGAACAACTGCCAGAGCGCGAACTCGGTGCGCGTGCTCGGGTAGCGCAGGTACTCGCGCCACAATACATCCCACGCCTGAACCGGGTTGCCCTCGGTCACCAGGCCGCGGCCGAAGGGCACGGCCATCTCGTGCCGGCCGCGTTCTCGCTGCGCGGCAGCGTGTTGCGCGGAGGCCACCAGGAAAACGACGAGCGCTATGCCAAACACCAGGGTCGCGCATGCCATCGCGGCGCGGCCCTTGTTCCGCCGGATCCACTTGCCCATCACGTACAGCGCTGTCGGCGCGACGGCGCCCACCGGACGGGTGTGCAGCCAGTTCTCGACGTCGCCGGCCAGCGCTGCGACACTTGGGTAGCGTTCGGCCGGGTTCTTGCGCAGCGCTTTGAGCACGATGGCCCGAATTTCGTGGCTGAGCGTCGCGTTCAGGGCTCGTGGATCGCGCGGCGGGTCGTCCCGGACACGCCGACAGAGCTCGGTGAAGTCCGGCACCGGCTCGATCGGCAACTCCCCGGTGAGCAACTGGAAGAGGATGACCCCGAGGGCGTACACGTCGGTTCGCGTGTCCCCGGGCAGCCCGTCGACCTGCTCCGGGGACATGTAGCCAGGCGCGCCGAGCACCACGTCAGCCCGTACCTCTTCGCCGAGCACACCCTCGCGCAGCACACGCCCCAGCCCAAAGTCCAGCAGGTGCGGCCGTCCCTGCTCATCCACAAGAATGTTATTGGGTTTGAGGTCGCGGTGAATCACGCCATGCCGATGGGCATCGGAAACGACGCCGCAGACCCGCAGGAACAACCGTAGCCGGTCCGGCGTTTCGAGGCCGCGGCTGTCGCAGTAGACGTCCAGGTGCTCGCCCTCGATAAACGGCATCGTGTAGAAGTACGGCGGCGCGTCGAGGTACGGCGTCAGGATCGGCACGATGCTCGGGTGCTGGAGCTGAGACACGAGCTGGATCTCACGGCGAAACCGTTCGACGACTTCCCGATCAAGCAGCAGCGCCGGCCGTGGCTCCTTGATGACGACGTGCGCACTGCGGTGCGAATCGAATACCTTCCACGTAATCGAGAGTCGTGTTTCTGTGATTTTGGCAACAATCTTGAAGTTCGGCGGAAATCGGCTGCCCCCGGTGTCCCCGCCTCGTACCGACTCGCCCTCCTCGGACAGTACGGTCTCGTCGAGGCTAGCCGCGCAGCCGTCAGGCCGCACATCGGGAAACAAAGCGCCCGCGGCGCGGTATGGTCCCGGCGAGACGTCCGCTGGCATGTTGCTAGAAGGCCTCTGCAATGATGCCCTCGATCCGGCGCAGGAACTCCTGCACGCGATGCACCGCCATGTTTACCGCCGCCAACGTCTTGCCGGTCTCATCGGCAACGGTCTGGGCCGACAGCCCGTCCACCCTCCGGCGATACCACAGCAGGTAGGTCATGGGGCTGAAGCGTTCCTTGGCCTCGCGCATGCACTGTGCGGCGATCTCCGCCTGCATCCGTTCCTTCCAGAGCTCCGCCGCAGCCTTCGGATCGGGCACCCCCCTGAAGAAGGATGTCTGCCCGGCGGGGCCGGCCACCTGCCAGGACTGCCGACGCTCCCTGAAGAGCATGCGCATGATCTTCTTGCGGGCTATTCCGAAAAGGAAGTCCCGCGGCCGGCCTTTTGTCCGGTCATAGCGGCCCGCGCGCAGCGCCTCCAGAAACGCCAGCATCGTTTCCTGCCGGACATCATCCGCTGCATGCGGCGCAAGCCCAAGGTCGAGGGCACACGCCCGCACGAGCGGACCGTAACGTGCGTCCAGAGTCGTCCACGCACGCTCGTCGCCGGCCCGCAGATTCGCCGTCAGATGTGTGCTGTCGATCGTGCTCTGCGCCCAGGTTCCCGGCGCCATCGCCATGGTCCACCATCCGCCACCGGGTGCATTCAAGTCGTCCCGAGTACCAGGCCATTCTATCGATTGCGGCCCGGTTGTCACAACGCCATAAGCCGCTTCCGGCTGTGAGCCCGCCCGCGACCCGGGCCTTTAGCCAACAGCTGCTGCGCTGTCCTGCCAACTGCGGCGGCCGATAACCTGAAGACCGCCCTGTATCGCACACGCGATGTCGCAACCTCCATGCCCACAAAATGTTACGTGCGCATAGCGCGAAGCCGGGGCCGAGCGCGCTGATTTACCAGCCATCTTTCTTCACGACCCGTGAAAAGTTTCCACACGAAGCCGCAAGGGCACTTCATGGGAATGTGCATGCGGATGCGAGGAAGCGACGGTCCGGGGTATTTGGGAGGTCCTCGATGTCGCTGACCACCAGCCAGCAACGCCGGGCGGTCGCCGCCTGGGCATGGCTCGCGGCGCATTTCCCGGGACGACGGCGAGTATCACTCGCCGTCGTCCCCACTACTGACGAAACCCCTGCACTGTCAGCTGTCACCGCTGCCCGAGACAGCGGAGCCGACGGCGTGTTTCTGGTCAACGCCGGCATTGGACATCAGAAACTGCTCCGCATCGCCAGTGGCATCGCCCAGCGGTGTGCCGGTTTCTTCGTCGGCGTGAATTGCCTGGACTTACGGCCACAGGACGTGTTCTGCCGCCTCACGGCCGGCGTGGCGGGCGTCTGGTCGCGCACGCCAGGCCTGCTGCCATTTGAGCCCGCTGTGCTGGCGGCAATTGCCGACGCCTATCGCGCCTCCGCCTGGCGCGGGCTCTTCTTTGCTCAGATCGACCCGGCCGCGCTCCTTGGCGCCAACAAGGCCAACGCCGAGGCGCTTAAGGCGCGCATCCTTCAAGCCATGGCTGCGTTGGAGCGCGTCCCGACTATCATAACCGTTGATTCCGGAGGATGTCATGCCCATGGGGCGCGCGCGACCCTGTCTGGGCTGCGGCGCGCCGTGGCCGGATTTCCCTGGGCCGTGGTTCTGCCTCGTCCCTGGACGGCGTCGCGAGGTCAAGCGCCACGCCCCGCTGAGAGACGCCAAGTGGTCGTATTGCTGGCGCGAGCTTAGCGCGGTCACACCGCAGAGAGTGTCATAAGACAGGCTCCGGAGGCGCGTCGCACGTCCACTCACGGACCGTCCAAGAGACGGCAGTCCCTGGATCAGGCGCAGTTCGGAAATGAATCAAAAGGACGTGTCGGCCGTCGTGGCCGACCGGCTCAAGACTCGAAGGAGAAGTACGATGGAAGCAGCGAAATCGAGCATGGTTGTGCTTGCGGCAGTGGTTGTTCTCAGCGCGTCGGCGACCGCCTTGGCCGGCCCGGTCGGAACCGCCTTCACGTACCAAGGGCAATTGACGGAAGGCGGGAGTCCGGCCAACGGAACCTACGACCTCAGGTTTGCCCTGTACGACGACCCGGACTTCGGGTCGCAAGTCGGCAGTGTCGTGACCATTGCTGACGAGTGGGTGTCCAATGGCCTGGTTACGGTGCAACTGGATTTCGGGAACGTATATGACGGAACCGCACTCTGGCTGTGGGTATTGGTGCGTCCTGGAGACAGCAGCGGACCGTATACGCCATTGTGGCCCAGGCAGCCCCTCACGGCCGTTCCGTTTGCCCTGTATGCGCTGGAAGCGCCTGGCAGCGGCGCTGGCGGCAATACTCTCGACCAAGCCTATAACGAAGGTGGTCCGGGTGCGGGCCGCACGATCGTAGCCGAGGCCGGCGCGGTGGAAGTTCTTGGCCCCGACGGGTTGCTCGTTGCCGGCGCGATCCAAAGCGGTAGCTCCAGCTCCCTCGTAATTGACGGCACCGCCAACACGATTACGTCGGATGGGGACATGGAGTTCCACGTCGGCAGTGGTCGGGGGCTCCGCATCGAGGTTGGCGCCAGTCCAAACATCGTCGCAGGCCACGCAGCAAATCAGATCGACTCCCTGAGCATCGGAAGTGCCGTCCTTGGCGGCGGGAGCGCAGAGCAACCGAACCTCATCGGCCTCAGCTATCAGAACCTGCCCTACAACGTGGTTGTTGGAGGTCGCGGAAACGTGATTGATGGCACAACAGAGCATGCCGTCATCGGGGGCGGTCAAGAGAACTCGATTCTCGCGCCAGCAGCGACAATATCCGGAGGCACCCATAACGCCGTCACTCTTCCGGGCGACTACGCCGCTATCGGCGGAGGATACAAAAACCGTGTCGAGGACTATTATGCAGCTGTCGGTGGGGGATTCAAGAATGTCGCTAGCGGGCCCTGGTCAACAGTAGCAGGGGGCGAACTCAATCACGCATCCAGCTACCATGCGAGTGTTGGGGGAGGCGTATACAATCAGGCAAGCGGTGCCTACTCTACCATCAGCGGAGGTGATGATAATGAAGCCTCTGGCTGGTGGGCGAGCGTGGGTGGAGGTTGGGCTAACCGCGCAAGTGGTGAGCACGCAACGATTCCTGGCGGAGGAGACAATCTGGCCAGCGGCGCGCGAAGTTTTGCTGCTGGCACGAGTGCACGGGCTACGCATGATGGCTCGTTTGTGTGGTCTTGCACTTCCGATGTAACAAACTCGACAGCCGTCAATGAGTTCGTGGCCAGAGCCCACGGCGGTTTCCGGTTCTATACGGCCTCTGGCACGGGTACCGGCGCGCGGTTAGCGCCGGGCGGCGGTTCCTGGACGTCTCTGTCCGACCGCAATGCCAAGGAAAACTTTGAGCCGGTTGACACGATCGACGTTTTGGAGCGGGTCACGTCACTTGCCGTCACCACCTGGAACTACAGGTCCCAGGATGCGTCGATTCGACACATGGGACCGATGGCCCAGGACTTCTACTCGGCTTTCGGCCTTGGTGAGGATGACAAGGGAATCACAACCATTGACGCCGAAGGCGTGGCTTTCGCGGCGATTCAGGGCCTGCATTCACTCGTGCGAGAGAGGGAGGCCGAGCTTGCTGCGCAGCGTGCGGAGATCCTCGCGCAAGGAAAGGAAATCGCGAATCTGACGGTTCGGCTTGCGCGCCTGGAAGCAGCCGTGGCGGAACTGAGCGGGGCTGAGAAGGGAGAGCCAAAGTGAACAGGCTAACGTCTGCTGCAGCTTGCTTGATTCTGCTTGCTGTCCTCGTCGTGGCATCCGTCGCGGATGATCCTCGCATCGACCCGACCACCAGCAGCGCTGATGAGCTCTGCGCGGCCGGCAGTGGCTATGAGAGCTACTGGTGGACCATCGATGGCGGCGGCGACTTGTGGAGCACCGGGGGCGCCTTTGAGCTTGCCGGTACCATCGGCCAGCCGGATGCGGGCAGCATGTCGGGCGGGGTGTACGAGTTGGCGGGCGGTTTCTGGGCAGGGGTGGGCTTGGAGGCGGGAGCCCTGCCTGGCGACTTGAACTGCGACGGCCTGATCAACGTCTTCGACATTGATCCATTCGTGCTGGCGCTGACCGACCCGGCGACTTACGCCCTGGCGTATCCCGGCTGCGACTACATGCTGGCCGACATCAACGGCGACGGCGCCGTTAACGCGTTTGACATCGACCCGTTCGTGCAGTTGCTGACGGGCGGCGGCTAGTCGGCCCCTGACCGGCGGCCACTCACCGGCCGTTGGCAGGCAGCGCGCAGACGCTGTTCCTGACGCTGAAGAACCCACCCGGCGCCTGGCAGTCACGGCAGGCGCCGGGTGTCCATGGTTTGGATTCCGGCCGTGTCCCAGTCGCCCGAGTGGCGAGCGCGACGGAGTTCGTGCGTAGTAAGAACTCGACCATGGATAGGTAGGCAGTGATCGCCGGGTGGCAGCGGGGAGCATCAGGAAGCTGCGCAGCGGATTGGGGGGTCTGCGACGACGGAACCGAAACGCGTCTTCCATTCGCGCGCGGTCACTCACGAACGGCGGGTGAAAGTCCAGCGCATACGCTGCACGGAGGCGCTGACGCATTTGCGTGACCACGGCTTGCGCGGCCGGTCGGCGTTGGCGTCGCCGAGGATCATCTGGTCACGGAGCGTTCGCAGCTTGCTCGGTCCGAAGTCAGCGGCCGGGGTGCTGCCGTAGTACTTCGGTAGCACGCCGAACACCATCTTCAGGACGTTGATGTGCTCCTGGCAGTAGTAGCTCTCCGCCCAACGCCGGTACTCAACGAGCAACTCGTCAATCGTCATGGCCACCGGCCCGGCGGTCGGTGGGGCAGTCCCCGCCGTCCGGCGTGACACCGAGTTTCAATCCACGCCCGCGCGGGGCGGGCGACATGTGCAGCCCTCATGGAACTGGTACGCGATTTTGTTTCAATCCACGCCCGCGCGGGGCGGGCGACCAAAACTGAACAGTGTCAACAGCCCGTTGGCACTGTTTCAATCCACGCCCGCGCGGGGCGGGCGACATTGTCGGCCTCCGGCTCGACATGAGCAGCCGCATGTTTCAATCCACGCCCGCGCGGGGCGGGCGACTGTCTCACGGAGCGGTTGCCAGTGGATCGATTGCCGTTTCAATCCACGCCCGCGCGGGGCGGGCGACGCCACGAGCTGCCCGGGGCCGACTTCGATTATCATGTTTCAATCCACGCCCGCGCGGGGCGGGCGACGATCCGCACGACAGACGACGCCGTAAGGTACGTCACGTTTCAATCCACGCCCGCGCGGGGCGGGCGACTCATGACCTTGCCGTCCAGCCAATCCCATAGCACGTTTCAATCCACGCCCGCGCGGGGCGGGCGACACCAGGGCGTCCTGGTAGACCCCGCGATCACCTGCCAGTTTCAATCCACGCCCGCGCGGGGCGGGCGACGCACGCATCCACGCACCTCAGCGACTTCAGGGCGCGTTTCAATCCACGCCCGCGCGGGGCGGGCGACCATAGGTCTGCCGCAGCCGGCAC
>CAZYGM010000120.1:0-10092 GCA_964647015.1 uncultured Planctomycetales bacterium | reverse complement strand
GAAACTCATCCCACGTGGCCCACTTCGGCACCAGCATCGAATTGCTGATCAGCACGCGCGGCGCATCCGCGTGCGTCTTGACCACTCCGACGGCCCGCCCGGACTGCACCAGCAGCGTCTCATCGTTCTCCAGCCGCCGCAGGGTCGCCACGATGCGGTCAAAGTCCGGCCAACTCCGCGCCGCCTTGCCCCGCCCGCCGTACACAATCAACTCATCCGGCTTCTCGGCGACCTCCGGGTCCAGGTTGTTCATCAGCATCCGCAAGGCGGCTTCCTGCTGCCAACCCTTGCACGAGAGTCTGCTGCCCCGCGGTGCATGCACGACGCGTGGTCCGGCAACCTGGCTCGACATCACTTCCTCCTGCACACCAACCCCGCCACGCCGGAATTATACCCTCCCCAGAACCCCCGCGCCGATCCGCGGCCAGCAACACCCCACGGCAATCAGCCAACCGCCCGACCCACGCGATCACGGGCGGACGAATCGACCTCGCTCCTCTTGCCCATGACCCTTGGCAGCCGCAATCGGCGAGGCGATTCCACAAGCTGTTCTCATTCGTCAGACCACGACCGTCATGCAGAGTCGCCCTCCACGGCCTCGACCCGTCAATCCAGCAGTTCCACTCCCGCTCGACCAGTTGTCCATCGCGAACCCGGATCGAACACGTCTTGACCTCCGACCCACGCATCGGACGCACCTGCCCTTTCAGACCCAGCAGCACGCACAGGAGTCATTCACCTTCCGTCAGACTGGTTGACTCGCTATGCTGAAGCTTGGTCATTGTGTCCCCGGCGAGCGGACACGGCGGATGCGACTCCGATGGCCGTGTGGGGGCGGCCTGGAACCCGCATGGCAGCGATCAGCCCTTTGGAGAAACATGGCTAGGTGGTTTGTTGGTGTACTGGCGGGCGCGGGTGCGGCGTTCGCGGGCGTAGGCTTGGTCTGGCATTATCGGACCGGGATGCCGGACGTCGCCCAGCAGATACTGGCCGGCTTCGACCCAAGCACCTTGCCGGGCGGCGTGACGATCAGCTATCCACTGGATCAGACCATATTCCCGCCGGACTTGGCCCCCCCGACCTTCAGGTGGGCCTATGCGGGCAGCGAGGCAGACCAGTGGGTGGTGATGATTGACTTCGCGGATGGCGGGGAGCCGGCCCGGGCCGTTTGCGACCAGCAGACCTGGATGCCGCCGGCGGCGGAATGGGATTCAATCAAGCGGCGTTCTCGGGAGCGCACCGCGCGTGTGACGATTCTGGGCGTGCGGCGCGGGGCGGCCGGCGCGGTGCTGTGCAGCGGCGGGATATCGTTCAAGACGTCGCAGTACGAGGTTGGGGCGCCGCTGTTCTACCGCGAGGTGAATCTGCCGTTCATTGAGGCGGTGAAGGACCCGTCCATGATCCGCTGGCGCCATGGTCCGGTATCGTCGCTGCAGCCTCCGCCGGTAGTGCTGGAGGGGTTGCCGGTTTGCGGCAACTGTCACTCCTTCTCTGCGGACGGCACAACGTTTGGGATGGACGTTGACTATGCCAACGACAAAGGGTCATACGTTCTGGCCGCCGTGCAGGAAGACATCGTCCTCTCCCAGGACAACATCATCACCTGGAGCGACTACCGGCGTGACGACGGGCAACTGACGTTCGGGCTGCTGTCCCAGATCTCGCCGAACGGCCGCTACGTTGTCAGCACGGTTAAGGACCGCTCGGTGTTCGTGCCGACGCCGGACTTGGCTTTTTCGCAGCTTTTCTTCCCCATCCGCGGAATTCTGGCGGTGTACGACCGGCAGACGGGTCAGTACTGGGCGCTGCCGGGGGCGGACGATCCGGAATACGTGCAGAGCAATCCGAGCTGGAGCCCCGACGGCCAGTACATCGTCTTCGCACGCAGCCGGGCGTATCACCTGAAGATGGATCACGGCGAGGTGTTGCTGACGGCGGAGGAGTGTGCGGAGTTCCTCGACGGGAGCCAGACGTTCCTGTTCGACCTGTACCGCGTGCCGTTCAACGAGGGGCGCGGCGGGACGGCTGAGCCGGTGGCGGGTGCGTCGCACAACGGGCTGAGCAACTACTTCGCGAAGTACTCGCCGGACGGCCGATGGATTGTCTTCTGCCGGGCGCGCAGCTTCATGCTGTTGCAGCCGGACAGCGAATTGTACATCATGCCGGCGGAGGGTGGTGCGGCGCGCCGGCTGAGCTGCAACACGGGGCGGATGAATTCGTGGCACAGTTGGTCGCCGAACGGGAAGTGGCTGGTTTTTTCGTCGAAGCAGAATTCGCCGTACACGCAGTTGCTTCTCACGCATATCGACGATAACGGGGAGAGCAGTCCGCCGGTGGTGCTGGAGCATCTGACGAATCCGGACCGGGCGGCGAACATCCCGGAGTTCGTGAATGCCGGGAGCACAGCCATCGCGCAGATTCACGAGCGGTTTCTGGACGATTTCTCGTACGTGCGCGCCGGCGACGCGTTCATTGCCGCCCGGGATGATGCGGAGGGCGCCATCGGGCGCTACCGGCAAGCCATCGCGCTGAACCCCGAGAATGCGGTTGCGCACAGCAACCTGGGCGGTCTGTTGGTGACGCAGGGCAAGTTCGGTGAGGGGGTGCCGCACTTGCAGGAGGCCTTGCGGCTGGACCCGCGGAACGGCAGCGCGCATTACAACCTGGGGATGTTCCGGTTTCGGCAGCGCGACATCGACGCGGCCATTGTGCATCTGACCAAGGCGGTTGAATACAAGCCGGACCTGTCAGCGGCGCACCGGATCCTTGGGGCGCTGTTGTGCAGTCGCGGCCGTGTGACTGAGGGCATCCGCCGGTTGACGGAGGCGGTGGAACGTGACCCGGCCGATGCGGCGGCCCATTACTGTCTGGGTGACGCCTTCGCCACGCAGGGCATGATCCCGCCGGCGTTGATCCACCTGGCGCGTGCCGCCGAGCTGATGCCGAAAGACGCCGATGCGCACCACCGGCTGGGACAGCTCTTGTACGCCGAACGGCAGTTCGGCGAGGCCCTAACGCATATGTCACGCTGCGTGGAACTGCGGCCGACGGACGTGCGCATGCTCTGCGATCTGGCGGCAGCGCTGGCGACGGCCACGCCACCGCTGCGCGACGCGGCCCGCGCGGTCGATCTGGCCGATCAGGCGTGCCGGCTGACCGACCGGCAGGCGGCCGAGCCTTTGGCCGTTCTCGGGCTGGCGTTGGCGGCCGCCGGACGGCTAGAGGAGGCCATCTGGGCGTCGGAGCAGGCCTTGGTGCTGGTGACGGCGGCCGGACAGGAACCGGTGGCGGCGCAGTTGCGGCAGCGCATCGAGCGCTACCGCCTGGGCGAGGCGGACGAGCCCGCTCCGTAGCCGTAGTCTGCGTCAGCGTCTCTCGGCAGAGCGTCAGGCGCGGCGGTGGTTACAGGCTGCGATCCAGCCGGCGATATTGGATGGCCTCGGACAGGTGGGTGGCGCTGATGTTGGCTTCGCCGGCCAAGTCGGCGATGGTGCGGGCGACGCGCAAAACCTTGTCGTGGGCGCGGGCGCTCAGGCCCAACTCGCTGACGGCCTGCCGCAGGATGCGCTCGCCGTCCTTGTCCAGCGGGGCGTGCTTGCGCAGCAGGCGGGGGGTCATGCGGCCGTTGGTGGTCTTGCCGTCGCCGAAGCGCTCGCGCTGCACCGCCATGGCCTGCCTGACCTGTGCGCGCATCGTGGCACTGTCAGTTCCGGGCTGCATATCGCGCAAAGCGGCCACTGGGACGGCCGGGACCTCAATGTGAATGTCGATGCGCTCGAGCAGCGGGCCGCTGATGCGCGCCAGATAGCGGTCGATCTGGGGGGCCGAGCACTTGCACGGCCGGCGCGGATCGGTGAAGTAGCCGCACGGGCACGGGTTCATGGCCGCCACCAGCAGGAAATCTGCCGGGAAACAAACAGCGCTGTGGGCGCGGGCGATGGTGACTTGGCCGTCCTCCATGACCTGCCGGAGCGACTCCAGCACGCTGCGCGTGAATTCCGGCAACTCGTCCAGGAACAGCACGCCGTGATGCGCAGCCGAGACCTCGCCGGCCGCGGGCACCGCCCCGCCCCCGACCAGGGCGGGAATGCTGATCGAGTGGTGCGGCTGCCGAACGGGGCGGGTGGCCAGCAGGCTGGTCTGGTGCGGCAGCCGACCGGAGGCGGAGTAGATGCGCGTGGTCTCAAGGGATTCCTGCAATGTCAGGGGTGGCAGGATGGTCGGCAGGCGCTTCGCCAGCATCGTCTTGCCGGTCCCCGGCGGCCCGATCATCAGCACGTTGTGCCGGCCGGCGGCGGAGATGAGCAGCGCCCGTTTGACGTGCTCCTGGCCGCGCACGTCGGAGAAATCAACGTCGTAACGGGCCGCCCGCACGAACAGCGCGTCTATGTCCACGACCGTCGGCTCGAGCGGCAGTTCGCCCGTCAGAAGCGCTACGGCATCGCTCAATGAGCTGACGCCGTAGGCCTCCACGTTGTCCACGACGCCGGCCTCCTCCGCGTTCTCGCGCGGCACAATGACGCCGCGAATCCCACGTTCACGCGCCAGCATGGCCAGCGAGAGCGCCCCTTTTATCGGCCGCACACGCCCATCCAGGGCCAGCTCGCCGACAATAAGGTAATTATCCAGCCCGTCGCCGCGCAACTGGTCGTCGCCGAGCAGCATCCCCAGGGCGATGGGCAGATCGAACGCCGGGCCTTCCTTCTTGATGTCCGCGGGCGCCAGATTGACCGTGGTGCGCGTCTTGGGCAGCGTGAAGCCGGAGTTGTGCAAGGCGCTGCGGATGCGATCGATGCTCTCCTTGACCGCCGGGTCCGGCAGGCCGACGAGCGTCGGCGTGCCGAAGCCCCGCCCCGTCACATCAACCTCAACCTCGCAGGCCACCGCCTCGATGCCGACCAAGGCCATGCTGTGTAGCCGGGCGAACATGGCGAGATTCTAAGAAGGCATGCGACCTGGGCCAAGCCCGGTAACCGCCCCTGTGCTGGTCGGCAGGCCGGCTGGCCCGCAGAGGGTGCTTGATCACGTAAGTGCGACATGCGTGCGGCGACGCATTCGCCGGAGCTATCCGACCCCATCGGACCCAACGGACGTTCCAGCCCCACGCCGTGCGCAAGGTTCGTCAAATGAACGGCTTAGCGGTAGCCGGGCGACCCGAGCCTGGTCAGCGCAGCGTCCTGGAATGTGGAAAATTGCGTGAGTTTTGGATTCGCGGTCGCAAGGGATATACTGGATCTGGTCCGCGGTTGCCTGTTGCGGCCGTGAAGAACCCGGATACGCACGAGTTAGGAGAGGATCTGATGAAGTCTCCCTTGCACGCGGCCTTGCTGGCGGGCCTGGTCCTGGCGGCCGGGCTGGCCTTGGGCACGAACACTAACGATGCGGGCGGCGGCATCCTCGACGCGGCCGACGTCGAGGACTTCTTCTACTGCCAGACCGGCCCGGACGTTCCCGCCGGCGAGGATTGCGCCGTCCTGTACGATTTCGACGGCGATCTCGATGTTGATCTCGAGGACTTCGCCGTTCTGCAGGTCGAGTACGGCTACATCGCCGATGTGCAGATCAAGCAGGTGACGTTTATGGGGTCCGGGTTCTGCGCCGTCAAAATCGATTGCCCCAGCGGCTCGTGTAGCTCCTACGGCACCCCGCACTACCTCGACAACAACCTAAACGGCGACACCAGCGATACGGGGGACCACCAGTTTCCCGTGGCCTACGTACGTAACAGCGCCATCACGCTCAGCGGCGTGCGTTTCGGCACCGACCCGGGCGACCTGGGCCTGACGGACGTGCCCGTGCGCGGCAGCGGGCCCGACGGAATCGAGTTCCTGGGTACCGCCTACACCTCCGGCGCAACGCTCATCGTCACCGGCACGATGACGTCGACGACGCCGCTGCCCAACCAGGTCACCTACTACGAAGCGTTCCCGATTGCCTGGGAAGTCGCGCTGAACGGCTTCACCTACCAGCCCGCCGGAACCAGTTATCACGAAATCTACGTAACGTACGCCGAGCCGCTTGGTGAGAAGCTGGAGAGCTACTTCGACATCGCCACCAAGGCGGCCCACGGGCAGGCGTCGCAGCAGGATATCATCGACGCGATCTGGGAGGAGTTCGCCGACCTGGAGGTCTGGAACGCCCACGGCGAACGACTTGGCTATTACCGCGGCGTGCTGTGCGCGAGCTACTGCACCTACTACACCGCCTCGCAGCTCGTCTACTACACGACCTCGCAGTGTGGCGGTTGGGCCAATCTGCTGATGCAGTGTTTCAGCGTCCAGGGTATCAGCGGCGCGCAGTTCATCACGGCGCAGCCGCGCACCGACGGAACCCTGCCCGTCGATTGCGGAAGCCCCGCACAACCCCCCTCCGGCTTCATCGTCAAGAACTACACCTTCCTGCCGGGCAGCTCCAGTGGCTGCGCCGCCTATCCGTTCAAGTTCAATGATCCGTGCAACTACTACACCGCCTGGAGCGATCCGACCGTGGTTGATGCCCCGGGACTCCCGGGCCAGGACAACCCCAACCCGGCCAGTTGGTTCGCCCGGCATTTCATCGTGAAGATCAACAACAAGTACTACGATCCGTCCTACGGCGCCGGCCCGTTTACCGGTACGACCACCGACGCCACTATGACGTGGGAAACGGGTGCCATCGCCGGCTATCAGGGCAAGGCGACATCCTCCCGCGCCGGCGTGCGGCAGGACTCCGCCCAGATCCGCGAGTGTTACTTCGACCAATAGGAGTCACATAGGTGAACCAGACTCACAGAATCATCCACTGTAGCGCCCTGTTGGTGGCAACCTGGGCCGTAGTAGTGGCAGGCGCCCAGCCGGCCGACCCGCGGGCAATTAGCGCCGAGATCAGCGTGCTGCCGCGCGCAAATCAGTTATTTCTCGTCGAGCCCCAGGCCCGTGCCACGCTGGAGCAGCTCGTGAACCTGCCGACGCGCGAACGGGATCAGCTCATCCGCCATGGTGATGCCCGCCAACGCGGCATCGGCCTGTTCATTGCCGATCAGCAGGGCGACATCGCCCTGTTGCTCAAGCTGGCCCCCTTGCTCCAGGACAACGAACAGACCGTGCCGTACGCGGCCCCCGTGGCCGACGTCGGCAACTACGACGTGCTCCCCCAGACGGTCGGCGACTACCTCAACTCCATCTACCTGCACTGGTTCGGCGTGGACGTCGACGGATCCGTCCGCCGCTTCGAGCGGCTCCTCGGCGACGTAAGCAATCCGGACCACCTGGTGCACCCATGGATCGTGCGGCTACGCCGCGCCCAGGGCGACGCGCCCGCCATCGCGCAGCTTAAGCAGCAGATTGCCCAGTTGCCCGAAGAAGTACGCTGGGCCGTCCTCACCATGGCGCACACGAACAGCCTGTACACGCTGGAAGAGGCGCGGGAGGGTCTGGCACAGTTGTCGCCGGCAACGCGCACGCGCCTGGCGAATCAGGATGATGTGTTGCCCGGCGAACCGCTGTTCCGCGTGAATGAGGGTGCCTACCTCCAGTTGACGTTGCAGGCCTGTCGCCAGTTGCTGGAAACCGGCGGCCGGTAACGCCCGCTACCCAGCAGTACTTCCTGCGGGAAGGCGCTCCGGGCAGAAGACGACCTAACGCGCAGCGTATTGCCGCGCCCCATTAGATACGGCACCCCGGGCCCGGCCCAGTCGCCAGACTGGCCGGGCCGGCGCTTTGGGCAAACTACAGACTATCCCACCCACCTCCGAACATACAATCCGTCGGCGCACATGAAACCCTTCCTCCCCAGGCCGACCTGCTCAGTCAACCGGTCGTCGGCTGCTAGCCCTTAAGCTTCGACCGCAAGATTGTCAGCAGCGTCTCGTTGTCAATGGGCTTCTGGAACACGCCGCTCAACCCAAGCTCCGCGTAGTCAGCGCTGAGGTTCAGGTTGTCGCCGACCGAGCTGAGCATGTAGATGGGCGGCGGATCGCCGAGCGCCTTGATCTCCCGGACGAAGGCCGTGCCGGCGTCGACCTCCTCCATCATCAGGTCAACGATGATGAGGTCGGGACGCTGGGCCTTGTAGGCGCGCAGGCCGGCCTCGGCGCTGCGGGCCTCAACCATGTGGTACCCGTTGCTCTCGAGCACCATGCGCAGCGCGAAGAGGATGTCGTCGTCGTCGTCGATACAGAGGATTACGTGCTTGCCATCCTGCATGTCATGTGTCCCCATTGCCGCGGGTGCGGTCGGCCGGGGTCGCGGCCGGGCCGCAGCCAAACTCCGTGAAAGAGCCCGTCACGAGCGCCTGTTGCAGAAACTGCACCGCCGCCGCCAGATTGGCGCGCGCGCCCGCGGACAAGGTCTCGCCAAACTCGTCAAACTCGTACCCACGAATACCCAGCACATACGCGGCCGGCTGCGCGCCAAACAGGTCGCGCGCCAGGCCCAGTACGGCCGCCGGCGCGATGCTGTGCGTGCTGAAAGTCAGGCCGTCCTGCGGCTCAAGCCGCTGAAAGAAGAACGGCGCACTGCCGGCCACGGACGCGTCCGCGAAGATCACCACTTCGTGCTCCGCCAGGGCGGCCGCGTCCTCGACCGTCAACTGGTAATCGGCGTCAACCGTCACGCCCGGCAACGCCAGCGCCTCGAGCTCAGCCGCCAGTTGCGGCCCCAGACCGTCATCGCGCCGGCCGGGGTTGCCGTAGCCGATCAGCAGAATCCGGGCGGCGCTGGCGGTCATCTCACTCCTCTGTCGGCCCAATGCGCGGCCGAACGCAGCGGGCGGACTAGTGTGTCCCGCGGGCGCGTCGATCAAGCAACTGGCCAGCGTGATCATACAGTTCAACCACCAGCGGCATCTGCCCGAGGGCGTGCGTCGCGCAGGACAGGCACGGATCGTACGCCCGAATGGCCACCTCCACGTGGTTCAGCAGGCCTTCGGTGATCTCGTGGCCGCTCAGATAGTCCGCGCAGACGCGCTGCACAGCCCGGTTCATCGGCTCGTTGTTGTTGGTCGTCGAGACGATCAGGTTGGCCATCACCACCTGGTCCTGGTCATTGACCTTGTAGTGGTGGAACAGCGTGCCGCGCGGAGCCTCGATCAGGCCGACCGCCTCGCTGCGCCGCGGGCCCTTGACGACCAGATCGGTGCCCTGCAAATCCTGGTCGTGCAGCAGATCCTTGATCTTCTCGATGGCGTGCAACAGCTCGATGATGCGTGTCCAGTGATAGGCCATGGAGATGTTGTTGGGCTTGCCCTTGGTAAGGGCCATGAACTCCTGGCGGGCCGCCTCGGCCTCGGGCGTATCGATGAAGTCGCAGGTGTTCACGCGCGCCAGCGGGCCGACGCGGTACCAGCCGGTCTCCGGCCCCAGCGACTTGATGAACGGGAACTTCATGTAAGACCAGGGCCGCACCTCCTCCTGGATGTAGTCCAGGTAGTTCTGGTAGTCGACCTGGTCGAAGATCTTCTTGCCCTGGAAGTCGATGGCGCGCAGGTTGCCGTGGTACAGGTCCATGGCGCCGTCGGCACGCACCAGCGACAGGTGACTGGAGTCGAACGAGCCGAACGGGGCCAGCTTCTCAAGATGCTCGCAGGTATAGTCCTTGACCAGCTTGAGCGCCGCGCGCGACCAGTCCACCATCTGGTCGAGATCCTTGAGCAGGAAGTCACGCTCCTCGATGGAGACGTTCTTGTTCACGCCGCCGGGAATCGCGCCGGTACCGTGGATCTTCTTGCCGGCCGTGATGCGAATGACCTCCTGGCCGAACTTGCGCATCATGACACCCTGGACCGCGAGGTCCGGGAACTTGGCGGCTACGCCGATGACGTTGCGGATGGCCGGGTCGGCGTCGAAGCCGAACAGCAGATCCGGCGAGACCAGGTGGAAGAAGTGCAGGGCGTGCGACTGGAACGTCTGACCGTAGTGCATCAGCCGCCGCACCTTCTCGGCCGTCGGCGTGAGCTTCTCGCCGCCGACGATGCGGTCCATGGCCTTGGCCGCCGCCAGGTGGTGACTGACAGGGCAGATGCCGCACAGGCGCTGCACCAACACCGGCACTTCCCAGTACGGGCGGCCCTGAATGAAGCGCTCAAAACCGCGGAACTCCACAATGTGCAGCCGTG
>CAZYGM010000119.1:8015-10094 GCA_964647015.1 uncultured Planctomycetales bacterium | reverse complement strand
GCTTGCCAGGGGGAGATGAAGGAGCGAATCAATGTACGCCTATCTGAAACGTGCCTGCCTGGTTCTGGTGCTGGCCTGCTGCTTTGCGGTCGCGGATGATGGCGCAGCGCCCGTTCGCTATGACGGCCACAAGTTCGTTCGCGTGTTTGTCGACAACTGGGATCAGGTTCAGCACATCCACGCCCTGGGTGGGCTGCTGATGAGCGGCCGCGAGGGTCTGGGCCCGGTGGACTACCTGTTCCCGCCTGATGGATTCCGCGCGCTCAGTCTGCTGGGTATCCCCTACGAAGTGCTCCAGGAGGACATCCAGGTGTTGATCGACGCCGAGCGTGCGAGTCTGGCGCGGTCCGGTCCGGCGGATCCCTTTGACCGGACTGGGTGGTACGAGAACTACAAGACTTACGATGAGATCTACGACAAGCTCATCGCGTTGCAGACGCAGCGGCCCGAAATCGCCGAGGTGTTCAGCATCGGTGAGTCGCTGGAAGAGCGCCCCATCTGGGCGCTTCGCATCACCGGCCCCGGAGGCGCTGAGAAGCCGATGGTCGTGCTGGACGCGACGATCCACGCGCGCGAGTGGATCACGCCCATGGTCGTCATGTGGGTGGCTGACCAGCTCATCAGCGGGTACGCGTCAGACCTGCGCATCACCAGCCTTGTGAACCAGCTCGAGTTTGTGATCATTCCGGTTCTCAATCCCGACGGTTACATCCATAGCTGGACGACCGAGCGCATGTGGCGCAAGAACCGCCGGCCGGGCACGCCCTGCTACGGCGTCGATCTCAACCGCAACTTCGGCGCCGGCTGGGGCACGGTCGGATCTAGCAGCAATCCGTGTTCCGAAACCTATCACGGAACCGGCCCGTTCTCCGAGCCCGAAACCCAGGTCTTCCGCGATTTCTTCCTGGCCAACCCGCGCATCGTCTCCGGCATCAGCTATCACAGTTACTCCCAGTTGATCATGTCGCCTTACGGCTACACGAGCGACCTCCCCGCCGATCACGCGTGGTTCATGGCCCTGAACGCCGCCATGCACCACGAGGTTCTGGCGGTGCATGAGATGTACTATGAGTACGGGCCGACTTACAGCACCATCTACCCGGTCGGCGGAGGCACCGTCGACTGGTGCTACGACGAGTGCGGCGTAATGGAATTCACCTACGAGCTGCGCGACACCGGCCAGTACGGCTTCCTGTTGCCCGCCGACCAGATCATCCCGAACAGCGAGGAGAACTTCCCGGCCGTGCTGCGCCTGGCCGAATGGTCGGCCAAGCCGATCAAGTTCACGCTCACGGACGGACGGCCCGAGCGGCTGACGCCCGACGAGGAAGCGGAATTCACCGTCAGCATCCGCGTGCTCGGCGGCACGCTAGACCCGGAATCGCCGACGCTGCATACCCGCGTCGGCAGCAGCGGAGCATACACGCAGTACCCCCTGACGCACCTGGGCGAAGACCTCTACCGCGTGACGCTGCCCGCGACCCCCTGCGGGCAGACCCGGCAGTTCTACCTCTCGGCCGCCAACACCGCCGGCCTCGTCGGTCGGGCGCCGCGCACTGCGCCCGGGATTCCTTATACCGCCGAGGCCTGGCCGTTCACCGTCGTGCTCGCTGCCAACATGGACACTAACCCCGGCTGGACCGCGCAAGGCCAGTGGGCCTGGGGCCTGGCGTCCGGCGCGGCCGGCAACCCGGGCAGCGCCTTCACCGGCACGCGGGTCTACGGCTACAACCCCGGCGGCCACTACACGAACAACATGCCCGAATTCCATCTGACCACCCCCGCGCTGGACTGCACTAACTCGGTCGGTACGACGCTCTCGTTCTATCGCTGGCTGGGCGTCGAATCCTTCGCCAACGACCGCGCGTACGTGCGCATCAGCACCGACGGAACCAACTGGACCAACCTCTGGCAGAACACCACTGCCAACCTCTACGATGGCGAATGGGTCCACCAGCGCTTCAATATCTCGGCAATTGCCGACGGCCAGCCGACCGTCTATCTGCGCTGGACGATGGGCCCGACCAACGGCACCATCACCTACTGCGGCTGGAACATCGACGACGTTGTGGTGTGGGG
>CAZYGM010000119.1:0-7915 GCA_964647015.1 uncultured Planctomycetales bacterium | reverse complement strand
CGCCCCGCTTCTAGTCCGCAGGCAGGGTGCCGGCTTCAGTCGGACCGGGCCAGTCCAGGCGGCGGCTCTCGATTTCGCGGCTAAAGCCGGCCCGCTGCTCACCCGTCAGCAAACCCGAGATGTCCCGGATAAGCTTGTCCAGCAGTTCGCTCTGCGCGTCGGCGTCGGTTACGCTTTCGACCTGCCGGCGAAACTCATCCTGAAGGACCCTGAGCTGCGTTGCCTGCGGCGCTGTCAGGTTCTGCTGGCGCGCCAGCCGTAGCACCTCGATGGGTTTGAGCTCGACATCCTCCAGCTTGGCTTCCTTGAGTTGCTCCAGCAAGGTGGCCAGGCGGGCCTGTTGTTCCTCATTGAGGACCGGCGTCATGCGCTCCACGAACTTGCGCTGCGCTTCCGTGCCCGGAGCCAGCCCGATCAACTCCTCCCGCAGAGCACTGGCACGCTCCTCGTCGCCGTCATCCTGGGCCGCCTGCATGGCTTGGTACGTGGACATGATGTCTTCCATGCGCTGCCGCGTCGCCGCTTCGCCCATCTCGGCCTCCGCCGCAATCATGGCCAACACGCCTTCCGCATGCTCCCGCTGCCGCGCGTCCAAGCCCAGCCGCTTGCAGACATAGCGCAGTTTCTGCAGCACGGAAATCTGCCGACCCTGCTCAGCGCGCGGCGCAGCGGCCTGCGGCAGCGGGCGCGCCGACACCCCCGGCCGCTCTCGCCCGGAATCCTGTCCCCGCAACGGAGCGACGACGATAACGACCACCAGGACGGCGAACACCACGCGACGCATCTTGATCTCCTCTGAATCCGGTCTGCTCAGCCAGCGCCCCGCGGAAAGCGGGCCACGTACACCAATGGGCCGCACGAACTGCATTAGTCTAAGGACTGGCCACCGCCGTGCAACCCGAATCCCCACACGCCCGCCCACCGGCGCCAGCGGCGCCTGCCTTGACGCTCCTCGCCCAACCACCTTCCGCCATTTCACTGACGTGCTATGCTTATGCGATCATGGCAAGCGCCCATCCCCGGCCAGGCATAACATCACTCTGGAACCGGCTGCTCCGTCGGCCCCAGGCGTTGCTCCTGACGACGTTCGTAGCCCTGATCCTGGCTGGCACTGTCGCACTGCGCCTGCCGGCCTCGCACCAACAGGAACCAGTCGGCCTCCTGGACGCACTTTTCACCGCCACCTCGGCCGTGTGCGTTACCGGCCTGATCACCGTTGATACGGGCACGGCCTACTCACGCTTCGGGCAGATCGTCATCCTGCTCCTGATCCAGCTAGGCGCCCTGGGCCTGATGACCTTCGCCGCCCTGGCTGCCGAGGTCGTGCGCGTCCGCCTCTCCCTGAGCTCGCAGGTTGCCGTGCATGACGCGTTCTTCCAGCGACAAACACGCATCAGCCTCCGCACGGCGGCCCTGCGAATCGTCACGTTGACCTTCGTGCTTGAAGGACTGGGCGCCGTGCTGCTGCACTCCAGCCTGCCAACCGCCAACGCCTTCGAGGCCGTATTCCTGGCAGTCTCCGCCTTCTGCAACGCGGGTTTCTCGCTCTACGCGGACAGCCTCACCAGCCTGCGCGGCTCACTGCCGCTGATGGCTGCCGTCATGGCCCTGGTTACACTCGGCGGCCTTGGCTACCCCGTCCTGCTCGAACTGCTGTCTCGCGGCTGGGCGCGCCTGCGCCGCCGGCACACCCGCTTCGTCAGGTTCTCCCTGCACACTCGCATCGTGCTCTGGTCCAGTCTCTTGCTCACCGCGGGCGGTGCGCTGACGCTCCTGCCGACGGGCTGGACCCACCTGGGAAACAACACCGGCGAAAGGCTGTTACAGGGCCTTTTTCAGTCCGTCACGGCCCGCACCGCCGGGTTTCACACCATCGGAATCGGCTCCCTGCCGCTGGCAGCCCTGTTGATCTTCATCCCATTGATGCTCGTGGGCGGCTCACCCGGCTCCTGCGCCGGCGGCGTCAAGACGGTCACGGCGACCGTCTGGCTGAGCCGCCTAACCGCCCGCCTGCGCGGACGCGAAACCACCAGCATCCTCGGCCGCCGCTTGCCCTTCGACCTGCTGCAACGCGCCAGCCTGGTGATCACCCTCGCCGCAATGTGGAACGTCGTCGGCGTGATGATCCTGGCGCTCAGTGAGGGCGCAACCGGCACGCCATTGGAGAGCCTCATGTTCGAACAGGTGTCGGCCTTCGGCACGGTCGGCCTTTCGACCGGCCTGACGCCTGATCTCTCCACGGTTGGCAAAGTCTGGATTATCCTGACCATGCTGGTCGGACGCGTCGGCCCGCTCACGATGGCCCTGGCCGTCGTGTCGCAGCCGCGCCAGCACTATGAATACCCGGTCGAACGCGTCATGATTGGCTAAGGATTACAGCCATGAAGCAAGTCTGCGTCATCGGATTGGGACAGTTCGGCACGTACCTGGCCCGCGACCTGGTGCGTCTGGGCTGCGAAGTTCTCGCCATCGACGCGCGCGAGGATCGCGTCCAGAACATCCGTGACGAAGTCCACCGCGCCGTGATCGGCGACGTGCGCAAGCCCGAAATGCTCGCCAGCGTCCTCACCGCGCCGGTCAGCGAGGCCACCATGTCACTCGGCGACCGCAGCACCGAGCCCAGCATCCTCTGCGCACTGCACCTCAAGCACCTCGGCGTCGACCGCATCCGCTCCACCGCCGCCAATGACGACCACGCCGAAATCCTTCGCGCCGTGGGCGTGACCGAGATCATCTACCCCGAGCGCGAGACGGCCGAACGCGTGGCGCGGCGCATCGCCAACCCGAGCTTCGTGGACATGTTCCCGCTCGCAGAGGACTATCGCATCATGGAGGTGCTCGCCCCCCAGGCCTTGCACGGCCGCTCGCTGGCCGAATCCGGCGTGCGCTCAAACTACAACCTGCTGGTCCTTGCGTTGCGCGGCGACGCGAGCGAACACTACCGCTTCCTCCCGACCGCTGACACCGTCATCCGTGCCCGAGAGGTCATGATGGTTATGGGACGCGAACTGGACCTTGCTCGCTTCCTGGCCGTGTAGCAGACCCGGAGTGTCCGACACTCAAAGCGGCGCATAAAAAAAGGCGGCCCGCCGACGCGTTCGCATCGGCGAGCCAAAAAAGCCGGCAATCACCTACTCTCGCCCGATCAGGACTACCATCGGCCGTGTGGGCTTAACTACTGAGTTCGGAATGGGATCAGGTGTGGCCCCACACGTAAGGTCACCGGCGGATCGTGTGCCGAGGCGCCGACGATGTCGTCAGCGCCCGGATAGCACTCACGGTGAGTTCAAGGTGACGTACTGGTCTTCGCGTGTCAGGATACGATTCTGTAACACAGCGATTCATAAGCGCGGTCAAGCCCTCGACCATTAGTACCGGTTAGCTGAGTACATCTCTGTACTTACACGCCCGGCCTATCAACCTCGTGGTCTACGAGGGGTCTTCAGCTCACCCGAAGGGAGCACCGAGTCCTCATCTTGGGGACGGCTTCCCGCTTAGATGCTTTCAGCGGTTATCCATTCCGTGCTTAGCTACCCTGCGCTGCCGCTAGCGCGACAACAGGTACACCAGAGGCACGTACCTTCCAATCCTCTCGTACTAGAAAGGTGGCCCCTCAAGACTCGTACGCCCACAGCAGATAGGGACCGACCTGGCTCGCGCCGGTCTGAACCCAGCTCGCGTACCGCTTTAATCGGCGAACAGCCGAACCCTTGGGACCGCCTTCAGCCCCAGGATGCGATGAGCCGACATCGAGGTGCCAAACCGCCACGCCGCTATGGACGCTCGGTGGCGATCAGCCTGTTATCCCCGGAGTACCTTTTATCAGATGAGCGATGGCCCTTCCACACGGGACCACCGGATCACTAAGGCCTGCTTTCGCATCTGCTTGACTATTAAGTCTCGCAGTTAAGCCGGCTTATGCCTTTGCACTCGACGCACGATTGCCAACCGTGCTGAGCCGACCTTTGCGCTCCTCCGTTACGCTTTGGGAGGAGACCGCCCCAGTCAAACTGCCCACCTAGCACTGTTCCCCGCCCGGATTCACGGGACGGGGTTAGGTAACTAATAGCACAAGGGTGGTATTTCAACGGTGGCTCCCCGACGGCCGGAACCGCCGGATCAACGCCTCCCACCTATCCTACGCATGTGATACCAATTACCAGTACCAGGCTGCAGTAAAGGTTCACGGGGTCTTTCCGTCTTGCTGCGGGAACACGGTATCTTCACCGCGACTTCAATTTCACCGAGTCGGTCCTTGAGACACTGCTCCAGTGATTACGCCGTTCATGCACGTCGGAACTTACCCGACAAGGAACTTCGCTACCTTAGGACCGTCATAGTTACGGCCGCCGTTAACCGGGGCTTCGGTCGTAAGCTTCGGGTTGCCCCTGACCTACTTCCTTAACCTTCCGGCACCGAGCAGGCGTCAGTCTGTATACGTCCACTTTGGGTGTTAGCACAGACCTGTGTTTTTGATAAACAGTTCCCAGAGCCGCTTCTCTGCGCCCTTCTCCCGAAGGAGGGAGGGCCCCCTTATCGCGAACTTACGGGGTCAAATTGCCTAGTTCCTTAAGGACCGTTCTCTCGAGCGCCGTTAGGATACTCTCCTCGCCTACCTGTGTCAGTTTTGGTACGGATCCGCATGGGATTCCCGGACGGCTTTTCTCGGTTGTTTCTTCACGTGCTTCGACAACAAATCGGCCTCGCCCTTGCGGGCACCCTCTATTCTAATAGTGGGCCACGGTCCAAAACAACGTCCCCGCCGGTTCTAACCATACGAAGTGCAGGAATATTAACCTGCTATCCATCGACTACGCCTTTCGGCCTCGTCTTAGGATCCGACTAACCCTGGGCGGATTTCCCTTCCCCAGGAAACCTTAGGCTTTCGGCGAGAGGGATTCTCACCCTCTTTATCGTTACTCATGCCGGCATTCTCACTACCACAGGCCGACACCACTCCTTGCAGTATGGCTTGTTTCTCCTGTGGTACGCTCCCCTACCGCTCTTGCGAGCCCGCAGCTTCGGTATTCTGCTTAGTCCCGATCATTATCGGTGCCCACCTTCTCGACCAGTAAGCTATTACGCACTTTTTAAATGGTGGCTGCTTCTAAGCCAACATCCTGGCTGTCTCGGAAAGCGGACTTCCTTACGCACTCAGCAGAATTCTGGGACCTTAGCTGGCGATCAGGGTTGTTTCCCTTTTGTGCACGGACATTAGCGCCCGCACGCTCACTCCCGGGATAGTCGTGGCGGTATTCGGAGTTTGATTGCGGGAGGTACCCGGGAAGGGCCCTCGTCGCATTCAGTAGCTCTACCCCCGCCACGTAGTGGCCCGAGGCTGTCCCAAAAGACATTTCGGGGAGAACCAGATATCTCCAAGTTTGATTAGACTTTTACTCCTCCCCACAGGTCATGCCAGAACTTTTCAACGTTCACGGCTTCGGTCCTCCAGGACGTTTTACCGTCCCTTCAACCTGCCCATGGGTAGATCACTTGGTTTCGGGTCTACCACATGCGACTAAATCGCCCTATTCAGACTCGCTTTCGCTGCGGCTCCGCGCCGAAAACGCTTAGCCTTGCCGCATACGGTAACTCGCCGGCCCATTATGCAAAAGGTACGCCGTCACCCGTTCGCCGAAGCGAAATCGGGCTCCGACAGCTTGTAGGTACATGGTTTCAGGTACTTTTAACTCCCCTAGAAGGGGTGCTTTTCACCTTTCATTCGCATTACTTGTGCACTATCGGTCGTGCAGGAGTACTTAGCCTTGGAGAGTGGGCTCCCCATGTTCAGTCAAGGTTCCACGAGCCCCGACCTACTCGACCGCCATCGCTCGGCTGACGCCTACAGGACTGTCACCCTCTATGGTCGGCCTTTCCAGACCGTTCGACTGACCTTGCGACGACGTATGGCTCGAAGCCATGGGCTGATCCGCTTTCGCTCGCCGCTACTAACGGAGTCTCGGTTGATTTCCTTTCCTCCGGGTACTGAGATGTTTCAGTTCCCCGGGTTCGCTCCAGACGGCCTATGCATTCAGCCGCCGGTGACGCCATCTGATTGCTCAGTGACGCCGGGTTGCCCCATTCGGAGATCTCCGGATCAACGCGTGTTTGACCACTACCCGGAGCTTATCGCAGCCTGCCACGTCCTTCTTCGCCTCTGCACGCCTAGGCATCCACCATGCACCCTTAACAGCTTGACCACGCTTATGGATAGCTGTGGTCAGCACCGTATCCTACGGAACGAGCCGTGTGCCTGCGCACAACGCACGGGCGCTTGCGCCCGCACCAATCGGCTCGGTGACATTTGCCGAAGATACCTGTACGTTCACCTATGAACTTGTCAAAGACCAACCACGCCCGCAAACGGCTTAACGCCCTTCGCGACCGCCCGCTGATGCGGGCCCACGGGCACCCGACCGATGCCCACGGGCTCACACCCGCAGGTGCGACGAGCCGCTGCCCGCCGCCAATGGAGCCGACCGGGTTCGAACCGGCAACCTCCGCGTTGCAAACGCGGCGCTCTCCCGATTGAGCTACGGCCCCGGGGGGTGTTACTAGGACACGCCTAGTCGCATCCGCCGGTGCCTCATCCGCCGCCGCGACTCACCGCCAGCGCCGCCAGACCGAACAACACGGCCAACCCTATAATAGGTAGCCAATCTGCCACGTTCGTCAAGCACCGCGGCCCTCGGCCGGCCTCGCCCAACTGTCGAGTGGGCCCGACAGGATTCGAACCTGTGACCTCATCCTTATCAGGGATGCGCTCTAACCAACTGAGCTACGAGCCCGTGCGTCGAGGCCCGACGCCGGCCCAAAACCCGGCGGTTCGCATAAGGTTCGCCCTGCCTGACTCAGCCAGAGCCCTCGAACCTCGGCTCACTCTCACCTCGCCGCCAAGGTCACTCCCAGACGGCGAGCTTCGTATGGTACCACACGCGAAAATGCTGTCAACTGCCTGACAGAAAAAACGCGCCAACCCGCCGAGAAATTCTGCCTCGCCTAACAGCAACGTAACCAACCAATAACAAACAGCTTACAAGTAGTTCCGCTAGAACGAGGCCCCAAACGCAAAATTAAACACCTGCGTGTTGTCGTCCCCGTGCTTCGCGATCGGGAACCCAAAATCCAGCACAATCGGCACCGGACCAAAGAAATCGACATTGATCCGCAGCCCAAACCCCACCGCCGCCCGCCAACTCGTCAGCTTCACGCTATCCTCGACCGTCCCCATGTCCAGGAACGTCACGCCGCGAATGTTCTTGCCGTATATCGGGAAAGAATATTCCCCGCCCGTCAGCAGCACGAATTTCCCGCCCACACGCGTGTTCATGATCCCCGCCCGCGGACTGATGCCCCGATAGCTGAAGCCCCGCAGGCTGCCGAAACCGCCGCCGTAGAAACGCTCAAACACCGGCGCGTCGCCAACCAGCAGGGCCGTTTCCGCCCGCATGCCCAGCACACTTTTCCGATCAAAAATGTCCGTTCGCAGCGTGCGGTACCACGAGAAGCTCACGCCTGGACGAGAGAAATCGAAGTCGCCGCCCAGCGCGCCAACCTGTTCCCACGATAGCGTCAGCCGATAGCCCCGGCTCGGCACCATCCGACTGTCCGTCGTGTCACGCACGATGGTGCCCTTCACGCTCGTCAGCAAATGGTCACCCTTGGCCTGGCGCACGATGCTCGGCACCAGCGGATCAAGGTCGTCAATCGACACGCCCTCGACGCGGAAGGCCCCCTCCACCGCCCACCCGGCCAGCGGCCCGTGCGGAAAACGCTTCCCCAGGCTGAACATCAGGCCAATCCGCTGCTCGTCATACCCGTCGCGCCCCCGCTGGAACAGGTACGCCGACGTGTCCAGCCGCACCGGGCGATCCAGCAGGTACGGCTCCGTGAAGTCGATCCGAAAACGCGTCAG
>CAZYGM010000118.1:0-10113 GCA_964647015.1 uncultured Planctomycetales bacterium | reverse complement strand
CGGATGGGCCGCTGCGCGATCGCTTGCAGGCGGTCTGTCGCCGCCTGAAGCTGCGCTATCGCGAGATCCTGGTGTGGCAGGCCGGCGGAATGATTGTGAACGCGGCGGTCATGGGGGTGCTGGCCCCGCTGCGCTACGTGCTGATCACCGATGCGATGCTCGAGCAGCTTGACGACACGAAGATCGAGGCGGTCTTTGGGCACGAGGCCGGCCACGTCAAGCAGCACCACATTCTGTTCTTCCTGCTGTTTGCGCTGATCAGCGGTGCGGCGGTCACGATCTTCTCAGTCCGCACGCGACACCTCGACCCGGAAGGCATTGAGTTCCAGCTTATCGCGGCCGTTGTAGGGGCCGTGCTGCTGCTGAAGTGGGTCGTGGTGTTCACCTGGATTTCCCGGCGTTTTGAGCGGCAGGCGGACATATATGGCGTGCGCGTGCTGGCGCTGGGCGGCCTGCCCTGTTCGGGGCCCTGTGTGCTGCACGGCACGCCGACGAGCAATCCCGGGCCGCTGCCGCCGCGCGGCGCCCTGTGCAGCAGCGCGGCGCTGCTGTTCGGCAACACACTTAACGATGTGGCGGTGCTAAACGGCATTGCGCCCGATGCGCACAGTTGGCGCCATGGCTCCATCAGCGGGCGCTCGCGGACGCTGATCCGCCTGGCGCATGATCCGCGCGCCGCGGCCCGGTCGGAGCGCCAGGTCTTGTGCGTGAAATGGGCCATAGTCCTCGTCGCGGTGGGCATGTGCGCCTGGGCCTGCTGGGAGATCAGCATCTGGAAGCTGCTGAATCTGGCGGCCCTGTTTTGAAGACTCGGGCAACCGGCTCTGCGAGGGGCGTCTCACAGCAGGCGGGGATGCGAACCTGATAGTGAAACGCGGCGGCGTGGCAGTCTGCCGCTGCCTCGGTGGGCGAACCGTCAAGCCTGAGAATCTCTTCGATGCCGACTTCGTTGCAGAACGTGTCTGCGCCCGGAGTATCTCCGAGCCCGCGCTCAGGGTACAATCACGCCCTCGTCAGCCAAGCGTCCGGTCGCCAAGGCGCCACCACCCGACCAAGACGCGTTTCGCCTGATGGCAAGGACACATCATGTTGACACTGCACACGGCTGCCAAAGAACGACGACCCACGTTGGCTGCTGCCGTGCTGAACGGCCTGGCATGCGGCCTGTGGCTGGCCGCGACCGGCTGTCGGCCGGCGCCCTTGAGCCAGGATGATGGCACTCAACCAACCGCCGGACCTGGGACCAACCAAACGACACCGGCTGCCGACCTCCCCGCCATCCGGCAGTCAGTCAGCCTGATCCAGCCGGAGGATCTGGTTTACCGCGGCGCGTTTCGGCTACCGGACGTGGCCGGCGATTCCGACTGGGATTGGGGCGGAACGGCAATGACGTACTACCCCAACGGCGACCCGACCGGTCCGGACGACGGGTATCCCGGCTCGCTGTTCGCCACCGGGCACGACCATCGGCAACGAGTCTCGGAGATCAACATTCCGGCACCGGCAGTGTCCGCGGACAAGAACCTAGCCGACCTGAACGTCGCCGAGACGTTGCAGCCGTTTCGGGACATCCGGGCCGGCTTGGTTGACGCAGCAGCGCTGGAGTTGCCGCGCGCCGGGCTGGCTTACCTGCCGGCCCAGGGGGCGCAGACGACCGGCAAACTGCACTTCTGCTGGGGCCAGCACTACCAGGAGGAGCGCGTGGTTTCGCATGGCTGGTGCGAGCTCGACCTGGCGAACCCGCAGACGGCCGGCGGCTGGTACCTGGGCGAGTACTCCAACTACAGCACGAATGACTACCTGCTCGACATCCCCGTGGAGTGGGCGGCCGCGCACACGCCGGGCCGGCTTCTGGCCACGGGCCGCTTCCGTGACGGCGGCTGGTCCGGGCAGGGGCCATCTCTGTTCGCGTACGGCCCCTGGAATGAGGGCAATCCGCCGCCGGCCGGCACGATGCTGGGCTGCACGCCGCTCATTCTGTACACGCGGTCAGACGACTGGGATACGCCGACGCCGCACACCATGACCGGCTATCACCACTCGGATGAGTGGTCCGGTGGGGCGTGGCTGACAGCAGGCGACTCGGCCGCCGTCATCTTCGTGGGAACCAAGGGTTTGGGTGAGTGCTGGTACGGGTTCGCGAACGGCGTGGTGTGGCCGGACGAGCCGCCGTATCCGCCCGTTCCTGATCCGCCGCACAATGACCGGGGCTGGTGGAGCACGCGCTTCGCGGCGCGCATTCTGTTCTACGATCCGGCCAGTCTGGCGGCTGTTGCGCGAGGCCAGATGCCGCCACACAGCCCGCAGCCGTACGCGTACCTGGACGTGGACCGGCACTTGTTCAACCCATCGGCAGAGCAGCGTAAGTACCGGCTGGGCGCGGCCGCGTATGATCGCGCCAACCGGCTGCTGTACGTGCTGGAGATTCGCGCCGACGGCGATCGTCCGCTGGCGCACGTGTGGAGCGTATCGGAATAGCGGCATGCCGTGGCGCGGGTTATGCTGCCCCATCTGGTGCATCAGGAGCGAATGATGATCCACAAGTTTGGCAAGAGGTGCCGACGGCGTTGGCGTGCCGTGCAGCGCGCCGCCGCGGTCCTGGTGCTGGGGGTTGGGTTGAGTCTGCTCAGCGCTTGTCCGCCGGCCGGCAACAGTAACCAAGGTAACCAGGAGCAAGACGGCGGCACTAACCCGCCGACGGACAACGGCACGCGTCCAACCGCCGCGACCGGCACGCTGATTGCCGATCACAACGCGGCGGCGGCGTTCGACCGTATCCCCGCCGCGTCCGTCCAGGCGGCCCACACGCGCTTCCACATCTTCTTCGGCCACACGTCGCACGGCAGCCAGATCGTGACGGGCCTGGACATGCTGGCGCGCGAGAATGGCAGTCTGGCGTTCAATGCCGGCGCGGGCACACTCACGCTGGAGGAGGAGTACGGCGACCTGGGCGGCGTATGGGACCTGCCCAATCCCGCCTGGATCGACCAGACACGCCAGGCCCTCAGACGCCCCGGCAACAACATCAACGTCGTCATGTGGTCCTGGTGCGGCGGCGTGAGCGACAACACGGCGGCGGGCATCAACGGGTATTTGCAGCGGATGGATACGCTCGAGCGCGACTACCCGAACGTCGTGTTCATCTACATGACCGGGCACCTGGACGGGACCGGCGCCGGCGGCAACCTGTGGGCACGAAACAACCAGATTCGCGACTACTGCCGCGCGAACGGCAAGATCCTCTACGACTTCGCCGACATCGAAAGCTACGACCCGGATGGCAACCGGCACGCGGGCGGCACCGACTGGTGCGAATGGTGCGAAGCCTGGTGCCTGACGCACACCTGCCCGCCCTGCGATGATTGCGCGCACTCGGTGTGCTTCAACTGCTACCAGAAGGGCCGGGCTTTCTGGTGGCTGCTGGCCCGGCTGGCGGGCTGGGCGGGGTGAATCTCGGACCGTGCCTGACGAGCCCCTGGTTCGGATGGGTGACCGGCGGGAATGCCGGAGGGCGCCTCCGCGACGCCCTCCAGCCCTGCTTGCCTATGCGGTTTCCTCGGGCTTGCTCGGACCACCCTCAAACGACTGCAAAGCCAGGTAGCTCAGGCCGAAGCGCTTGATGTTGTCAAGCTGCTTGTCGAACGCGTCGAAATGGCTCTCCTCGTCGGCCACGAGCGACTCGAAGAGTTGCTTGGAGACCGCGTCCGCATTGGCGCTGCACGCCAGCGCGGACTGGTTGTAGTCGCGGATGGATTGCTGCTCCAGCCCCGCCGCCCGGGCCAGAATCTCGGCCGGCTCGGTGACTGGCTCAACGGGGGCGGACAAGACCATGTTCACGTCGCCCTTGAGGAACAGGATGCGCTCGGCCAGCTTCTCGACATGCTGCATCTCGATGATGGCTGTGCGCTTCAGCAGGCCGGCCAGCGGGGCAAAGCCCTGATCATCCAGATGGAAGTGCCAGTACATGTACTGGTGAACGGCCTGCAACTCGTCCGCCACTGCCTTGTTCAGGAGGGCGATGCTCTTCTGTGCGTCCATACCAAAAACTCTCCTGACTCCATGTTGTCGTGTCGCACCACGCAACCCGTGCTACCGAGTCGACATTCCAGCTTGGGGCAGGCTACAGTTCGTCAACTTCGCCGTCAACGCGTCGGCCCCCCTCGCGCGCCGGATGATCGCGCCCGCGCCTCATTCGGCCGCCTTCTGCCGGCGCGTGAACAGGTCGTACAGAATCGGCAGCACCACCAGCGTCAGGACGCCGGAGACCAGTATGCCGCCGGCGGAGGCGATGCCGATGGCGTTGCGCATCTCGGCGCCGATGCCGCGGCCCAGCGCCAGCGGCAGCATACCAAGGACGGCAGCCAGCGTGATCATGACGATGGGGCGCAAGCGTTCGCAGGCCGCATTGACCATCGCCTGGTGGCGCGGCAGGCCGGCGCGCACGTGGACGTTGAACTGGTCCATGATCAGAATGGCGTTGTTGACGACGATGCCGATGAGCATCACGCCGCCCATGATGACGAAGATCTCCAGGCTCCGGCCGGCCAGGGCCAGTGACCAGAATACGCCGATCAGCGTCAGCGGCAGCGTGACCAGAATCAGGACCGGCTGCTTGAATGACTCGAGGATCGCGGCCAACGTCAAGACCACCAGCAGAATCGCGATGAGCCCGGCCTCGGCTAATTCGGCCTGCCCCTCGGTCATAATTTCGTATCTGCCGGCGAAACCATACGTGAAGCCGATCGGCAGGAGCTGGGCGTCGTCGATGGCGGCACTGAGCCGGCTCACGGCGGTTCCCAGGGGCAGCGCCGGGCCGAGGTTGGCGAACAGCTTGGAGATGCGCTGCTTGTTCTTGCGGATGATCTGCACCGGCGCCAGCTCTTCCTGCACCTCGCCGAGGCTGGTCAGGAGCACCGTGCGTCCCGGCGCGCCGGGGAAGAGGAAGCCGGCCACCTGGTCCTTGCCGGGCTGCTCGTCCAGCTTGACGATGATGTCATACGTGCGGTCGGCGCTCTTGTACGTACCGGCCTGCAGGCCTTCCAGATTGGCGCGCAGGGCCATGCCCAGGCTGGTGGCGGGAGTGTTGAGGTCGGCCAGGACGGCGCGTTGCGGCCGGACGCGCAGTTCCGGTTTGCCCGTTCGCACGCTGGTGTCGCTGTCGAGCAGCCCGGGCATCTCGCGCGCCAACTCCTGGGTACGCAGGGTCAGGCGGTCCAGCAGGGCGAAATCGTAGCCGGCGATTTCGAGTTGGAGGTCGGCATCCTGGCCGCCGAGGGCCGAAGGGATGCTGATGGTCACGATGGCATCCGGATAGCCGGCCAACCGCGCGCGGGCTTCCGCCATGATTTGGTGGATGGTCAACTCACGCTCGGTGCGTTCAGAGAACCTCAGGGTCAACTGGGCGAGCTGCACACCCTCGGAGGACTGCCCGAACGTACCCTCCACGCGACCTACCGTGGTGAGGATGCGCCGGAGTTCCGGCAGGTCGCCAAGCCTCTCCGCGACCGCCGCCACGCGGGTGCGCGTCTGGTCCAGGCTGTAACGGGCCGGGAACTCCAGCTTGACGGCCACTTCGCCGCGATCCGCTTCGCTGACCATGGCGTTGCCCAGTCGTGACCCGACACCCAGCGCGTGGACGAGTAGCGCCGCGACCAGCAGCAGCGTGAGCACGGCCGCCGGCCGATGCCGTTCGTTGAACATCAGCAGTGCGCGATAGGCGTTCTGGACGCGGTCGAACCCGCGATTCCAGCCGCGTTCCAGGCGCGCCAGGAGCCTGCGGCTGTCCGCGGCCTGCGGTTTCAGCAGCAGCGCGCAGAGCAGCGGCGTCAACGTGAAGGAGATGAACAGCGAGACCGCGGTCATGATGAGCATCGTCAGCGCGAACGGCCTGGTGAACAGGCCGACCATGCTGCCCATGATCGAGATGGGAAACAGCACGACGATGTTGGTGCCGGCGCTGGCCAGGACCGCGATGAAGGCTTCCCGGGCGCCGAGGCGCGCGGCCTGCCGTGGGTCGCCGGTCTCGTTCAACCGCTTCACGATCGCTTCAAGCACAACGATCGAATTCGTCACCAGGATGCCGACCGACATCCCGATCGCGATCAGGGTGGAGACGTTCAGCGTGAAACCGGCCATCTGCATGAAGAAGAGGCCGATCACGATGGTCAGCGGCATGGTGATCGACACGACCAGCAGGGCCCGCAGGTTGTACAGGAAGACGAACAGAATCGCCGCGGTCAGCAGGATGCCCTGGGCGACGTTCAGCCAGGCGCTCTGGGCGGTCGCCTCGATGAACGTGCCGTCGTCCGTGACCCACACCAGCTCCATGCCGCCCGGCAACTCCCTGTTGAGCCGGTCCAGGGCGGCGCGCACGCGCTGCACGACGCGGACGGCGTTGGCGTCCGCTTTCTTGACAACCTTGATCGCCACGCAGGGACGCCCGTCGATGGTCGCCGCCTGGCGCAGCTCCTCGGTCGCCATTTCCACGTGACCGATATCCCGCAGGTAGCAGCGCTGGCCGTTCAGGTTGGCAATCTCCAGGTTGCCGATCTCAGCCACGCGCGCGAAGTCCGCATCGAACTTGACCGAGTACTCGGTGCCACGCTCACGCACGCGACCGGCGGGGATGGTGCGCAGCCCGCCCTGCACCGCGGCGACCACGTCCGTGCTGGCCAGGCCGCGGGCGGCCAGCTCGGTCCGGTCAAGCCGGATGTGCACTTCGCGCTTGGCCCCGCCGATCAGACTGGCTTCAGCCACGCCCGGGATGACCGTCAGGCGGTCCTTCAACGTGTTGTCCGCGTAGTCGAACAGCTCATCAATCGGCACCTGGCCGGTGAGGGCCAACTGGATGATGGGCTTGGCATTGACGTCGTACTTGAGAATCTGCGGATCCTCGACGCCCTCCGGAAACTCAGCGCGAACGAGGTCGATCCGCTCGCGCACATCCGTCGCGGCGATGTCCACGTTCACGTCCAGGTTGAACTCGAGCAACGTCTGGCAGACGTTCTCCATGCACGTCGAGCTGACGTGCTTGAGGCCGTCGATCGCCACGACCTGGTCCTCGATGCGCTTGGCGATGTCGGCTTCAATCTCCGTGGGGCTGGCGCCGGGATACAACGTGGTGATGGTGATGTAGGGCAGGTCCACCCGGGCCATCAGCTCCAGGCCCATCTTGCGGTAGGCGTTTATCCCCAGCAGCGCCAAGGCGATGATCAGCGACCCCATCGCGACCGGACGCTTGACCGACACATCGGAGAGAAACATCAGCGCTGCTCCGCGGCGACCGTGATGGCGCCATCCGGGTCGAGGAAGTAGCCGCCCACCGCCACGATTCGGGCCAGCTCATCAAGCTGCTCGGACATGACCTCGACCAGCCCGTCCGACTCAAGCCCAACTTGCACCGGAACCATCCGGGCCTGGCCGCCATCGGCCACGAAGACGACCGTCCGGCCGTCACGGGTCTGAATCGCGTCGCGCGGCACGCCCAAACCCTCCCGGCGTTCCAGTACCACGCGCACCTGGGCCATCGCGCCCGGGGCCACCGTGGCCGGCGGATCACGCAGCAGGCAACGCGCCTCGAACGTCCGCAGTTGCGAGTCAATGCTTGGGCTCTTGTAAGCCACCACCCGTTCACCGAGATCCACGTCGTTGACGCTGACGTGCATCATCGTTTCCCCGACCGTGACTTCACCGTAGGCCCGCGCCGGCAGAAAGACCGAGACCTCGAGCAGGGTTGAATCCTGGATCAGCACCACCGCGTCACCGGGCGTGCCCATCTCGCCCGGCTCACGGAAACGCTGGGTCACGTGTCCGCTTAGCGGCGCAATCACCAGGGCGTCCGCCAGGTCCTTCTCCGCGATCCCCAGCGCCGAGCGGGCCTGCCGCAATTGCGCATCGGCCAGGTCCACAAGTGCCCCCGCGTGCTTCAGCAAGGCGGCGGTAACCCGATAGTCCGTCTCAGCGTCCTCCAACTCGTCGTTCGACGACGCGCCCTTCTCAAACAGCAGGCGGTAGCGATTCCAGTCGTACTCGGCCTTGCTGAAATCGGCCTGGGCCTTCTCCAGCGCGGCCTGCTTCTCGCGGAGCGCATGCTCGGCCACCTCAACCTCGTGGCGACGCACCTCGACCGTTTTGCCAAGTCTCACCGGGTCCGTCTGGAAGAGCGGCGTTTCGCCCGCCACGACCCGCTCGCCCTCCTCGACCAGTATCTCGTCGAGCACTCCCGCCAGCCGCGGCGAGACCGTCGCGAAGTACTTGGCCCGCACATTCCCCTGGACGTTTAGGGCCCGCTCAAACTGCCCCAGCCGGGCCGGCTCCAGCACTACGTTCGTAGCGCGCGTCGGCTCCCCGGCCGCGGCTGTGTCGGCGTTGAAACCATGCGCGCCCCCAGTCAGCCAGACGCTGCCGGCAACCGCGGCGCCCAGCACTGCCAGCGTCACGCCGCCAATGATTATGCGGCGCCTGGTCGTGGCCGACGATTGCCGGGTGGCCCGCCGATCGCCGGCCGACCCCACGGCTGTAATCTGCTCAGGATTCGCAATGCTCATGCCCGGTCCTCCGCTTGTCGGCGCGCCAGCGGAGGTCGCAACCCCAGCGCGGCCAGCGTCACCCGCAACACACGTTCGGTAATGCGGTCCGGTTCAAAGACCTCCGCCTCGCTCTGCCCGATCATCAACAACCGAACCAGGTCACGGTGACTGTGGTACAGCAGAATCTGCCCGACGATGCTCAGCGCGAGCTGCCGACAGTCAGCGGATTCCACTTCGGGCGGCAACACGTCCGCCAGAACCGCAAGCAGCGGTGCCATTTCCGTATCGACTCGCCTGCGCAGCACGTCCTCGCATCCCGGCGTCGGTTCGTGGATCTCCCGTGTCACCAGGCATTCCTGCCACGAATCCCGCGGTGACTTAACGACCCGACTGGCCAAACGCTCGACGAACTCACGCAGGCGCGCCTCCGCCGGCGTGCCCGCGGGCCACGCCCGCAGGGGCGGCAAGTTGCGATCAAGATCGTCGAAGGCGGTCTCGACAACGTGAATATACAGGTGCTGCTTGTCGCGGAAGTGGTAGTTGACGCTCGCGAGCCCGACCGAAGCCGCGTCACAGATTTCTCGCACGGTCGCGTCGCGAAAGCCCTTCTCCGCAAAAATCGGCCCCGCCACCTCTGTTATCCGAGCCTTCGTCTCATCGCTGGCCATGCCGCACGCTCCATGACGGACAGATTCGGAACTACGGTTCCGAACACACGTTCAAAACGATTATACGATACGCTTGTTCAATGTCAAGGGGTGCCAGCGCAGAAAAGACAAGTCATTGTCCTGCAATGTATTAAAGCGATTGCTGCCCCCTCGAAGGGACTGAAGTCGGCACTGCGTCCCGGCCCGTAAACGTTGCCAAACGCCAGGATCGGCCGATTCCCGGTCTGCGCCGGCCGCGGCGCCAGTTGAGCGCGGGCCGCGGCGACGATGCCACGGCCCGCGCAGGGAAGGATCTCTGTTCACCAGTCGGCGCGGCGATAAGTGCCAACTGACCGCCGCTGTGCCGCCACGCCGCCTACCGTCCGCCGAGCGCCTTGAGCACACCTTCCGCGTACGCCGGATCGGCCTTGGCGAAGTGGCCGAGCTGCCGCTCGATGATCTCCTGCGGCACGCCCTGCATCGCCTTGGCAATGGCGTGGTGCAGGCGGCCGCGCTGCTCGGCGGTCATCAGCCGATACAGGTTGCCGGGCTGCGTGTAGTCGTCGTTGCCCGCGCGATGGTCATAGCGGTCGGCATCGCCGCTGATGCTCAAGGGCGGCTCCTTGAAACGCGGGTCCTCGACCGGGCCGCCGCGGCTGTTGGGCTCATAGTTGACCGCGCCGCCGCTGTTGCCGTCGAAGCGCATCGGTCCGTCGCGGTGGTATGTGGTAACCGGGCAGCGGGGCTTGTTCACCGGCAAAGCCTCATAGTTGGTGCCCAGGCGGTAGCGGTGCGCGTCGGCATAAGAAACGATACGGAACTGGAGCATCTTGTCCGGGCTGTGACCGATGCCGGGCACCATGTTGCCGGGCGAGAAGGCCGACTGCTCGACCTCGGCGAAGTAGTTCTCCGGGTTGCGGTTCAGCTCCATGATGCCG
>CAZYGM010000117.1:0-10165 GCA_964647015.1 uncultured Planctomycetales bacterium | reverse complement strand
ATCCGGGCTTCCTGCGCTTCATATTCGACAAAACCCTCTACTACCTCCTGGGCGAGTTCCTGCTCGCCCCCATCGTCCCGTTCGGCGGCCTGCCGTACCTCCGCGCCCGGCCCTTCCTCTTCTACTCGCTCGCAGCCCTCGTGCTTATCCTACTCCTGGCCGTCAGCGTGCGGTTCTTCCGCCGTCGACCCGGCCTGTTGGCACCCGCCTGGCTCCTCGGGTTCATGGCCCCCGTCCTGCCGGCCTTCTCCTCCCCGCACCACCTCTACCTCCCCGGCATCGGCTGGGCGATTATCGTGATGCTCCTGCTGCGCGGCATCGGCGGCCACCCGGCCACCTACCGACCGCGCCAAGCCCTCATGTGGCTCTGCATCATTTCACTCGGTGCCGGCTTCAGCGGTGCCACGCTCGCCTTCGGCGTCGCCTTTGACACCGCCCAACGCGTTGAGGACCAGGTCGCCACCGAAATCATCTCCGTCGCCGACCAGCTCCAGGACGGCGATACCCTTTACATCGCCAACCTGCCCATGATCGCGCATTACACGCAACTATCCGTCGAGCACCAGACCGGCCTGCGCGACCTCAAGGTCCGGCCGCTCACCTGGGCGCCCCGCGTCCTCGGCCTGGTCGGAACGGGCATAGAAACCGAAATCACCTGGATCGACGAGCGCACCATCATCATCCGCGTCGTCGGCGACCGCTATTTCAGCGGCCCGATGGGGCGCCTGGTCGCCCAGGCTTCCGGGAACCCCACGCCACAGCACTCCGCGGAATGGGCCGCCCAGCACGGCTTCACCGCCGAAGTCATCGAGGCGGACGCCGACGGTGTCGCTGCGATTCGCTTCACTTTCGAACGCCCCCTCACTGATCCGGGCATACACTTATTCTGGGGCTCACGCGTGCGTTGGGCCATGAAACTTAATCCGGCGGCAGAATATGAATGAAGACCAGCCCTTGCCGGCCGTCCGGCCGCTCCAGGTCACTCCGCACGCGGGCGAGGATGGTCGCCTGGCATTCATCCTGCACGATGTCCTGCAGATCGCCCCGGGGTCGCTGGCCGTCTCCCCGACCGCCTACTTCCTCATGACCCGCCTGGATGGAACCCGCTCCATCCGGGACTTGCAGGCCGCCTTTCTCGCCGAGACCGGCCTGGCCGACCTGCCTGCCGAGGAGGTCCAACGCCTCGTCTCAGCGCTTGATCAGTACGGCCTGCTCGAGACCCCGCGCTTCCACGCCGCCCTGGAGGCACGCCAGCGCGAGTACCGCGCCGCGCGAACGCACGACATCCGGCCACGCTGGCCCGCCGCCGAGTTGCTCGGCCCCGCCATCTCAGACTTGCTGGCCGGCGCAACGCCGCAATTCACCGGCGAAATCCGCGGCCTTATCGCGCCGCACCTGGACTACCAGCGCGGCGCGCCCTGCTACGCCGCCGCCTACGCCGTACTCGCCCAGGCCCCGCCGGCCGACCGCTACATCATCCTCGGCACCAACCACTTCGGCCGCGCAAGAGGAGCCGTCGCCACCGCCAAGGACTTCGAGACGCCCTTCGGCATGGTCACAACAGACCGCACGTTCATTAAACAGCTCGCGGAGCGGCTGAACAGCGACCTCTGCCAGTGCGACATGGATCACACCATCGAGCATTCTGTCGAGCTACAGGTGATGCTGCTTCAGCGCTGTCTCCCAGCGAGCGGATTTGCCATCGTCCCCATCCTCTGCCCGGATGTCTGTGGCCTGTCGCCCGACGATGGCGCGACCGAAACCGCTCACGAAGTGGCTCGTTTGGCCGACGCCCTCAAGAGCCTTATTGCTGACGACCCCCTGCGAACAATCTTCATCGCCGGCGCTGACCTGAGTCACGTTGGGCTCGCGTTCGGCGACGAAGCCCCGGCGACGCCGGAATCGCTCGCGGACGTCGAGCGCACCGACCGCAAGCTTCTGGACCACCTCTGTCGGCAAGACCACGCGCGGTTCCGCAAAGAACTGCGCATAAGCAGCAATCTGACAAGAGTTTGCAGCACAGGCTGCCTTTACGCCATCAGCCGGACGCTCAGCGACTGCCAATGCCGTCTGCTGGCCTATCATCAGGCCGTAGACGCCCGGACGGACACCAACGTGACCTGTGCTGCGGCGGTGTTTGCATAGGGTGCCTGGGGGAACTCTGGCGCGAGCAGGGGGGCTTAGGCGCAAGAAAAGGGCCACCACTGTGCACGGGGCAACATATGGTGGCCCATGCGCTGGGATGGGCTTTTTGAGCGTTCTATCCAGTTAAACAACCATGGCGGTCCGAAGTGTCAAAATAATTCAGTTATCTGACGTCGGTCATATCGCCATACCGACATCTCACCGCCGCGGACCGTTCCAGTCTCGTACGCCCGCTGAGAGGCTGGCGCGGTGCAGCCGCTGTACGGTGTTGGCCAGCCGCTGCAAGATCAGTCGCCCGTCCACGGTCATCTCCATGCCGATGAACTGGACCGCCACGCACAGATGCCCAACTTCGTCGTGCCGCACGCCTCGGAACCGCGCGTCCACCATTATCGGTGGCTTCCCATCGCCAAGCTGGGCTTCGAGTCCCAGCGTTTCGTTCTCCTTCCAAGAGCTCGGCGCGTCATTCACCTGCAGCAGGGCCCCGCCGCACGACACGTTCACCAGCGTCCCGTTGAGCATCTCCAGCGTGCTGCCTTGGGCCGCGGCCCGCGCCGCCAGCCCGCCCGGCCACAGGCTCGCCGGCAGGCTCATGGATTCCGGGACCGGCGTACGGTAATACGCCCGGCGTTGCAGCTCCGTCAGCCGCTCCGGCCAACGATAGCGGATGGCCGGCACCGTAGTCTTGTCTTCCAGCAGGAAATGGCCGCGCGCCTCGACCACCGTGGCGAATAGGACCTTCCGGTTTCGGTGGCGGAAGCTCACGCCCACGCATTGCCCCGGCGCCAGCTCGGGCAGCTCGTGGCCGTCCACCGCCTGGTAATCGAGCACGAAGAAGGACTGCTTCGGGTCGCACTCGAGGAAGCGCGACTTGAACGTGGCCCAGTCATCCTCAGTCCGCAATGACAGTATTGCCAACGCATGCTCGCTGGCCGCCTCGCGCATGATGACGCCGGCACTCTCCTCAGGAACCGCTCGTCGTGGGTTCATTTCTCACCATTCCTTCATGATGCTCGAAACTGCTGCGAGCCCAGCGCCTGCCGCAACCGTTGATAGGCCGGTTCGTCGGCGTGTCCCGGCGGTGGTATCTGGAACTCCAACCCGACATGCAAATGCCCTTCATCCGCCCCCGGCGACTTGATACACACGCTGGCCGCCAGTTCCAGCGGCAAACCCGCATTGGGAAGCTCAAAGCGCACGCGCACCACGTCGTCGATCAGCAGGCGGTCGTCAGCCTCACGCCGCGGCAACTCGCAGCCCATCCCGCCCAGCCCGACCTCGCACAGCAACCCGGGCAGCCCGGCCTCGACTCCCTCCATCAGCACGTCGATTCGCGGCGGCTGCGGCAGGGCATAGCGGTCGAAGCGTCGCCGGTTCGCCACCTGGATGACGTCCGGCACCGAGAGCAGCAAACGCTGCGGCACGGTGCTGTCCGCCACGGTCACTATGCACGAACAGAATAGGTAGAGCTGGCCGCTCAAGATCGCCTTGACGTCACAGAATGCACCCGTCAAGGCGGTAAGCGTCCAGTCCTGCCCGTAGTCGTGCAGGTCGACTCGCAACAACCCTTCCTCGCGCCCGGCCAACTGGCCGAGCAGCGACCGATCGCCGCGGCGTGGTTCAAGTTCAACCTGTGCCCGCGTGCGTAGCGCCTGTTCCAGCACGCGGTTCGCCTGCCGGTGTGTGAGATCTATGACTGCCAGCATCCACCTTCTCCTGCCGGGCTCCGCAAAAGGCCGCCCAGTTCCCCATCCAATGGACCGTCCAGGACGGTCCCACGGCCCACGGCGATCTTGTCTGCGGGCTATTCCGCACGCCTTCTTCGTCTGGGGCTGTACCACACTTGATTGGTCGCCGGACGCCGGGCGAGCGGACCTAGCCAATAACGCCGCCGCGCCGCGTTAAGGCGGACCTGCACCGCGCGGATCATCCAGCAACTTGTCGGGGGCTATGGGAACAGGGGAGTGGCGTCCCGGAACAACATTCCCCCGCCCCCGCCGCGCAGCCCTTGCCGACCGATATCGGGCCGGCCGCGCTGCGTCCGTCGATGATTAGAGATGCTACTCCGGACCCCCCGGCAGGCGGCTGACACACTAATCGTTTTCAATAAATCTGTGCGCGGCACGGGCTGGGCGCGCGAGCGGAACTCATAAACCAAGCGCTGGGCCGGTATTCGCGGCCTGCAGCGCACTGTTCAGTATCAGAGGTGTTTCGCGCGACACACGCACAGCCGGCGTTTCGGACACGTACGCCGGCTCCTCGCCGCCTTCCCGGCGCACCGGATACACAATCTTACCGTTCGCCAGATCCGCCTGACGGTGCGCGACTTTCGCCAGAATGGCGCGCCGTGCCACGCTGCTCGCACGCGGGCGCGCCAACGCCAGCACGTGAATCGTCAGCCCGCCCTGCAGCCACAGCGCGGCGGCGACGTCTCGTCCACGCCCGTCACGAAGCAGGCCAAGCATCGGCCGGCAGTTTCGGAACGGCTGCCGCAGCAACCCCGCAATCAAATGCCGCTGCGGGGCCGAATGGAACAGCGCCTCGTGACCTGCCTCCAGCGGTGCCACGCTTACCTGCCAGCCTGCGGCGACCAGACCGTCGCTCCCGCCCGCTGCCAGCAACGCGCACGCCGGTGCTTGCACCCATCCGGTCGCGGCGCCGACGTTCACCCCCGCTGCGGCCGGCCCGAACCGCGCGACAAGCACACCCGTCGCCCCACGCTGCTCCGCCAGTTGCTCCGCCCGGCTCGCCAGCAGCCAGAACGTTTCCGCATCCGCCGCCACGCACCCGCCGATCGGCGTTTCCGGCAGACTGACAAGCACTCGGCGTCCTCCCCGCTCCACCTCGAACAGCGGCAGCACGCCAGTCGCTTCGTCACCTCTGAGGGCCAACAGGTAACGCGGCGTCCCGACACCCGCGCGCACCAGCATGTCCCGCCAAGCCAGGCTGTGATAAACGGTTGCCGCCGGGTGGCTGTCAACGAATTCTCGGTAGGGGGGGCAATCCGCCTGATCAACGTCCCAGACGGTCACTGGACCGCCCAGCGTCTCCACGCAGGTGTCGCAATTAGCCCGCCCCAGTTCACCGGCGTCCAGTTGCTGTTCAGTAGTTGTCCCGCCCGGGGCTGACGCTGGCCCGGCCATCGTTGATCCGACCCACTCTGTCGCTGAACAATCCGGCTGCACGTTACCCTCGTTTGCACACATCGCCGGCCGCCGTAGCGCGCCGCCCGATCGCCCGCCCAATGAAGGCCGGCGACGCGCTGACTATCGGGTCCCCCGTTCGTATAATTGAACCGAACGTCTGTCCGGCGCGGTACTTGCTCACGGCACGATTAATGCGCATTGGCCTGATTGCTGACACGCACGACCGACTGCCCGTTCTCCAGGCGGCCCTGGACCACTTTCGGCGGCTGGGGATCGATACCGTCCTCCACGCCGGCGACCTGGTCGCGCCGTTCGCCGCCCGGCTCCTGGCGGCCTTCGGCGGCAACATGCACGTCGTATACGGAAACAACGACGGCGAGCGGCAAGGCCTCAAGGCCGTGCTACCGCGAATTCAGGACGGCCCGCTATTCCTGAACATCGCCGGCCGGCGTATCCTCCTGCACCATTACATCGACTGGTGCCAGCCGGCGGACGTCGCCCGCGCCGATGTAATCGTCACCGGACATTCGCACGAACTCCGAGTGGACCAGCGCGACGGCAAACTCTTCATCAACCCGGGCGAATGCTGCGGCTGGCTCAGCGGGCGCTGCACCGTCGCTACTCTGGACCCCCGATCCGCCACAGTCGAAACTGTCGAGGTCTCACCATGATGTCACCAATAGCCCTCCGTTGGATCTCTCTGCCGGCACTCATCCTGCTCGTGTTCGCCGCCGGCTGTGTCGAACGAATCATGCGGATCGAGACCAGCCCGCCCGGCGCCGTGGTCACCGTGAACGACGAGGAAGTCGGCCTCAGCCCGGTGGAGTTCTCCTTCCTCTGGTACGGCGATTACGACATCATCCTGCGCAAGCCCGGCTACCAGACGCTCCAGACCAACTGCCGCGTCGTGGCGCCCTGGTACCAGTGGCCGCCGATCGACCTGGTCGCCGAGGCAATGGTTCCCACGATGATCAGTGACAGGCACGTCCTGCCGACCTTCACGCTGGAGCCCCTGCCGGAAGTAGGCGTAACGACGGTCGTCGAGCGGGCCACCGAATTGCGCGAGCGCGCCCTGTTTGAACAACCCGAATGAAGCCTGCTGCCCCCCCGGGCCGGTGGGCTTGGGGGGCCTGCCACTCCTCCCCGGGGGGCCAACCGGTGCCGCGCCCGCCGACCATCTACGGATCAATAATGCGCTCGCGAATCGCGTAGCGCGCCAACTCGACGCGATCGTGCAACCCCAGCTTGCGCAGCAGGCTCGTGCGATACGAATCGGCCGTCTTGTAGCTCACCGTCATCCGGTGCGCGGCGTCCCGCAACGACAGCCCGCGCGCCAGCAGCGGCAGCAACTCCGACTCACGCCGCGACAAACGCGGCTTCCCATTGTCAGACGCGACGCTCGGCCGGCGAATCGCACAGCGCACGCCCTCGCTGAAGTACTGGCGGTTGTCACTCACGGCCTGCAACGCCGCACGCAACTCCGCCACGCCGCCGTCCTTCACCACGTAGCCGTGGATCGTGCAGCGGCTCCATCCCTGTACGTGCAACGGGTCAACCGCCGCACCGATGACCAGGATCCGCGTCGCGGGCTGCAAGCGCAGGATCATCTGAACCGCGTCCACCGCGCTGGCCGCGGCGCTGTCCGAGTCAACCAGCACCAGACCAGGCCTGACGCGCATCGCCGCCCACACCGCCGTCGGCGTGAAATCGGCGTGCTGCGCCACTTCCCAGTTCAGCTCGGCTTTCAGGAACAACGCGTACGCGAGTCGATCAAGCAGTGAGTTACTCAGCAGGCATGTGACGGGTGTACTGGCGGGCTCGGTGCCCACAGCGCTCGCCATCGTGCTTCTTCCGGTCATCGCATCCATTCGCCGGTGAACTGAGGGTTCGTTCTGTTACTTGCCGCCGGCACCATACGGCACCATGCGGCGCACGTACCTCCCTCTGACGTCAGGCGCAACTACCCGGCAAATCCAGGCCGTCCGCCCGCCGCGCTTCGTACACTCCCTATAGCCTCATCGCCACCGGTTGCCGAGCGCCCCGCGCCCGATCAGAATCGTGATCCGCCTCCCTTACCACGTCCACGCAGCTCTGCATCCGCACAGTCGCGCTCAGCCCGGTCGAGCCGTACAATAACAGATCGCCGGTGGAGGCCTATTAGGTATTCACCCTAAGTTCTGGTATTCCTGCGAATCCCTCCGGGGACGTCCGACCGCATCTCAGCCGCCCGCGCCCGGCGTCCGCAACCCCAACTCGCGCATGACCGCCTTGAGGTCCTCCCACGCCTTCGCCTTCTCCCCCGGGCTGCGCAGCAGGTACGCCGGATGAAACGTCGGCATCACGCGGCACTCCGGCAGCCCCAGATGCGCCAACGCCAGTGGCGGGAAATCGTGAAACTCACCCCGCAACTGCCCGATCGGCGCCTTCGTCGCCAACAGCGTCTGTGACGCCGGCCGCCCCAGCGCGACTATCACCTTCGGCCGCAGAACCGCCAGTTGCCACCACAGGTAGGGGACACATGTCTCCATCTCGCCGTCAGTCGGCGTGCGATTCCCCGGCGGCCGGCATTTCACAACGTTGCAAATATAGACCTGCTCACGTGTTAGCGTCATCGCCGCGATCATCCGCGTCAACAGTTGCCCGGCACGACCAACGAACGGCACTCCTTCCCGATCCTCGTCCGCACCCGGTCCCTCCCCGACAAACACCAACTCCGGCCGCGGCGACCCGACCCCAAAGACCGTCTGCGTGCGGGTCGCGTGGAGTTCGCAACGCTGACAGCCGCGCACAAAACCGGTGTCCAGACCCGCCAACTGCTCCGCGGCGTCCTTCGCACTTAGCTCCTGCCCGCACATCGGCGGCAGCCCGAAGTCCTCCGCCAGCAGGCTCCCAGTCACCGCCGGGGCGTTCCGTGCGCGCGCACGGACCCCTCGAACCTCTCGCGTCATCGCGTGTACCTCGTCAGCCGATGCGGCAGGGGGGGGACTTGTCGGTTTACTAGGCCGGCAGACGTGACGTACCCCCAGGCACCGCTCGCTGCGCAACCACTCACGCAACGACACTTTCACTCCACTGGAATCCACCTTACTCACGATGGAAGAGAATACGGGCGCGGGCACACCTCGACAAGGTGCGCAACATGGATGGTCGTCGCCGGAAGCTCAGCCCCTCTGCCAACACGCGGCCGGCCCTGCGCGCTGCCGTCCTGACACTACTGGGATTCCTCGCGGCGACTTCGGCCGCCAACCTCGCCGTTGCCCAGCAGCCGCGCGGCGAGGCGGCCATCCTGGCACCGACGCTCGGTCAACCGGCGTTCGTCCCGCCAGGCGGCACGCTGAGCGTCGTCGCCGTGATCCCCCCCGACACAGCCACACCCACCGTCGAACTGATATCCGAGCGCGCCCCGGCGGTGCGTGCCACGTTGACCCGCTCGCCGCAGCCGAACCAGGAAGCCAGCTCAGCCACATCGCTGACGGCTCAGGTCCCGACGGACCTGCCGGAGAGGACGTACGATCTCGTGCTGCGCGTTGGCGACCAGCGCCTGGTCAGCCGGCATTGCGTGGCCGTCCGCCGACCCTCGCCGCGCGTACGCCTCGTCCACGTGTCCAACATGAACATCGGCGACCTGGGCGCCCCGGACTTCGACTGCCGCCTAGCGGCGGAGGTCAACCTGCTGGCACCCACGCTCATCGTCGCCACCGGCGACTTCCTCGATCTCACCCACGATGATGCCGCCGCCGGCTGGCGCCGCCTCGTGGACTTCCTCTGCACGTTCGACGCCCCGCTGCTAATTGCCTGCGGCGACCACGACGACCTGACGCAATACGCGCGGCACATCGCCCCAAGCCCGGTCGGCGTGGTCGACGTCGGCCCCGTGCGCGGCGTCGTCCTGCTTGATTTGCCGACGCGGCCCATCAGCGGCGACCCGGACCAAATTCGCTGGCTGGAACGGGCCCTGGCGATTCCCGGCGACGATCGGCCCACCTTCATCGTCTCCCACGACGAGTACCCGAACCTGTTGCGCCAATGGCAGCGGCAGGGGACCCTGAACGCCCAGCTCAGCGCCGGCCGCATCGCCGCCTGGTTCGTCGGCGGCCACCAGGATTGGGCCGGCGTGGAGTACCGCGACCTGATCGATGCCGCCAGTCCCATGCTATACGTGCGGACGCACCAATCCAGCGCTGCCACGCGCGAAGGCGCGACCGGCACAGCGCACTACCGCGTCATCGACTTCGAGGGCGACCGCGCCCACATCCCCGGTGCCGCCGCATTACCCCCCGTGCTCCCACCGGCCTTGCCGGTCGGGCGCCTGTCGCTGAAGCGGCACGAGTCCGAAGACGGGACGCGCCACCAGGTGGCCTTCACGGCGGTCAACAACCACGCCCTCCGCCTCGACGACCTCCGGACGCACGTCCTGGTGGCCGCCCGCAACGCCGACCCACCCTGGTGCCGCGGCGCCCAGCTTGAAGCCACGGACCTCATCGACGGCGTGTGGTCCTGCCGCGTGCGTTTCGGGCTGCCGGACAAAGGCGCCGTGCACGCCGTCGTCGGTTCCGGCCCGCCGCCAACCGAGCCGGAACTCGACGTCAGCTTCGACGTGACGCCCCGCCTGGAACTGGCCCGCCGCCAAACGCCCGAAGGACTGACCTACCTGACGCCAACGGATGCCATCGCCCTCGTTCACCTGGCCAATCGCGGCACGCAGATCGCCCGCGTGACGCCGCTCATCCGGCTGGACGGCCAGACGCTGGCCTACGTCGTGCTCGACGAGCCCGGCCTGCCGGCCACTGCCTATCAGCTCCGCATCGCCCCCGGCGGCCTGCTGACGTTGCAGGTCGATCTCAGCGCCATTAGAGTCACCGCCGGCCGGCGCG
>CAZYGM010000116.1:0-10221 GCA_964647015.1 uncultured Planctomycetales bacterium | reverse complement strand
GACGAGCCCTATCCGCCGCTCATTCCCGAGTCGTGCCCCTATGAACGGCGCGATCCGCGCTGGATTTACTGTGCGCGCTTGCCGGCGGATGGTGGCCAAGTGTACCGCGTGCGTGTGGCCGATAACGTGGTTGAGGAACTCGCCCTGGTAAACGAGGCGATCCAGCGCGATTATTACACGCTGCAAGCGCGGGCCGAGCTGCGCCGCCAAGTGGACGCCGCCCTGACGGAGCGCGGCTTGCCCGGCCTGCGCGAGTTCGTCGAAGACGCCGCCGAGACGGTGGCGCGCTATGCCGAGGAGAAACGCCGGTGAGACCTTTCACGCTGAAGTTGGGCGAACAGCCGCTGACGCTGGCGCTGCTGGATGAATGCCTGGGGCAGCCGCTGCACGTGGACATCAGCGGACCGGCGCTTGATCGGGTCGAGCGCGGCCGCGGCTGGGTTGACGATCTCGTCGCAACTGGCGCAGCGATTTACGGCATCAACACGGGCTTCGGACACCTGCGCGACAAGCGCATCCCCCCGGAACAGCTCGACCAGCTTCAGCACAATCTGATAGTCTCGCACGCGGTCGGCGTGGGCCCGGCCACCCCGCCGGAGATTGTCCGCTGGATCCTGCTGTTCAAGCTGAACATGCTGTTGGCCGGACACAGCGGCGTCCGCGCCGATGTCGTGCGCGTGATGCAGCTCTTCTTGAACGCCGACATTCTGCCAGTCGTACCCACGCGCGGCTCGCTGGGCGCCAGCGGCGACTTGGCACCCCTGGCCCACGTGGTCCTCGGCATGATCGGGCGCGGCGAGATCAGCGTGCCCGGCACGGCCGAGCACGCCGGCACCCGCACGGCCCGGCCGGCGGCCGAAGTCCTCGCGGCCGTCGGGTTGCCGCCTCTGCAGTTGACGTCCAAGGAAGGGCTGGCGCTGATCAACGGCACGCAGTTCATGGCGGCGTACGCGGCGAACATCGGCGTGCGGGCGCGCCGCCTGGCGAACCTGGCCGACTTGATCGCCTGCCTGACGCTGGAGGGCTTCCGCGGCAGCATTCGGCCTATGGATCCGCGTCTGCACGAGCTGCGGCCGCACCTCGGCGCCCAAACCGTGGCTGCCAACATCCGGCGGCACATGACCGGCAGCGAGATCCTCGCGTCGCACGCTGACTGCCCGCGCGTGCAGGATCCCTATTCGCTGCGCTGTGTGCCACAGGTGCACGGAGCCTTCCGCGACGCGCTCGCGCACTACTGCGAGGTCGTTACGCGCGAGATCAACAGCGTCACCGACAACCCGATCATCTTTGAGGATGCGGCCATCAGCGGCGGCAACTTCCACGGTGCGCCGCTGGCGCTGGTGCTGGACTACCTGGCCATTGCGCTCACTGACCTCGCCAGTATCTCGGAACGTCGGACGTACCAGCTACTGGGCGGCGAGGACGGGCTGCCCAAGCTGCTCATGCAGGACACCGGGCTGAACAGCGGCTACATGCTGCCGCAGTACACGTCCGCCGCCCTGGTGAATGAGTGCAAGGTGCTGGCGGGGCCGGCCTCCGTCGATTCCATTCCGACCTCGCTGGGCCAGGAAGACCACGTGAGCATGGGGGCGACCGCCGCGCTCAAGTGCTACGAGATTCTTGACCGGGTGGAGACGGTGTTGGCTGTGGAGATGATGTGCGCGGCGCAGGCCGTCGACTTCCGGGCGCCCCAGCGGCCCGGGCAGGGACCGGCCGCGGCTCACGCCATCATCCGGCGGCACATCACGCACGCCGACGCGGACCGGGAGTTCGGCGACGACATCTGCACAGCGCTGCGGCTGCTGCGCGAGAGCACCGAGTTGCGGGCGATTGCGGGCGCTTAGACGGTGCCACGCGGCCGCGGTATTCGGCTGTCCAAGTTCCGCTCCGGTCCTGGACATGGCGCGCGGGGCGAGTTGTGGCGCAGGCGGCACCGGTCCGGCTGAAGCCACGGGCGCATCGTTGGGGCGGGGTTGTCGGCGCGGCACTAACGCGGTTGGTTGTTACAGACCTTTTACCGACAAGGCGCGTGCGGCAGGCATACTTCTGACAGACGGCCGAGTTGAACCGGAAACCCGTTTCAGGAGTGTAGCCATGCTCAAGACGATTCGCTGCGGCAGCCCGTTTCTGCTGCCGGCCCTGCTTCTGCTGCCCTTCGCAGCCGCTCTTGCTCAAGACTCAGCCGGTCGTCCGCGGGCCATCCTGCTCGTCCCGCAGGCGGCCATGGGGCGCTTCGACACGGGTGTCGCGGCGGTCCGGGTGACGGGTGTCACCGCGCGGGTGGAGGTGGTCGAGCAGGTCGCCACGACGACCTTGGACGTGCACGTGTGGAATGACAGCCGAACGCGGACCGAGGTCGAGCTGCTGGTCCCCGTCCCCGACGGGACGGTGGTGCGCGGTCTGGACTTCGCCGGGGCTGCCATCGAGCCGGCGGCGCGGGTGATTCCGCGGGCGGAAGCGCGGCACCTCTACGCGGACCTTGTCGCCAGGCTGCGCGACCCGGCCCTGGCCGAGTTCGCGGGCTTCAACCTGGTCAGAACGGCGGTGTTTCCAGTGGAAGCGCAGGGCCGACAGCAGGTGCGCCTGATCTACGAGCACGTGCTGCCGCGCGATGGTCAGCGGATTGACTACGAACTGCCGCGGACGGAGTCGGTGGACTACCGCGTACCGTGGGAGATCACGGTCAGCATCCGCGCCCAGACGCCGATCGCGACTGCCTACTCGCCGTCGCATGCGCTTCAATCGCAGCGTTTGGGCCCCAATCATCTGGTAATGAGCAACACTGCGGATTCACGGGCGGTGCCGGGGTCGTTTCGGCTGTCCTGGCTGCTGGGGACTGACGCGGTTACGGCCTCATTGCTTGCGTATCCGGCCGAGACCGGCGGCGGCTACTTCATGCTGCTGGCCGGGCTGCCCCCCGATGATCGACCGCTGCCGGTGGTGCGCCGGGAACTCACGCTCGTGCTGGACCAGTCTGGCAGCATGCGCGGGGAGAAGATCGAGCAGGCCAGAGCCGCTGCCGGCCAGATCATTGCCGGCCTGCGCGAGGGCGAGCTGTTCAACATCATCGTCTACAACGAGCACGTGCGCCGCTTCGCCGAGCAGCCCGTAACGCGCAACCCCGAGACGGTGCGGGCCGCGGAGGAGTTCCTGGCGCGTGTCAGGGCGGGCGGTCTCACGAATCTGCACGATGCGCTGGTTGAGGCGCTGCGGCCCGTGCCCGCGCCGGACGTGCTGCCGATCGTCCTGTTTCTGACGGACGGCCTGCCGACGACCGGGAACACGTCCGAGGTCGCAATCCGGCGCGCAGCTACGGAGCGGAACCCCGGCGAGCGTCGTGTATTCACGTTCGGCGTGGGAGTGGATGTGAACGCGCCGTTGCTACAGAGCATCGCCGGCGACACGCGCGCCACGGCGACCTTCGTGTTGCCGGGGGAAAGCGTGGAGGCCAAGGTGGCGGCGGTATTCACGAACCTGGAGGGTCCGGTCTTTACCAGTCTGGAACTGCAAGTCGAGCCGGGCGAGGTCCTGGCCGGCGGCGCGACACCGTCGCCACGAGTGTCCGATGTATTGCCGGCGACTCTCCCGGATCTGTACGTCGGCGATCAACTCGTGGTCTTCGGGCGCTACCATGGGGCAGGGCCGTTGACGTTCACGCTGCGCGGGGCACAGCACGGCCGGACGCGGACGTTCAAGTTCACATTTCCGCTCGAACGTGCATCCACGCGCAACGCGTTTGTGCCGCGCCTGTGGGCCAGCCGGCGAATCGCCGGCCTGATTGACGAGATTCGCCAGTCGGGCGCGGACGTCAGTCCGACGCTCAGCGGCGCGCTTGACGACCCGCGTCTGCGCGAGCGCGTGGACGAGATTGTCGGTCTCAGCCTGGAGTTCGGCATACTGACGGAATACACTGCTTTCCTGGCGCTCGAAGGCACGACGCTCTCCGACGCAGCCATGATTCGCCGGGAAACGAGCAAGAATATGGCGGAGCGCGCCATGGCCGTCCGTTCGGGGTGGGGTGCTGTCAACCAGGCGGTCAACTACGCCCAGATGCAGGGGCAGACGGTAATGAATTATGACAACAGCTTCTTCGATGCTGCCATGAACCGCGTACAGACCGCGCGGGTGCAACAGGTGAACGACCGCGCCTTCTTCCAGCGCGGCCAGCGCTGGACCGACAGCCGACTGGCGCACCGCCCGGCCGACGCCACGCCGGATCGGGAGGTCGCTTTTGGCGGCAGCGATTACGAAGCTCTGCTGAGCCGGCTGGCAGCGGAGAACCGGGCCGGTATGCTGGCGCTGCGCGGTGAGATTCTGCTGCTGATTGACGGGAAGGTGGTACTCGTGCGCAGCGCCGGTAATTGACGCGCGCTGCGAGGCCTTTGCAGTAGAATGAGGTGCAAATGGCGCGACCGCGAATTCTGGTCATAGAGGACGATGCCGCGATCCGCCGCGGCATCCTCGCTGCGCTGCAGAGCAGCGGCTTTGAGACGCTCGAAGCCGCCGGCGGCGACACCGGGCGCGCGCTGGCGTTGAACGAGAACTACGACCTGCTGCTGCTCGACCTGGTGCTGCCGCGGCTGGGCGGGCTGGAGATACTGCGTGAACTGCGCCGCATCCGGCCCACGCAGCCCGTCATCATTCTGACGGCGCGCGGCACGGAGACCGACCGTCTGGAGGGCTTCCGCCGGGGCGCTGACGACTATGTGGTCAAGCCCTTCAGTCTCCGCGAATTGCTGGCCCGGGTCAGCGCCGTGCTGCGGCGCTCCGCCGAGCGGCCGCTGGAGCTTGGCCAGATGGGGATTCCCGGCGGCGTGGTGTGTTTCGCGCGCCGGGAGGTTCAGTTTGCCGACGGCCGCCGCTGTGACCTGTCCGAGTGTGAGTGTACGCTCCTGTACCACCTGGCTGCCAACGCCGGGCGCGCGCTGTCCCGCGATGAGCTGCTGGCGCGCATCTGGCGCAGCGAGCCGGGGCGCGGCGCGTCGCGTACGGTGGACATGCACATCGCCCGTTTGCGCGAGAAGCTGGGTGATGATGCCGCCGCGCCGCGTGTCATCGTGACGGTCCGGGGCAAAGGCTACAAATTAGCTGAGTCGGGGGCGTGTTCGTGAAGCGTCCCTGGCAAATCGGCCTGCTCTTCGCGGCGTGTCTGGCCGTCCTGCTGGCGGCGGTCGCGTGGCTCAGCGTGGAAGTCACGCGGCTGGACCGCCTGGCGGCTGAGGCGCGCGAACAGGCGGCCCTGGAAGAACGCATGCGCCTGGCGCTATGGCGGCTGGATTCGGCCGTGGCCCCGCTGCTGGCGCGTGAGAACGCGCGCCCGCACTTCGTCTACAGCGCGTTCTACTCGGCCGAGCGGGCGTATCCGCCGACGTCTCAGGAGCCCGCGCGCGTCGAAATGCTGCTGCCCTCCCCGCTGCTGACTGCCGCTTCGCCGCACGTCCGCCTTTATTTCCAACTGGATGCCTCGGGAGGCTTATCCTCGCCGCAGGTGCCGGCCGACAGTTTGCGCGATCGGGCTGTGCCGCGCTTCCTGACCCACGAACAGATGGCTGCGGCCGACGAGCAGCTCGGCGCGCTGCGCGCCCTTTTGGACTTCGACACACTGGCGGCAGCATTGCCGGTTGAACCCGCGCCAACTGCAGTGGCCATGCCCAGTACGCCTGAATACCCTCCGCTCCCGTGGTCTGAGCAGACTCCATCCCAGCAGTTCCAGGCCCAGATCACGCCGCACCAGCAACAGGCGCTGATGAACCAGGCGGAGCTAATGGCCCGACAGCGTGCGGCGGACAACTTCTTCGCGCGCCCGTACGCCACGCGGAACGAAGTCGCGTGGGACAGCGGTGTGACCACCGGCCCGCTTCGGCCGCTGTGGCATGCCGGTGAGCTGCTCCTGGCCAGGCGGGTCACGGCACACCAGACCGAGTACGTGCAGGGCGTCTGGCTGGATTGGGCGAGCCTGCGCGCCGAATTGCTCCAGGAGATTGCGGATTTGTTCCAGCAGGTCGCGCTCTTGCCGCAGACCGACGGCCGGAGCGACGATCGGCCCGGCATGGCCGCTTTGCCGCTGCGCCTGGAAGCGCGGTTGCCCGAGCTGCCGGCCGCCGCCCTGAATACCCCGGTCCGCCTGTTCCTGGTGTTATTGTGGATTGCGATCCTGCTGGCCGCGAGCGCGGTAGCCGCTCTACTGGCCGGCAGTATCGCGCTGAGCGAGCGGCGCGCCGCATTCGTTTCGGCCGTCACGCACGAGCTGCGCACGCCGCTGACGACGTTTCAGCTCTACACAGACCTGCTCACCGCCGGACTGGTGAAGGACGAAGCGACGCGCCAGGAATACCTCGTCACGCTCAGGACCGAGGCCGTTAGGCTGGCGCGGCTGGTCGAGAATGTCTTGGCGTTCGCCCGGCTGGAGCGGGATCGAGCGTCGCTGCACCGCGAGCCGGTGGCGGTCGGCGAGCTGTTGCAGCGCGTGCGCGCGCGGCTGGCCGAGCGCGCCGCGCTGGCCGAGTTCCGCCTGATCGTGGAGCCGCTCGCGCCGGAACTCGCGAACCAACTCGTGCTGGTCGACGTCGGCGGCGTTGAGCAGATTCTGTTCAACCTGCTTGACAACGCGTGCAAGTACGCCGAGGGTGCGCAGCGGCGGGACATCGTGCTGGCGAGCAGCGCGCGGGGGGACCGCGTTGAGTTGCGCGTGCGCGATTTTGGCGCCGGTGTCGATCCGGAAATGCGAAAGAAGCTCTTCCGGCCGTTTCACAAGTCGGCGGAGGCGGCGGCGCAGGGTGCCCCAGGCGTGGGCCTGGGATTGGCGCTCAGCCGCCAAATGGCCCGCCAGATGGGCGGTGACCTGCGGCTCGAGCGGTCGCGGGACGAAGGGGCCGTGTTCGTGGTCGAGTTGAGAGCCGGGTCGTAAGGTTGCGGGCAGGCGGGGGGGCGGCCAGCGGCATCGGCGGACCGTCAGGGCGGTCCCAGTGGGGCGGCCCGCTTGTTGAATCGCATGCCGATCCCTTGGCGGGCCGCGCTGGCCGGCGCGGCGTTCGGCGCGTAGCGCTGCGTCAATCGCACGTGTCACGGGACGGTCAGCTTTTCCGGCGCTGTCAGGCGCCGGGGCCGACGGGTTCGCCAAGGCGTTCCGGGCACTGCGCGACCAATTGAGTATATGGGTTCGGATGCTGGTGGGGTCAAAGAGTTGGGGCGGGGTTGTTGGTAATTGGCGGGTTTTAGCCAGTGACAGGCAGATTCTGGGAACCGAATCGGCGAGAAGGGGCCATAACTCCACAGGCGCACATGGAGCGCTGCGATTGGCTGAATCGACTCAGCGTGCATGGCTGATAGCGCATTGCATCGCCGCGAAGTCGGCCAAGTCTGAGTCACCGTCCCCATCCAGATCGGCCCGCAAACACCCAGGCGTGTAGTACTCCTGCGGGCCCGCCAGACAAGGTGCGAACAGGCTCCAGTCGTCCCCATCCACGTCGCCATCGCAGTCCAGGTCACCCGCGAGGTAGTCCCCAGCAACTCCCCAGCGGGCCCAATGGCCGGAAGCCTGGCCGCCAGCGGCGCTGAACGCCCCGCCGGCGATCAGCTCGCCGTTGAATACGGTGAGCGCGGCTATCACAGGATGCGTGCAATAACCCCATTCCATACCATCTCCCAGCGGTGACCAACTGCTGCCGTCCCACTTGGCGATGCAGTTCGCGCCTGCCTCGCCGGCGGTATCGAAGTAGCCGCCCGCGATAAGCGCGCCGTCGTAGACGCATAGGCCACACACACGAGTATTGACGTCGGCACTTACGCCGCTAGCGAGCGGCGCCCAACTGGTGCCGTCCCACCTGGCGATCGCGTTGGCGCCCTCCCCGCCCGCCGCAGTGAATTCTCCACCGGCAATGAGGTTACCGTTGTAAATAGCCAGTGCGCGCACGCGGCGGTCCAGGCCGCTGCCGAGCGGTGCCCAGTCCGTGCCGTCCCATCTGGCGATGCAGGCCGCGCTCACGTCGCCCGCCGTGGCGAAGTTGCCCGCGGCGATCAGCGCGCCGTCGTAGACGATCAGGGCATGAACGATTGGGTAGAAGGGACCGTCGATGCCGCTGCCCAGCGGGGCCCAGCTCTTCCCGTCCCACTTGGCGATGCGGTTTGCGCTTACGCCACCGGCCACGGTGAAGTTGCCCCCGGCAATCAGCTCGCTGTCGTAGACGGTCAGTGCATACACGTTGCCGTCCATTCCGCTGCTCAATGGCGCCCAACTAGTGCCATCCCAGCGGGCGACGTTGCATGCACTCACGTCGCCGGCCGCGCTGAACGTCCCTCCCGCGATCAGGTCGCCGTCGAAGGCAGTGAGGGCGTTCACGGATTGGTACGAGCCTCCCGACATGCCGCTGCCCAGGGGCGCCCAGTTTGCACCGTCCCACCTCGCGATGTGGTTCGCGACCACTTCTCCCGCGGTGGAGAAGTATCCTCCGGCGATGAGCTCACCGCCGAAGATCGCGAGCTCACATACGTAGTCGTTGATCCCGCTGCTCAGGGCAAACCAGCTCTCGCCATTCCATCTGGCAATACTGTTAACCCAGGTCCCACCCGCGACGGCGAATTCACCCCCCGCAACCAGCTCGTCGTTGTAGACCGCGAGGGTCGATACGTATTCGTAATCATTCTCCATTCCACTGCCCAGGGGCGCCCAACTTCCGCCGTCCCACGCAGCGATGCGCTTGGCGCTCGCCCCGCCCGCAGTGACGAAGTGTCCACCCGCGATCAGGTTGCCCGCGTAGCAGGTCAAGGCCGCCACAGCCTTGTCCATTCCGCTGCCCAGGGGTGCCCAGTTCTCGCCGTCCCATCTGGCGATGTGGCGGGCCGCCGTTCCGCCGGCGAATTCGAAGCTGCCTGCGGCCACCAATCCGAAGGTGCTGGTACAGGCCAGATCAATCACTCTCGGGCCGCTTTCCCCGCCGCTCATCCCTGTGCCAAGCGGAGCCCAACTCGTCCCGTCCCACCTGGCGATGCAGCTTGCGTCCACGCCGCCGGCGGTAGTGAAATCGCCACCGGCAACCAGGCCGTATGCGGAAGCAACCAAGGCGCGCACGAAGGGCCTTTCGCCGCCGATGCCGCTGCCCAGCGGGGCCCAGTCCGTCCCGTCCCATTTGGCGATGCAGTTAGCGCTGACGCCGCCCGCCGTAGTGAAGACCCCGCCGGCGATCAGCTCGCCATCATAGACGGACAGGTCCAACACGGCCTCGTTCATGCCGTCCCCCAATGGCACCCACCCCGCGCCGTCCCATCCAGCGATGTAGGCGACGTTGACGCCGCCCGCCTTGGTGAAAGCCCCACCAGCGACTAACAGGCCGTCGTAGACCGCCAGGGCACAGACTGGTTGGTCCATGCCGGTGGCGAGTGACGTCCAACTCGTACCATCCCATCTGGCGATGTGGTTGGCGACGACATCACCGGCAACCAGGAAATTGCCGCCGATGTAAAGTGCTGGGCCGGTGCCATCGTCGTACACCGCCGTGGCCCACACCTCGTAATCCACACCAGGCAGCCCGTCCGCCGGCAGCCACTCCGGCGTGCACCCATCGCGGTCCGGTCGAACCGGATTGCCGTGAGCGGCAGTCGTCTCGATCGAGACATCTGGCCGCTGCACGTGCCCAGGCGCCGGCGGCAGAAACGCGGGCCCAACAATGATGACCAGGAAGACTGCTGGCAGTGTGACCGTTCGGACTTGCATCGCGCCACTCCTTCCCCGACCAAGACATGGGCAAAGCCGAAGTCTCCCGTTAGACCAAGCCCGGCGCCGTTGCTGGGCCGGAGGATTCCATTCTAACGCGCCCGGCCTGAAGTGCACACGCTTCTTTGCACTTTTCTGCGGGTTTCCGCGGCCTAGCCGGCTGTCCAAAGGTGGTCGGACACCCCGGAGGAGCGAGCATGGCCATGTCTTCGGCGGTGGGAATGGTAGCGCGGGCGGCTGGCGGGTTTGAGCGCCGGGGCCGACGGGTTCGCCAAGGCGTTCCGGGCACTGCGTGAGCAATTGATATAGGGCGCGTGAATGGGGTGGAGTCAAAGTACTGAGATGGCATTGTTCGTGGTTGGTGGCTGGTGGCGGGAATTGGCGAAGTGGGAGACCGACGCTCCGCCATAGCATGTCACTGCGAACCAGTCGGCTACTGACCTTGGGGTCGCGTAGGCCGGGTGGCGTAGTGGATTCACAATTGGGTTGTGTTGCCGGGTGCGAGCGCGGTA
>CAZYGM010000115.1:7547-10399 GCA_964647015.1 uncultured Planctomycetales bacterium | reverse complement strand
TGGTCCGGCGGAAAGCGACAGGCCGGTCAGCCGCTCCGCCGCGTGGACGCTCTGTTCCAGCACGGCCGCCACGTTGGCGTGGCTGAAGCGGCGTGCCACGCCCCCCGCCTCCTGCAAGTGGCATGTCCGCGTGCAATCGACACGTGAGACGGGACGGTGCGGGATGACAGCGACTTCGTCGCGCGGGTGACACGCGGTACACGCCAGTCGCGCGTGCGCCCCTTTGAGGTGCCGCACGTAATCGGGATCGACATAGAAGAGGTGTAGGCGGTCGCTTTGGGGGTCATAGCGACCCAGCCCCCGGTACTGATGACAAAGCAGGCAGTTGTCGGCATCCTGCCCGCGGGCCACCGCAGCCGCTGCAATCACTACGACACATGCAACCAGGGGACCCAGCCGGTTCTGCCGTGCCTTCGCGCGGCCCAACGAGTCCCCCCGCTGTCGGCGTCTGGAGCCGCCCTCCTGATTCCACGGTCTCTCGCGCCGGGTGTGGAACGCTGGCAGCGGATTTCCGCCCTCCCCCAGCTCCCCCCGGGGAGGCAGGAGAGTTCGCCGACAGCCAGGACGTAAACCACCCCCTAGCTGAAAATGCTCAATCACCATCCGGCTTCGCCTTCGAGCCGCGGCTCGGACATGAGAACACGCTCGCCGAGGCCAGACTATAATCAGGTTTGCGTGCTTGTGCGAGCGGTCGATTGGCAAGTCGTTCGACCAACATACCAAGCGTCAGGAATGGCCTATGACACGTGGGGCCGATGCGAACGAGCCTGTGGCTCCAGGCGGAGACGGGTTGACCGGAACAACCGCTGTCCGGCCGTGGCGCGGGCCACAGGACTGCGCGGCGGCCTGCCTGGTGCTCGAGGCCGTCGCCGGGCTGGACGTCGGCCTGGTCCTGCTGGACATGCGGGGGACGGTGCTCTGGCTCAATCGGGCGGCGGAGGAGCTATTGGGAGTGCCCGCGGCAGCGTGTGTCCACCGCCCGCTGGCGGTTGCGCTGCGCGACCCGCAGTTCGGCGCATTCTGGCAGGACCACGGAAACGGCGATAACGGGGCGGCGGCGGAGATTTCGGTGCACTGGCCACTGCCGATGGAGTTGAAGCTCCACTTGACCGGTTGCCACGGCCCGGGCGGCAACCTCCGCGGCCGGGCATTATTGGTGTGCAACGTCACGCGGGAACGCAAAGCCCAGATTGAGCTGTCGCGGGCCGTTGCCGAGCGGCTGCTGGCCCTGACCAGTGGCCATATGCCGCCGGAGCCCGTCGCAAACCTGACGCCGCAGGAGTTGCGGGTGCTTCGGCTGGTGGGGCAGGGGTTGAGTAACGAGGAGATAGCGCGACGCACATCTATATCGGCCTCGACGGTGCGCAGTCACCTGAAACGGTTGTACCGCAAGCTGCGGTTGCACTCGCGGGCCGAAGCCGTGAGTTATGCCGCGCGGCACCACTTGGCGTAACCGCTCCCGGTTCTCCCCGTGTGGGGACACAGATTCCCCCCTGGGGGGGATTGTTGGATATCTTCATATTGTTAGTATCAGCTTCGGCGAGCGGGCTTACGCTGGCGTGTCACGCGAGCGGCACGTCGCACGGGCGCCAAAACGCAAAGGTCGTCGTTTGGCCCCGCTGACGTGAATTCGTTGTCAATTCTTGAGTGCCATCCGGCTTGAGAGCATAAACGCGGGACCGATGGTGGAGTGTGAACATGTCTAGGTTATCCAATACCTCCAGACGAGACGTTCGGATCGGCTTCGCGGCCCTGGTGGGCTTGTCCTGGGGCTTGATCAGCGGCTGCCCGCCGGTGGTTGACAACGGGGTTCCACCAAAAGGCAATACGGGCCTCACCGGCAAGTACGTGGGTTCGGCCCGCTGCAGCTTGTGCCATATTAACGCCCACACGAACTGGTCCCAGACGCTGCATGCCGGCGCACTCGACACGCTTGAGGCGATGGGCCAGGACACGAACTCCATCTGCCTGCCGTGCCACACCGTTGGCTTTGGCCAATCGGGCGGGTTCGTGGACCGCGCGACCACAGACGATCTGGCGGGCGTGGGCTGCGAGACCTGCCACGGTCCGGCCCGCGACCACGTCGAGAACATTGAGGACCGGTCGTTGCGGCCTACGGTGAGCCTCGGCTCGGCGCTGTGCGCCGTGTGCCATACCGGCGAGCACCATCCCCATTCTGAGGAGTGGTCGGAGTCGGGGCATGCCCATTTGAACGAGGCCGTGGCCGGGGGTATCCTGGCCGGCGCCACGAGTTCCGTGCAGAACTGCGGCCTGTGCCATTCGGGGGACGTCTTCATCACGGTCCAAGCAAAGGGCCGAACAATCGCCGACGGTGCATTCGTTGGTCTCACGGACGTTGACCTCCACCCGATCACGTGCGCGGTTTGTCACGATCCACACCGGCGAACCGGCAACGCCGCCGCCCCCGACGAGGGCCGCGACTTCCAGTTGCGTTTCAGCGAGGTCGCGACCCCCCAGGCGACCAACAGTATCGCGGCCGCCACGGACCGCACACGCTTCAACCTCTGCGGGCAGTGCCATCACAGCCGCGGCCGCGTGTGGACCGATACGGCGCGGGCGCCGCACCACAGTATCCAGAGCAACGTCTACGTCGGCGAGATGCCGATGCCGGTCGGCCAGGAGAGTACACCACTGGTGTTCAGCCGCGTGTCTGTGCACTCCTTCGCCCCCGAGCAGTGTGCGACGTGCCACCTGTTCCGCCAAGACTTCCAGAGTGAGGTGGCGCCGGCCATTTCCGGCCACACTTTCACCGTAGATTTCAACAGTTGCGCCCTGAGCGGCTGCCACCCCTCGGTCGGACAGGCCAGCGCCGTGCAGGCCACGCTGAGCGC
>CAZYGM010000115.1:2602-7447 GCA_964647015.1 uncultured Planctomycetales bacterium | reverse complement strand
GCGGCTGCCACCCCTCGGTCGGACAGGCCAGCGCCGTGCAGGCCACGCTGAGCGCCGAGTTCGACGGCCGACTGGCCACGGTGCGGCAACTGTTGGGTGATCCTGCCACCTGGGAGTACAGCAGCGCCGGCGGTCCGGAAGACCAAAGCGCACTCTCGGATGCGGTTAAGCAAGCCCGCTTCCTGTACTACTACGCTCTGTACGACGGCAGCAAGGGTATGCACAACCCGGCATACGTCCGCGATATGCTGATTAAGGCGGAGCAGCTTCTGCGACAGGACTAGGTGAACAAGCGCGACGGGCCCTGAACATCAGAACGCGAAGCGCCGGCGAGCTCTGCTGAGCGGAGCACTCGCCGGCGCTTTGCTTTCCGGTCAGACTTGGCCGGCCGGGCGTCTTGCCGGGCCCGTCAATCGGGTGTCTGGCGGAAGCGATCCAGACCTCGTTCGTCCAGCCACTGACCGGTAGTGTGACAGTCTCGGCACAAGGGCAGGGGCCCGCCGCTGTGGCACTGGTCGCAGCGCAGGTTGTCGTGCGGAACCATATTCAGTGAATGGTGGAAGCGGCCCTCGACGAACGCCCCGGGCGGATCTTCGAGCGGGTTGATCGCCGTGTGGCAAACCTCACAAGCGGAGCTGATCGCCTGGCCGTGGCGGTTGAAGTGCCGGCCGTCGTGACAACGCATACAGCCGGAGGATTCGAGATGTCCAACGTTATCCGGATACGTACGCCAGTCGACGCGCATGCGCGGGAAGAAGTTCCGCCCATATATGTCCGCGACGGCGGCGCTGGCCTGCTCAAGCGCCGCCCGGCGCTTCGTCGCAACATCGGGATAATGCTCTTGATAGAACGTCGTCAAACCGTCCTGGATCGCCGCCGCGGCTGCAGATGCATCGGGGTACTCCGCGGCGAGCAGAGCCACGGCCTCGCGCTTGATGAACGGCAACGTTGCGTCGATCCGTCCCGCGTCGAGGTACAGGTCCATGGCCTTCTGCGGTGACCGGAAGTGGTGCGCCGCGCGGTTGTGACAGTCCATGCAGTCAATAGTCCGAACAACGCCGACGGGGCGGGGAGCGTCACTGGGCTGCCCGTCCGAGCGGTAGATGTCCTCCGCGCCGCTCGCGCGCACGTACCGGACCCAGGGAATCTCCTGCAGGCCGGGGTCCAGGGCGACGTACTCCACGCGGGCACTCAGGGCCATGTGCATGTGAATGCCTTCCACCCGCCCGATGGTCTCGTCCGCGCCGCCCGTCTTGATCAGCAGCCGCACCGGTCGCCTGGTGTTGTCATCATCCGGGACATGGAAGGTCGTCGTCCGAAGCTGCGAGCCGAAGAACTTGGCCGGCCAGTGGCACTCCTCGCACGTTTCCCGCGCGGGGCGCAGTTCGGTAATCGCCGGCGGGATCGGCCGCGCGTAGCTGTTCATCCATACAGCCAATACCTGGCGCGTGCCCGACAGCTTCGACTTGACGAACCAGCTCGCCCCGGCCCCGATGTGGCATTCGGCACAGGACACGCGCGCGTGTGACGACGACGCGTACGCCGTGGCCTGCGGCTCCATCACCGAGTGGCATACCTGGCCGCAGAAATACGACGACTCCGTGTAGTGATAGCCGAAGTAGCTGCTCACTCCCACCGTGGGTAGCACGACAAAGAAGGTGCTGAGCAGGACAAACGCAGCCGCACGCCGGGTCCAGCGGTCGTTCAGGTCGAGCCGCGGAAAACGCAGGCTGCCCACCAGTCCCGGCGCGCGGCGCCGCAGTTGCCTGCGCTTGAACAGGATGCCGACCGGCACGATCAGCAGGCCAAACACGAAGCCCCCCGGCAGGATCAGGTAGCCGATGATATCCACGTACGGATTGCGGGCCGGGGCAACCACACTGAATAGGGCAAAAGTCAGCAGCAGCAGGAGCGCCAGCCCGGCAATGAAGAACCCGGCCATCGAGATGTAGTTGTTATAAAGCGAGACCCGCTGCGGGGCCGGAGCCGCGGCCGATGGTCGTTGTTCGTGGTTGTTCGCTTGCGACATGCGTCCAGCACTCGGCCCCCAGAACCCCCGTCAACACCATCGAATCCAGACGAATCGCGACAGGGACATTCTACGCGCCCCATGCGGTTTGGGGCAATCATCTCTACGCGGAGCGTCCCGCCCCGGGTGCGCGCCCCTGCCGCCTTGGTGTGCAGCGGGCAGAGCGGGCTCGCCAACCCGGCCCCCCGGAGCAACGGTCGGCAGGCGTTGGGAAAGCGCGCTGCCAGGCCGCCTTCGTCGCCCCGGGCGGCGCCAACTATTGCGGCAGGCGGTGCAGGCCCGTGGCGATCTGCCACGCCGAGTCGAGCGACAGGAAGAATGCCGAATTCGGCGCGGCGGTATCGTCCGTGTGGCAGCGCAGGCAAACGAAGTCCACCGTCACTGCTGCACGTTCCTGGGCGTCTTTAAGCACGTAGCTGCCGTCCGCGCTGAACATGTCGGTGTAATCGGCCTCGCGGGTCGCGATGCGAAAGATGTGCGAGCGAACATCGCCCATGCGTCCGGTGTTGCCGACGACCGCCGGACCGGCCGTCGCGCTGTTCAGGCCGGCGAAGGGCATGTGGCAGCTCTGGCACGTCATCGTTTCCCGATAATCGCCGCGCACGAAGACGACGCCCCCGTGGGCCGCCATGTTCGCATCGACGTGGCACACTGTACAGGTGTTACGGATACCGTGCTCACGATCGTAGACCGTCGAGGCGTGCGGGTCGTGACACGTGCCGCAGTTGAAGTCGGCGTGCCCGCCGCTGGCCCGCAGCTCGGCGTACTGGGTATTTGGATTAATGTAGCCGTCGGCAGCCACAATCACTTCGGGGTCGTCGCCCTCGGTGTGACAGCGGGCGCAGGTTGCGGGCGTCGCGTCCACGAAAAGGTCGCGGGCAATAGGCCGCGGCAGGTGGTTCGAACCGGGGCCGTGGCAGGCCTCGCACTGCACGCCCGCCTCCGCCCACGTGCCGCCAATGCCCGGACGGCCATCCTGCGACCGCGGCAGGTCGCGATCCTGTGGAGCAGGACCGGTCGTGTGGCAACGGAAGCAGGGGTAGTCGTACGGCAGCGGCGTTCGGCAGTCGGGCCGATGGGCGGTGAAGCTGGCCGCCGTCGCCGTCGGCGGGAAGCCCAAGTTCCATTGCGTGTGTACGCCCTCCACGCCGTCGGTCATCACATACCCCTGTGCATCAATGAATAGCGTGCCGGTCGTGTAGCCGCCGATCAGGTAGCTGACGTCGGTCCACTGCTTCCCGTCCGGCGGGTTGGGCACGCCCGCCCGCGCGGCTTGGCCTGGGTAGGTCGGCGCCGCGTCGTCGATCGGTACGAGCGCGTGCGAATGTGCGTGCAGGCGCGTGCGGGCGGCCACGTCTCCATGGCACGCAGCGCACGCCCGCGACCCAACGTACGTCGCGCCGGCGTTGAGCGGATCGGTCGTGTTGTTGAACACGGGCGGATGCGTTGGACGGCCACCGTCGTCGCCGGACGGGCAACCACCGACCAGCCCGGCCATGAGCGTAAGTGCAAGTAGCCGGCCGGCCCCGGCGGCTAGTGGCTGCGCATCGGTGAACTGCCAAAGCATTTGACGCTCCCAGGAGGCCGAGTTCCGGCGTTTCGCCAGAACTACCGCCAGTGACATTCCGAGCACAACTCGATCCAATCAGTCCGCAGGGCGCTCACGCGGTCCGCCGCATTGCTGGCCAGGGCGCCCAGCTCCGTGTCGGGCGGGAACAGCCCCGTGTAATGCGGATTATGGCACGTATAGCAGGTCACCCGATCGTTCCCGAGCGGAAGCCACGCGGGGGGGCGGTCGGACGCCAGCGCCGCTCGCCGCAGATCCTCCAGCGAAGCGTCTGACTCGCGGCTGAGTTCCCGCACGGTCATCCACTCGCGGATCGCTGGTGTCACCGGCCGGTCCACGTGTCCGCGCGGCGACAGGTCCCAGTGCGGCTGATGACAATTAGTGCAGAGGGCCGACGACTCTACGCGCAGCAACGGCACAAACTGTCGGCGTCCATCCGCGGGTATGTCCGGTCGCCGGGTGTGACAGAACAGGCAGGACGCCTCGCGGGGGTGGCCGGCGTCGTCGCGCTGCCGATGGGGGCTGAACCGGCCCGCGCGGTCCGGTGGATGACAGTGGCCGCAGTAGCCCAATGGCCGTTGTGGGTCGTAGCCGCGCAGCAACACCGAGTTCACCGCAGGGCGGCGCGCCTGGGGATCGCAGTGCCGCACCATGTCGTGGCACGTTAGGCACCCGATCACGCCGCCCGCCACGGGCCAGTCCGGCGGGGTATGGGCCGTCTCGGTGACCGCCGGGCGCCCGATGGGGTGTGGATCGGCCGGCGCCTGCACTCCGTCGTGGCACGAGAGGCATAGCGCATCGACGGTGGCGGGCTCGATGGGGTGGTCCACCCCGGACTGGTGACACTGCGTGCAACGCCCGGAATCCCAGTGTGGGTTTATCGCTGTCGATTGGGGGAACTTCGCACGCCATTCGAGAACCGCAGTATCCGGCAGGACGCCCAGTTGACCGTTCGCGCCCCCCAGCCACGCATACACACGTACGCCGGGGTCGGCGATCTGCTCGGCGACGAGCACGTAGAACACGGGCGCTGCGGCGCGCGGATCGTCGACCTCGGTCGGTGGCCGGTGCGTTGTGATCGCGATGCCGTTCGGTAGGGTTAGGGCGCCCCGCCCCGAACCCGGCTCCCCAAAGGCCAGCAGCGCTTCGCCTTCGGGCGAATACGCGTGGATCCGTTGCGAGAACGCATCGCTAACAAAGATGGTCCCGTCGGGCCCCACCGCCACGTCGCGCGGCCGGCCGAACGTGC
>CAZYGM010000115.1:0-2502 GCA_964647015.1 uncultured Planctomycetales bacterium | reverse complement strand
ACAAAGATGGTCCCGTCGGGCCCCACCGCCACGTCGCGCGGCCGGCCGAACGTGCCCACCACGTCGCCGGCTTGCCCGATGTTGCGCAACCAGCGCCCGTCTCGATCAAGCACCTGCGCGCGGTTGTTCAGCATGTCAACGACGCACATGTTGCCGTCGGGCAAGAGTGCCATCCCCCGCGGAAACGCGAACTCACCCGGACCACTGCCCGGTCGCCCAATCGACCGGCGGTGTTCACCCGTGGTGTAATCGTATACTTCGATGCGATGCGTCTCTTGGTTAGTGACCCAGAGTTCGCCATTGACCACACACACGTCCGCGGCCCGCACGGTTTCCCGCGGCACTAACGCCGCCCGCGGAGCCCCGCGGCCGTCCCATCGCCACACGCCCCGTCGATCACAAACCAGCAGGGCTCCATCGGGCGCCGCTTCGACCGCGAAAGGCCGGTCCCAGCACGCGCCAGGGGTGGCATCGCGCAACCGCCCATCCACCGCGTCCCACCGCCACAGCGTACCCAGCGCCAGGTCGCAGACAAACACCGCCTCGCCTGCAGCGGCCAGGCCGCTCGGGCTGGCCACGGCCAGCGGCGGCGGGGGCTCCGCGCCGAAGAAGAACAGCGCGAGTTGGACTTGGGTGGGTGTCGGCGGCGCGGACACCCGGAGCGTGCCGAGCGCGATGACGCGCGGAACCTGTGGAGCGGGCGGGTAAGCGCGTGCATCCTGTTGGCGAAACTCGCTCCGGCCATCCCGGTAACAACCCGGGAGCCACAACGCCGCCCCACCACCCGCCAACAGGGCGAGCGCGGCTCCCCGCCACCAGAGCTTGCCTACAGGCGATGGCATGTTAGACAAAGGGCACTGCGCTGGTTTGAAATCCACAGGAAGCCGTCGAATCCGCGCGTGTTGTGGGCGTCGTGACACGTCGTACACTGGATTCGGCCGTCAGGCAAATGCAGGCCGCTTGCCGCCACCGCCGCCGCAGGGTGGTAATCCGGACGCGGCCCCGGATACTTGACGCCCACCGGGTGGCTCCGCAGGCCGCGTGCCCCGAGGCCGGTGCGGCGGAGCGGCTCCGCGACCGTCACCGCATGCGACGCCGTGTAGACGTCCGTCGCGGTCACGCCATCGTGGCATCCCAGGCACAGCAGCGACCAGCCGCTCAGCTCGACATCCAACCGCGTGTACGGGCGCAACGGCTGCGTCGTGGTCGACCGGCGGTCCAAGCGTGGGACCGGGGCGACAGCCAGGTGCGGCGTGTGGCACGGCAGGCACAGATCACGCACCTCGGCGTTGAGGCGGCGGAAATCGTGCTTGCTGCCCACCAGTCCACTGACAAGCCGGGCCGAGGTCGGCTCCGTGGCGGCTGGATAGTGGCGGTTCGCGCCGCCCCCGTCAGGAAGCGGCGCGGGCGGCAACGGCAACGTCGGCGGTGCTGCAGCGGGCAGCGTCGCCGCAGGTTCGCTGCCCGCGGCCGCCTCGGGAGGTTCGGTGGCGCCACCCCGGACTTGCGCGACCAGGAATACCACCAGCGAACCCGCAAGCACGCCAACCACCACTACCGGTGTCCAAAGATGGGGCCAGTGAAGGTTCATCGACGTGCTCCTGCGCCGAGCGCCGCGGCGCTCGCAAGGCCTCAACACTATAGTCGGCCGCCGTACGTTTCACAACATTCCCGCACAAACGGCAATCGGTGGCTGGACAGCCCGCGCAGCGCCCGTTAGTCTGCCGCTGCAACGATCGCCAGCGGACTGGCGACTTCACGTCCAATCACGACTTATGGCGCGCGCCGCGATCCTCACCGGTGGGGTACTGGGGCTGGCCTGCTTCGTCAGCCCCGTGGGCGCGACGGAACCACCCGACACACAGCCAACCAGGCAACCGATAACGCCAGCGGCCGCCACCGCCAGCTCGGATCCGTCGACTGAGGACCGGCGCCGGCAGTTGCTGAGCCTTCAGACCCTGATGCTCGAACTCGGCTTCGAGGCGGCCTACGATGAGCAGTCAGTGCGCTCCGCGTCGCGCGACCCGCTGCCCCGCCGGACGTTTCGTCAGACGCGCCGCACCCTGCGGCTGGAGGAAACCGCTGGCCTTCAGGCCGACGGGGCGCTCTTTGGCGAGCAGTCGGTGCAGTTCAACGCGGCGGCACGCTGGGGGCTGAGCCAGGAGCGGCATCGCCAGTCCGGCTGGGGTCTCGATGACAGCGCCGCGCCGCACGGACAGCTCCTGGAGTACAGCGCCGACTTCACGTTCTTCCCGCGCGGCCGGCTGTCGGGCAGCGCCTTCGCCGAGCGTCACACCGACCGCGTGCCACGGACCTTCCTACCCAGCTTGGATCGTTCCCGCGAGCGGTACGGCGCGGGTTTGTACTTCAGCGCCGCCAAGTTGCCCATGCGGATCACGTTCGAGCATTCGCGCGACGCCCTCGACAGCCGCACGCGCGACGCGCGCGATGACGAGCAGCGCGGCCGCGACCAGTTGCGCTACGAGGCCACGTGGCAGATCG
>CAZYGM010000114.1:0-10485 GCA_964647015.1 uncultured Planctomycetales bacterium | reverse complement strand
AGGCCCGGGACATCGTGCGCACGGTCGCGGCGCACTTCTCCGTCACGCGTGAGGCAATCAATTCGCGCGGGCGCGACCGCACGCTCAGCCTCGCCCGCGCCCTGGCGATGTACCTGATCCGCAAGCACAGCTCGCTGAGCTTTCCGGAAATCGGTCGCCTGCTGGGCAACAAGAACCACTCGACCGTTTTAATGGCGGTGCGGCGCATCGAGCGGACGCTCGACCGGTGTGGCGCGGTCACTTGGCGGACGTCGGCGGGATTGCAGGAGATGCCGCTTAAGAGCCTGCTCGCTGAGCTGGAACGCGAGCTGGCGCGCGGCGCGCTGCAGCCCGAGTAGCGGGCGCACTCCCGCGACGTCCCGGCGGTGGCAGTGATGTCACCGCCTTCTTTTATGCTCCCAGTCCGTCCGGCCGGCGGCAGCGCCCCCGCCCCTACCCCGCATCCGGCGCCGGCAATATACTTGGTCCTGGTGGCGGGCGCGCGGCGAGCCGGTGGCGGGCATCGGCGCGCGTGCCCGGTGACCAGACCCTGCGGTAACGCCATGCCGGCGCTGATCATCCATGCGCTCGACGGACGCAGCGCCGTCGTCGATCTATCGAGCCGCCCACTCATCCTGGGCCGCGCGGAAACCTGTGACGTCGTGTTGCGCCACGACGCCGAGGTCTCGCGCGAGCACGCCCGCATCTGGCTCGACGAGAACGGCCGCGTGTTCGTAACCGATATGAACTCGAAGAACGGCACGCGCGTCGACGACGGCGAGCCCTTCCGCAACACTTCACGCCCCGCCCGCCGGGCCATCCGCATCGGCGAGCACGAGATAACGATCACCGGGTCCACCAGCATCCGGGCACTACCCCCGGCTGCCGTCGCCTTCACGGCTGACCAGCCGGACGCCACCGGCAACACGCGCTTCTTCCCCTCCAGCCGCGGCCTCGACTTGAACCAACAGCGGCTGTCTTTGCTCATGAGCCTGGCGGATCGCCTCGGCGGCGCCTTCGAACGCCGCCAGATGCTCCAGCAGGCCCTCGACGCCTGCTGCGAGGCCCTGCATTTCGAGCGCGGCCTGATCGTGCTCAAGGCGCCGCGCGGCGAGGTGGAGATGCCGATCACGCGCAACGTCGAACGCGACGAGAACGGCGTTTTCAAGGTCAGCCGCACCCTCATCAACCGCGCCCTCGTCCACGGCGAGCGGGCCATCGTGAACAACCCGGCCGCCGACCTGGACGGCCGCCTGACCGAAAGCCTCGTGCGCTTCCCCATCTGTTCGGCGCTCTGTGTGCCGATCATCCACCGCGACGAGATTCTCGGCGTGATCTACGGCGATCGCGTGACGCGCGCCGCCACTTACACCGCCGAAGATGTCGATTTCCTCGCCGCCATCGCCCAGCAGGTCGGCGTGGGCCTGGCCCACCTGCGGCTGCTGCGGGATTACGTGCGCTTGGAACGAATGGAAGCCGAGCTAGCCGCGGCCCGCCAGATCCAGCAAGACTTCCTGCCGGCCGCACCACTGAAGACGCCCCACCTGGAAATCGCCGGCTACAACCGCCCCTGTTCGGCCGTCGGCGGCGACTGCTTCGACTACATCGACCTGGGTGACAATCACGTCGGCTTCGTGATTGCCGACGTGACCGGTCACGGCTTGGGAGCAGCGCTCGTCATGGCCAATTTCCAGGCCGCCGTCTATGGCGCACTGACAACGAATGCGTCCCTGCCGCACGTGGCCCGGCGCGTCAACCAGTTGGTCCACCGCAACACGCCTTCGGGTGTCTTCATCACCGCGATTCTCGGCAAGGTGGACGTGGCCGCAGGCATCATCGAGTTCATCAGCGCGGGCCATCCGGGGCCGCTGGCGCTGCGCGCCGGGGATTGGACGGCCGGCGAGAAGCTTAACTCACTCCCGCTCGGAATCGACCCGGACGAGTCGTTTACGGTCCAGGAGATCCTGCCCAACGTGCATGGCGGCGTCGTGCTGTTCTTCACTGATGGTCTCATCGAATCGCCCAGCCCGGACGGCACATTGCTTGGGGTGGACCCGATAAAGCAGGCCCTGGCCAACGTCGCCCAGCCAACGGCCCAGAATGTGCTCGAATCCGTACTGCGGGTCGAGCACGCGCACGTAGCCGGCGGCCAGCGCGATGACGACCTGACATTACTGGCCATCCAGCTCAACCCCGTGCCGGCACACACGTAACAGCCACGTTGCTCGGCACAACCGCATCTGACCGCCCGGCACGCGCTGCCGTGCAGCCTGACCGGCGGCCGGCCGATACTACCACCGGGCCGCCCTGCATCCCAACGCTCCGCCGGCGGTACAAGGTCTGACCACTGCGGGCGCCGCACCCGCAAACTGCCGGCGGCGGCGCGCCCTATGTTGCCTGATTACAGAGAGTTACAATGATCCGCGAGCAGGTCGGCGTCGAAACGCTTGCCGAACGACTGAAGTTGCCCGGACACTGCGCCGGCCCGGAGGACATCATGCCGCAGAGCTGCCCCCACCCGGTTCTGCGTGACGTGCTGTGCATCGCCGCCGACCGGGACGCATCGGATGTACACCTCGTCGCCGGCCACCGGCCGATGATCCGCGTTCACGGACAGCTTGAGGCCGTCGAAGGGGACGTGCTGCACTCGCCGGACGTGCAGCAAATGGCTGCCACGATCCTACCGCCCGCGGTCTTTGAGCAGTTTGAAGAGCGCAAAAACGCGGACTGCTCCCTGTCGTTCGAGCACGGCGAGCGGCGCCTGCGCTTCCGCGCCAATGTCTACCTGGCCCGCGACCAGTGGTGCATGTGCTTGCGCCTCATCCCCAACGAGATTCCAACTCTCAAGTGGCTCGGCTTCTCGGTCGAGCTGGCCGAACGCTTGGCCGCCTACAAGAACGGGCTGGTCCTGATTACCGGTGAAACCGGCTCAGGCAAGTCTTCCAGCTTGGCGGCCCTGGTGAACCTCATCCGCGAAACGCGCACCGCCCACATTCTCACGATCGAGGAGCCGATCGAGTACATCCATGAGCCGCGCGAGAACACCGTCGTCACCCAACGCGAGGTCGGACGCGACGTAGATTCATTCGCCGACGGCCTGAAGTACGGCCTGCGCCAGGATCCGGACGTCATCCTGGTCGGCGAGATCCGCGATCGCGAGACCGCCCAGATGGCAATCAGTGCGGCCGAGACCGGCCATCTGATCCTGGCCACCATGCACACGCGCGACGCCAAGGGCGCCCTCACGCGCCTCGTCGATCTCTTCCCGCAGGACTCCCAGGACGATATCCGCACGCAACTCGCCATGAGCCTGCGCTCCGTCGTCAGCCAGAAGCTCCTGCCGCCGACCGACGACGGCCAGCGCCGCGTGCTGGCCATGGAAGTGCTGCACGTCACCCAGCCCGTCCAGGTCACCATTCGCAGCGGGCGCTTCGAGAAGCTCGATTCGGCCATTCAAACCGGCGCCCGCGGCGGCATGTTGACCCTGGACGACGACCTGCGCCGGCTGGTCCGCGAAGCGCGCATCACCGTAGACACGGCCCGCGCCTACGCCCACGACCCCGGCAATCTGAACGCCAGCGGCCAGAACTGGTAGCACTGCGCTCGCCCACTGGCAGCCTCAACCCACCCCCGGCGACAGGCGCGCGCCGGCGCCGCTACAATCCCGATTATGCCCGAGCTGCCCGAAGTCGAGACGACCGTACGCCGCTTCCGCCCTCTGCTGGAAGGCCGGCGTATCATCGCCTTCCGTACGCGCTGGCAACGCCACGCCGTCCCGAGCGTGCCCGCAGTACGCCGCGGCGTCGTCGGACGCACCATTGCCCAGGTCACCCGCCGCGGCAAATACATCGTCCTGGTACTCGACGACAGCGGTCACCTGCTCGTGCACCTGCGTATGAGCGGCCGGCTGGAATGGGCGGCCGACCACGAGCAGGAGCCGGCGCACGTCCGCACGCTCTGGGAATTCGAGGGCGGCCACCGGCTCCTCTTCAGTGACGCCCGCAAGTTCGGCCGGGTTGTCTACACGCGCAACCTGGCGGCCACCACGGCCGGCTTGGGTATCGAGCCGCTGGCGCGCGAGTTTACCCCCGACGCGCTCGCCGCCCTGCTGCGTCGGCGGACCCGCCAACTCAAGCCGTTGCTGCTGGATCAGTCCGTGGTGGCCGGCCTGGGGAACATCTACGTCGACGAGGCCCTCTTTCGGGCCCGGCTGCATCCGCTCACGCCCAGCGACCACCTCAGCGCCGCCCAGGCGGCCTCCCTGCACGAACACATTCGCGCCCTGCTGCGCGAGGCGATTCGCCACCACGGCACGACGTTCGACTGGGTCTACCCCAGCGGCGGCATGCAAACGCGCCTGCGCGTCTACGGCCGCACGGGCGAGCCCTGCCCGGTCTGCCACACCCCCATCGAGTACCTCCGCGTCGGCCAGCGCGGCACGCACATCTGCCCGCGTTGCCAGCCGGCCAACGGCGACGCACGACGCAAGCCCAGCCAATAGCCGCGCCGGCGACCGCCCGCTATCCTGACCACCAATGTGTGGAATTGCCGGCATCGTGCGCCTCTCACCCACTGCCGATATCGCCGCCGACCACTTGCGCGTCATGGCAAACCAGTTGACGCACCGCGGCCCGGACGATGAGGGCCTGCGACTCGACCCCGAGGGCCGTTGCGGCTTCGGCTTCCGCCGGCTCGCCATCATCGACATCGCCGGCGGCCACCAGCCACTGAGCAACGAGGACGGCACTGTCTGGGCCGTCTGCAACGGCGAGATCTACAACTTCCGCGAACTGCGGCAAACCCTCGAGCAGCGCGGCCACCGCTTCGCGACCGCCAGCGACGCCGAGGTCATCGTGCATGCCTACGAGGAGCACGGCCTGCGATGCTTCGAGCACCTGGCGGGCATGTTCGCGATTGCCGTCTGGGACCAGGCAGCCGGCCGGCTCGTGCTCGCACGCGACCGGCTGGGCAAGAAGCCGCTGACTTACGCGGTCCTCAACGACCGGCTGTACTTCGCCAGCGAAGCAAAAGCGATCCTCGCGCTGCGGGACGTCCCGCGCGAAATCGACCCACAATCCCTGCACCGCTACCTGCTCTTCCAATACGTCCCGGCCCCGCATTCGATCTTCCGCGGCTTCCACAGGCTGCCGCCCGGCACATCACTCTGCATCGCTGCCGACAGCGGCATCGTGGGCCAGCCGGCCGCCTACTGGCGCATACCACAGCCGGCGCCCTTTGGCGGAACGTACGCGGACGCCAAGTCTCGATTGGGCGAACTGCTCACCGCCGCCGTCCGCAAGCGGCTCATCGCGGACGTGCCGCTCGGTGCGTTCCTTTCTGGCGGCGTGGATTCATCCATCATCGTCGGGCTCATGCGCAAGCTCGGCGTAAGCCCGCTGCGGACGTTCTCGATCGGGTTTTCCGATGCACGCTACGACGAGACGGCCTACGCACGCCTGGTGGCCAGGCACTTCCGGACCGAGCACAACGAGCGCACCGTCACGGTGGAGGCCCGCGCGCTACTCAACGACCTGGCCTGGCACTATGACGAGCCCTTCGCTGACTCGTCAGCCATACCGACGCTGTACCTGGCCCGCTGGGCCCGTCAGTCCGTCACCGTCGCACTGACGGGCGACGCCGGCGACGAGTGCTTCGCCGGCTATGACCGCTACCGAGCCGCCGAGTTGGCCGCGCGTCTGGATTGGCTGCCGGCCGCCGGACGCCGCGTCCTCGCCCGCCTCGGGCATTTCCTGCCCCACGGCCGGGCAAAGTCCTTCAGTCGCCGGGCGCACCGCTTCCTGACCGCGATTGGCCAGGAGCCGGCCCGGCGCTACGCCGCCTGGATACACATCTTCGCCCCCCAGATACTCGCCGAAGGTTATCGGGCTGAATTCGCCGCCCGGATCGACTTCGCCGAACCTCTGCGGTGGTTTAACGAACTTTATGACGAGGCCCCCGGTCTCCCCGCGGACCGCGCCTTGCGAACCGATTTCGCCAGCTACCTGCCTTACGACCTCCTGACGAAGGTTGACATCGCCTCCATGGCGACCGGGCTCGAATGCCGCAGCCCGTTCCTCGATCATGACTTGGTAGAGTTTGCGCTGTCGTTGCCGCTGCACTGGCGGCTGGGACCGCAAGGCGGCAAGCGCATCCTCAAGGACTGGGCCGCCGACCTCCTCCCGCCGGAGATAATGAACCGGCCGAAGATGGGCTTCGGCGTCCCGGTAGGCGAGTGGTTTCGCGGCGAGCTACGCGGCCTGTTGCAGGAGCGACTGCTGGACGCGGCGTCCCTTTCCGGGCGCGTGCTCCGGCGCGACTGGCTGGAGCGGTTCATTGAGGCACATTTATCGGGCTATGCCAACAACGAACACCAACTCTGGGCCCTGCTGATGCTCGAACTCTGGCGCGCCCGGTGGCAGCCGCGCGGCTGCTGACTGGTCGGCCCGTTCAGCGCCCAACCGCTTCAACCGATGGAATATCCGACCAACTGTCAGTGGCCGGACGGTGGCCGCCCGGACGAGCTGCGCCATGCTCATCGATCAAGACGAAATCAACGCCCTACTGTCCCAGGCTGACGACCTGGTCGAGGAAACCGGCATCGTCGCCAAAGCGCCGCCGCCCCCACCCAGCCGCGAACCTAACCTGCTTGTTAACGCCGACCCGGAAGTGCGGCGATTGCTCAGAATCCGTGTTCCGGTGATCGTGCAGTTGGCACACCGGCCAATGGCGGTATCGAAGATCCGGAGCTTCGCGCCGGGGTCGATCCTGGAGTTCGAGAAGTCGGTGGAGGACCCGCTCGACCTGCTGATCAACAACCGGCTGATCGGTCACGGTACCTGCGTGAAGGTCGGAGAGAACTTCGGCCTGCGGGTGACCACCGTCAAAGATTCGTCGCACCGCATCAGGTCGCTTGGGCGCTGACGAGCGCTTCTCCCCCTCCCAAAAATGCCAAGCACATGGCTTGGTCGTGAGTCTAACGTGCGCTGCGCGGCCGGCCCCGCACCAGCAACAGACCGACCTCGGGCAGCCGCAGCATCCACGCCACCCCCAGGAATACCGCCGTGCCCACGCCCAACGGTCCCAGGGCCTCCAGCGCCCGCCCCGTGATGCGACCGCTCAGCACTCCCTCTGCCAGCGGACCGGCCAGCCAGGCAGTACCCCCCCCTGCTCCCGCCGCCAGCAACATCCGGGCCAGAGCCGCTGCCATGCTCGAATCCAGCAGACGCACCTGCACACGCCGCTGCAGCACGATGGCCCCCACGACAACAGCCAGCCCGGACGTGATTACCGAACTGATCGCAAACGCCGCCTCGCGAATGCTCTCCACCCAGACTAGCGTTAGCGTCAGGGCCACATTGAGCGGAAGAACGGCAACGCTGATCCACAGCGGCGTGCGCACATCGCCCAGGCTGTAGAAGCCGCGCAGCAGGATATGCTGGGCGCAATACGCCCACATGGCCAACCCGTAGAACATGAGCACGAAGCTGACGCGCTCAGTGGCCTCGGGCGTGAACTGCCGGTATTCAAAAAGCAACCGGACGATGGGAACGCCCAGCGCAATCATCATCGTCCCGGTCAACACGCCCTCGAAGACCGCCAGACGCAGCGACTGCCGCACCTCGGCGGCCCAGCTCGGCCACTCCTGCCGGGCGGCCCGCCGGCTGAACGCCGGCATCGCGGCCGTCGCCAGCGAAATAACCAGCACACCCAGCGGAAACTGGTAGAGGCGCTGTGCGTAAGTGATCGCGGAAAGCGCCCCTTCTTCCAGCGGACGCACGTAGCTCCAACCCAGCAGGCTGGCCGTCATCACACCGCCCCGCTCGTGCGTGAGCAACACACATATCTGCGCATCCAGAAATACGCCGAACGCCAACACCCCCTGCCCCAGCGCCACAGGCACGAGCAGACGCAACATACGCTTGACAGCCGGGTCGCGCGGCTCAAAACGCCAGCCAAGTTGAACCCCGTTGGCCCGCAGCACAGGCAGCAGGAAAAGAATCTGGAGCACACCGGCGACCACGACGGCCACGGCCACCACGTAGACCTGTGTGCCCGGGTCACCAGGGTAGAGCGCTGGCCCGATCCCGCCGACGGCGGCGATCATCGCGATATTCAACAGTACGGGCGCGAGGGCCGCTGGAACGAAGCTGCCCACACAGTTCAGGATGGCCGACAGCAGCGCCACCACGCAGATCGTCAGCATGAACGGCAGCATCAACGCCGTGAGCGCCAGGATCAGTTGCCGTGACGCGGCTCCATCGCCCCCGACCGGCAGGAATAACCAGATGGCCAGCACAACCAACTCAAGCGTGACGACCACCACCACCAGGGCCACGCATAGCAGCGCCAACGTGCGCGCCAGCAGCCGCCACGCCTGCGCCGGCCCCTCCTGTTCGAGCGTGCGCGTGAACGACGGGACGAACACGGCGGCCATGGCCCCTTCGCCCAGCAGCCGACGGAAGAGATTCGGTATCTGAAAGGCGTAGCAGAAGGCGTCCTGAATCCACTGAATGCCAAATGCCTGCCCCAGTAGCATCTCGCGCACGAGCCCCGTGACGCGCGACAGCAGTGTGCAGACCGCGATGAGCTTGGCGGACGTCACGATGCTGCGCTCGGCCGACATGCCCGGGATGATATCCGTCCGGCGCGTGCACTACCACGAGCCGAACCCGAAGCGCCACAACCGACTATGCGGTAACCGTGACACCCCGTCACCAGGCATGTTGTCGAAACGCCCCCCGGGACTCTCAACGCCAGAACCAAGACGCGGCACGGCAGCCGGTGGATCGGGGCGGGTCACCAATGCTGCCGCGCCGGCGTCCTTCGGGCCCGGCTGGTTCCCGATGCGGAACCTCCCGTTATCCGGGACCGAGCCCCGCAGTCGCTGGTCACCCGGTTCACGTGACCTGCACTGACATTCTACGCGCCACCATTCTGTCCACAGACCCCGGGACGTTGGCCAACGTGCAGAAACATGCCGCGGCCCGCCGCCCGTCACCCAAGCAGGCGCTCGTAGCCGAACTCGCGTGTGTTGTTCGAATCGTGCAGCTCGCGCTCGCCACAACGCACAAACCCCAAACTCGCGTACAGCCGCTGCGCCGACACAAACCGGGTATCGGTCCACAGAATCATGGTGGTCCGTCTAGCTTGCCGGGCATGATTCATCGCCAACTCGCACAACCGGCGCCCCCAGCCCTGTCGCCGCAAAGATGGGTGCACGTACAGGCACTTCAACTCGGCCGCCTCCGAATGCAGCAGCACGGCTACTGTCGCCAGCACGCGCCCGTCGTCCGCCACCACCCAGAATTCGCCACCTCCCGTCCGAAAGTACGGCCCCGGCGCCAGCAGATACGCGTCCTCCGCCACGTTCAGCACGCAGCCGTACTCCGCGAATACCCCGTCAATCAGCGCCAGGATACTCGCAGCATCTTCTGGTATCGTCGGCCGCACAACCGCCATCGTCGCTCCAAACCTCCGGCTACAAGCGCCGCTCGCCGGGAACCAGAACACCCTCGCCACGATCTTAACAACCACCGCCGACGGCGCATTCAAACCACCGCGCAATCCCCCGCCGCACGGCCGGAAATGCACCACCAGCCCGCGCACACGCACTACAATCAGGGTGTTGAGGAGTAGCTCGCGTGCTTGACCGCCAACGCCACAGCACCCCGTCCGCCCAATCTGAGGAGGCGCTGCGCCTGGTCTGCACCGAGGTGTGGGGCGGCAACCGCCCGATTGACACGCCCATCGAGCTGCCCGGCGTGCGCGGCCACATCTTCTCCCAACCCTGCGCCGGCGGCCGCGGCGGCGACATTCACTACCTCTCCGTCTGCAGCTCCGGGCTCATCTCACGCATCTGCCTCGCCGATGTGGCCGGCCACGGCGAGCCGGTCGCCACCGTCAGCACCGAGATTCACCGCCTGCTTAGCAGCCACATGAACTGGTTCGACCAGCGCACCGTCCTGAAGAAGCTGAACCGCCGCCTGATGGAAATCGGCTTCGATGCTCTGACCACCGCGGCCATCGCCACCTACTTCCCACCCTGGCGCCGCCTATCAATCAGCTACGCCGGCCACCCGCCCGTCTGGTTCTACAGCCACGCCGCCGACCGCTGGCAGCCGCTGCCCACCGAACATCCGCGCCGTGGCCTCGCGGATCTGCCACTCGCGGCTGACGGCACCACCCGCTTCACGCGCAAGACCGTCAGGGTCCAGCATGGCGACCGGCTACTGCTCGTCACGGACGGCGTCTTGGAGGCCCACGGCCCGGATCGCGTGCACCTCGGCACGGACGGCCTGGAGAGACTCCTCAACGAAAACGCCACGGCCGACCCCAACGACCTCGTCAACGGCATCGTCGCCGCCGTGCGCGAACACGCGCGCGACGAGAACCTCGCCCACGATGATGTTTCGCTTCTGGTGATGGAGTTCGTCCCCGGACCGCCCGGGCCAACACTCTGGCAAATCGTGAAGAACCGCACGCTGCGCCCGCGCGGCAACAGTCATG
>CAZYGM010000113.1:0-10557 GCA_964647015.1 uncultured Planctomycetales bacterium | reverse complement strand
GAGGGCGCAGCAGCGTGCAGCCGACCTCACCGTCACTACCCGGCTCGATCAGCAGTGCGGCGTGTTCGAGCGGCGGTCCGCCGAAGTAGAGGTACGTGCTGCCGGCCCGAAAGCGGTGCGGGTTCGTGGGGTAAGTGCGGGCCGGGGCGTGGCCGGCCTGCAACACCAACGGCCGCTTGATGGCCTGGGCCAGTTCGGCGCGACGCCGGCGATACACGTGCCCGGGTGCGGTCATCGGAATACTCTTGGAATCGCTCATTTGGCTTCACCCTCGCGCCCTAGGGCAACCAGTCGAAGTTGGGTCGGGGCTCCGCGACCCACTCAACCGCAAGGTCTCACAGCACGTCTTGTAAATCAGCCGAGCCGGCATCGCAAACGCGCGGCACCCCGCGCCGGCCGCCCGGTTCAGGCGTGGGCCGCCTCGGCCAGCTTGCGCTTCAGGTAATGCCCGGTGTGACTCGCGGCGGCCGCGGCCACTTCCTCGGGCGTACCTTCAGCAACAATGCACCCGCCGGCGTCGCCGCCCTCAGGCCCCAGGTCGATGATCCAGTCCGCCGTCTTCACCACGTCCAGGTTGTGCTCAATGACCAGGACGGTGTTGCCCATATCGACCAGCCGGTTCAGCACGGCCAGCAGCGTCTGGATGTCGGCGAAGTGCAGGCCGGTGGTGGGCTCATCAAGCACGTAAAGCGTGTGATTCTCCAAGCGGGCGCGGTGGGCGGCCGACGCGCTCGGCGGCCCGTTGCGCACGACCGGCCCGAGCGCCCCCTTGGCCAGCTCGGCGGCCAGCTTGACGCGCTGCGCCTCGCCGCCGGAGAGCGTGTTGGAGGGTTGCCCCAGCCGCACGTACCCCAGCCCGACGTCCGACAAGGCCTGCAAGCCCTGCCGGATTTTTGGGAAGCTGTCAAAGAAACGCAGCGATTCCTCGACGCGCATCTCCAGCACGTCGGCAATCGACTTGCCGCGGTAGCGAATCTCGACCGTCTCGCGGTTGTAACGCGTGCCCTTGCACTCCTGGCACTCGACGAACACGTCCGGCAGGAAGTGCATCTCGATCCGCCGCGTGCCCTGGCCCTGGCAGGCCTCGCAGCGGCCGCCCTTGGCGTTGAAGCTGAAGCGGCTGGCGTTGTAGCCGCGGATGCGCGCCTCCTTGGTCTTGGCGTACAGCCGGCGAATCTCGTCGAAGACGCCGGTGTAAGTGGCCGGATTGCTGCGCGGCGTCCGTCCGATCGGGTTCTGGTCGATCTCGATCACGCGGTCGACACGTGCCGCGCCGACCAGACGCTCATGCCGGCCGGGGCGCTCGCGCGACTTGTACAGCCGGCGGCGCAGCGCCGGCAGCAGCGTCTGCCCCACCAGCGAGCTCTTGCCACTGCCGCTGACGCCCGTCACGGCGCAGAACACGCCCAGCGGGATCTTGATATCGATGTTCTTCAGGTTGTTCTCGGCCGCCCCGACAATCTGCAGGTAATCCGAGCGCTTCGGCGCGCGGCGCTCCTCGGGCAGCGGGATCGTGTATTCGCCGCGGATGTACTTGCCGGTGATTGAGCCGGGATGCTCGAGCACCTCCGGCGGCGGGCCGGCCGCGATCAGCCGCCCACCGTGCAGCCCGGCGCCCGGCCCCATGTCCACCAGGTAATCCGCCGCCCGGATGATGTCCTCGTCGTGCTCCACGACCACCACCGTGTTACCGATGTCCACCAGCGCGCGAATGGCTTTGAGCAGCCGCTCGTTGTCGCGCTGGTGCAGGCCAATGGTGGGCTCATCGAGCACGTAACAGACCCCCACCAGCCCGCTGCCGAGCTGGGTGGCCAGGCGGATGCGCTGGGCCTCACCGCCCGAGAGCGTGGCGCTGGTGCGATCCAGCGTCAGGTAGCCCAGTCCGACGCTGTTCATGAAGTGCAGCCGCTGGCGCACCTCGCGCAGAATCGGCTTGGCGATTGCGGCCGCTTCCCCGGCAAAGCTCAGCTTGTCAAACAGCTCCGTCGCCTGCGCGATCGGCAAACGCACGATGTCATGGATGTTGTGGCCGTCGATGCGCACCGCCAGCGGTTCGGGCCGCAGCCGGGCCCCTCCGCAGCGCTCGCAGACATGTTCCGACTGGTAATTGGCGAAGCGGCTGCGGCTGCCGTCCGAGCCGGCCGCGCGGTAGCGCCGCTCCAGGTTGGGGATGATGCCCTCGAATTCAACGTTGTAGGCCTTGGCATCCTTGCGGGTTGTGCCGTGCAACAGAATGCGACGCAGGTCCGCCGGCGCGTTCTTGAAGGGCGTCTCCGGCTTGACCTTGAAGGCCGCGCACAGCTCCCGCAGCGTCTTGCGGTGCGTCGCCGCGATCTGCTTCTGACCGGACGACCAGGGTGCCACCGCGCCGCCCGCCAGCGGCAGGCTGTCGTCCGGCACGATCAACTGCTCGTCGAACTGCAGCGTCGTCCCCAGCCCGCTGCAACGCTCGCAGGCCCCGTACGGCGAGTTGAAGCTGAAGGCCCGCGGCGAAAGCTCCGGCAACGCCACGCCACAACGCGTGCAGGCGTAACGCTCGCTGTATAGCTCGTCGTGCCAAGCGCCGTCGGCCCCATCCGCGGCGTGGCTGATGATCGTCACGCCCTCGCCCAGCGAGAAGGACATCTCGATGGCGTCGGCCAACCGCGCCCGGATCTCCGGCTTGAGCACCAGCCGATCCACAACGACGTCAACGTTGGCCTGCTTGCCGACCGGCAGCTCGGCCAGTTCGGCGACGTCGCACAGCTTGCCGTTGACGCGCGCCCGGACAAAACCCTCCCGTTGGATGCGCCGGAAGACGGGCTGATGATTGCCGCTGCGCCCGCGCACCAGCGGGGCCAGCACCATGATGCGCGTGCCGGCCGGCTGAGCGAAGACCGCGTCCACGATCTGGTCGATCGTGTGCCGCTGGATCGGCCGGCTACAGGTGGGGCAATGCGGCGTGCCGGCGCGGGCGAAAAGCACTCGTAGGAAATCGTAAATCTCGGTGGTGGTGGCGACGATCGAGCGCGGGTTCGCGGCCGCGGCGCGCTGCTCGATGGCCAGCGTCGGCGGCAGACCTTCGATCCGCTCCACGTCCGGCTTGCCAAGCTGCTCAAGGAAGTGCCGGGCGTGGACGCTGAGCGACTCGACGTACTTGCGTTGTCCCTCGGCGTAGAGCGTGTCGAAGGCCAGGCTGCTCTTGCCGGACCCGCTAAGCCCCGTAACGACAGTCAGTTGGTCGCGCGGTAGATCAACGCTGACGCCCTGCAGGTTGTGCTGGCGAGCACCGACTATGCGTATGCGCTTAGGTTCCACGCCGCGCCTCTGCACTCACCTGCGCCCGCCGGGCCGAACCCCCGGGCTTCTCAAACCTGCCGTTTCACACCCCGGGTCGGCTCGCAGCCCAACCCGCAAACCACTTATTATATCACACGGGGCTTGGCGGCCGAAGTCCGTTCGCCGCTGTGCCTCCTAAACAAATTCGCTATATTGCCGCTACGTTGTCGTCCTGCGGGTGGCACACGCCCGCCGCTTGGACTGGAGACCGACCCATGCCGAACCTGCGCAAGTTGCTTGTCGCCGCAACCACCACGTTCATCCTGCTGGGCCTATGCAGCGCCTGCGGGCCGCACCGCCGGGCTAATGCCACTTCCGCCGCACCGGCCGAACAGCCCGCCGCCAAGGCTGAGAAGGCCGAAGAACCAGCGGCCCAAGACGAGGCGGACGACGCGGCGAAGAAGGCCAAGGAAGAGGCCAAACAGGCCCGCGAGCGCCAACGCAAGCTGGCCCGCCTGGACCACGAACTGGAAGTCGCGCGCCTGCGCCTGTCGCGGGCACAACTCGCACTCGAACACGCCGAGGCGCAGTTCGCGGAATCCGTCAGCAACGCCGAGACCGATCTGGAGCTGGCGCGCGTGCGGCTGCAAGACTTCACTGAAGTCCAGGTCCCGCAACGCACGGCCTGGAGCGAGTTGAGCCTGCAACGATCTGAGGACGGGCTCAAGCACGCGCGCGAGGAGTTGGAGCAACTCGAACTGATGTACAGCGAGGAGCAATTCGCCGACCAGACCAAGGAGATCGTGCTGGAGCGCGCCCGCCGCCAACTCCAGCGCAGCGAACGCGACGCCGAGTTGCGCCGCAAGGACCATGAGCGCCTGATCGAGGTGGAACTCCCGCTGCAGACAATTGAGCACGAACGGGCCGTTCAGAACGCGGAGCGCGGCCTGGCCCAATTGCGGCGCGGGCGCGCCGCGGAGCAGATTGACCAGCGGGTCGGCGTGCTGGGCGCCGAAGCCGAAATCGTCCGACTGGAGAACGAGCGTACCGATCTCATGGAGGAAATCGCCGAGGCGGCGCGCGCCCAGGCTGAGCAGGCTGCCGCGCCGAAATAGCGCTGCGTCGCCGCGGCTACGGTGCGCTCTTGGCGCAGGAGTTCAGTGATGACCCGCCTGGCCTGCTGCTGGATCATGATTGTGGCGCTTGGCGCGCCGTGCGGCGCCGGCGAGCGGCCACGCCTGACGCCGGCCGATGTCACGCCGGAGACCGTCCGCGCCGCCATTGAGCGCGGCACGGCCTTCCTGCTCAGTTCGCAGAACCCGGACGGCTCGTGGGGTGGAGCTGCCGATTCACTCACAACCTGGAGCGGTTGGACCTGGTCCAATCCCGAGAGCCACCGCGCCTGGCGCGTCGCAACTACCGGGCTTTGCTGCCTAGCGCTGCTGGAAGTCGAACCTGACACGCAGCGCCTGGCAGCGGTCGACCGTGCGCTGGACTACCTGACCGCCAACGCCGGCGTTCGCCGCCCCAGCGAATGGGACACGATGGACTGCTGGGCGAATATCTATGGCCTCCAGGCCGTGGCCGCCGCTTGTCGGCACCCGCATTGCGCCACCCCTGACCGGCAGGCCGCGCTGGCCGCCGCCGCCCAGGAGTATCTGCGCCAACTGGCACGCAGCGAAGCGCTATCCGGCGGCTGGGGCTACCTCGAGTTCACGGAACCGCGCACGACCCAGCCGCAATGGAGCACCAGCTTCACGACCGCGTCCGGCATCATCGCGCTAATCGAGGCCCGCGATGCCGGCTTGGATGTCGATGCGGACATGTTGCGGCGCGCCGTCACGGCCGTGCGGCGTTGCTGGCTGCCGAACGGGGCGTACACGTACGCGGTGCAGGCCGTTCCGCACCCAGGGAGAATCGGCTCGATCGGCCGGGTTCAGGGTTCCCTGGCGCGCATTCAGTCCTGCAACCTGGCCCTGCTGATGGCCGGTGACGACGTGACGCCGGAGCGCCTGCAAACCGGCATCGACCAGTTCTTCCGCGACCACCGCTTCCTCGACATTGCCACGGGCAAGCCGATTCCGCACGAGGCCTTCTACCAGAACTCCGGCTACTTCTACATGTACGGGCACTACTACGCCGCCCGCGTGATCGCCCTGCTGCCGCCGAACCAGCGTGCCGCGTACTGGCCGCAACTCCAGTACGAGGTGATGAAGATGCAGATTAGCGATGGGTCCATGTGGGATTACGACCATCATGCCTATGACAAGCCTTATGGGACCGCGTACGGCCTGATGGCGCTGGTGCGGTCGTTGCCGGACCACGCCGGCAATCCTCCCGCGCTGTCGGCTGCTGCCCAGCCCGCCGAGCTCGCACGCTAAGGCGGACCAAGCCGCCACATTAAGAATCAGGCTTCGATTCCAGCCGACGATTCTCTAGAATGGATGTTCGGCGCCGGTGTCGCTCTCCGGAGGAACGGAAAGTCCGCGTCGCAACGTCCTATCATTCCGCGAGCCCGCATGCCGCAGGAGGATCCTGAATGAACCGCCGTGCCTGGACAATCGTCATGCTGTTGCTGGCCGTATGCTGCACCGTCAGCGCTTTGCCGGGTCGCGCCGCGGAGCCGGCGCCGACCCAGGAAGAGCCCGTATCGCTGCCCAAGTACTTGACGCCGGCCGAGCGTCTGCTGCCGCCACTGTCAATCCAGCGCGGCACGCCGCCGAGCGGCACGGTCCGCTGTCCAGCGGAGTATGAGGCCTGTGCCGGGTTATTCCTGGCCTGGGAGGGCTACACCGACCTGCTCACGCAGATGACGGTTCTGATCACCAACAACGACCCGGAAGCGGTGGTCTACATGGTGGTAGACACGACGTCGGAACAGACGAGCGTGGCGAGCACGCTCAGTAGTGCCGGCGCGGACCTTGACCAGGTCGAGTTCATCGTGCGGGTAACGGATACGGTCTGGATTCGCGATTACGGCCCGCGCTTCATCCTGGAGGACGGGCAACGCGCCATCGTGGACCACACGTACAACCGGCCGCGCCCCAACGACAACGCGCTGAACGACTACATCGCGGCGCTGTGGGGCATTCCGCAGTATGACATCCCCCTCACGCACGGCGGCGGAAACTTCCACCTTTTCTCCAACGGCGACGCCTTCATGACCTCCCTCATCCTGACGGAGAACCCCGGCCACACCGCGGATAGCGTCAAGGCCCTGTACGCCGCCTACCAGGGCGTGGACCTCACCATTTATCCCGGCTTCCCAACCTCGTTCGACTCCACGCAGCACATCGACATGTGGATGCTCCCGGTCGGCGACGACCAGATCATCATCGGCCAGTATTCCGCCTCCGACGGCCAGCCGTACACCATCACCGAGAATGCCGTCGCCGACCTCACCGCCCGCGGCTACACCGTCTACCGCACGCCGGGCTGGCGTTCCGGCGGCACGCACTACACCTACACGAACGCCGTCATCCTGAACGACCAGGTGTTCATGTCCAAGTTCAACCACGCCAACGACTCCGTGGCACTTTCGGTCTTCCAGGCTGCCATGCCGGACAAGGTGATTCACCAGCTCGACTGCTCCAGCATCATCCAGGCGGCCGGCGCGCTGCACTGCATCGTCATGCATGTTCCGGCCGACCGGGCGCTCACGATCAGCCTGCCCGACGGCACCCCCGAGTTCCTCGCGCCCGGCCAGCCGACCGCCATTACGGTCCAGATCAGTCCCGGCGCCGAGAGCTACCTCCCTGACAGCGGCACGCTGCACTACTGTTACGAGGGTGAGAACTGGCTCACGGCGCCGCTGACCCCGCTGGGCAACGAGCTCTACGAGGCGGTCCTGCCGCCCGCCGGCTGCGACGACACGCCCGCCTTCTACTTCAGCGCCACCGGCGACCAGGGCACCGTTATCACCAGCCCCGCCGACGCCCCCGCCACCCTCTACACGGCCACCGTGGCCACGGTGACGGTCCACTTCGCCGACGACTTCGAGAGCGACCTGGGCTGGACCGTGGTCAGCGATCCCAGTCTGACCGGCGGCCAGTGGGAGCGCGGCGTGCCCGTCAACTGCAACCGCGGCGATCCGCCCACCGACTACGACGGCTCGGGGCAATGCTACCTGACCGAGAACAATCCGTTGACCTGCAACTCCGACGTTGACTGGGGCCCCACGTACCTGACCTCGCCCCTGATCGACCTCAGCAGCGCCGCCGATCCGATCCTCAGTTACGCCCGCTGGCTCACCTGTGACGACGCCGGGAGCTACCCGGCCGAGGAGGACTTCCTGGACGTCGAGGTGTCCACCGATGGCGGCGCCACCTGGACACTGATCGAGAGCGCCGCGCACGCCGACGGCTGGGTGCTGGCCGAGTTCCACCTGGCGGACTTCGTGACGCCCTCAGCCCAAACGCGGATTCGCTTCACGGCCGACGACACGCCCAACAACTCGATCACCGAGGCGGCCGTTGATGCGCTGCGCATTTACGAGCTGTCGTGCAGCCTGTTCGGCCCCGGCGACATGAACTGCGACGGCCTCGTCAACGCCTTCGACATCGACCCGTTCGTATTGGCCTTGACTGATTCGGCCGCCTACGCCGCCCAGTACCCGGACTGCGACTACCTGAACGGCGACATCAACGGCGACGGCCTCGTCAACGCCTTCGACATCGACCCGTTCGTGCTGCTGCTCACAGGCATATAGCCGCGGCCAGTTTTGTGCCCCGGGAACGCCGCCCGCCGGCGGCGTTCCCGGACGGCCACAGGGAGCATGAAGTCTGGAGCCATCGAGGCGTCTTAACGGCTATTGGGACGCACACCCGCCGTCGCACAATCAAGCACAGCAGCGCCGGGCCGGCATTCCCGCGGCCAGCCCCCCGGGACGCCATGCCGGCGACCGACGTCCGCCCGCGCAGCGCGACGACCGCCACGCCGGCCCACGCGCACGCCCCACCGGACAGCATCTCCCCAAGGCTGCAATCTCGAACGAATCATTCACGCCTTCGCAATTCAGCCGCCCGAAGACGCGGCGAAGCCCCCCGTCAGCAGTATCACAAACGGGTCGATGTCAAAGACGTTGACGAGGCCGTCGCCGTTGATGTCGCCGTTCATGAGGTCACACCAGGGGAATGCCTCGGCATAGCTCGCCGGATCCGTGAGCGCCAACACGAACGGGTCGATGTCAAAGACGTTCACAAGCCCATCGCAGTTGAGATCGCCCACTTCGTAGTGCTCGCACTCGTCCGGAATGCCGTTGCCGTTCAGATCCTGGCTGAAGCCCGACGCAATATCGCAATGGTCCGGCACGCCATTGGGCTGACAATCCTCTGCCCAACCCCAGGCCAACTGGCACGCATCGGCGACCCCGTCACCGTCACAGTCGGCGTCGCACTCCGTGCCGGCCCCCGCCCAGACGCCGACGCAATCCGCCTCCAACTCCTGCGTACACCCACCGTCCATATCGCAACACGCCCCCAGCGCCACGAGATCCGCCAGATGCAGCCCGCCGTCAACCCAGGTCACCTGCCCACCGTGGAAGCTCGGCGTGCGCCCCGCGCTGTTCAGTTGTATAATCTCGCCGCCGGCCCATAGGAACAGCCGCGCCGAGAACGGACCGACCGGCGACCGCACCCACACCACCATGTCGTTCCACACCTTCGGACTCTCGTCAGGAATGCCGTTGACCGCGTCGTCGTTGGTCACACGCGTGGTCACACCATCCTTCCAGTAATACAGTTCCGCACTGTCGAAGAGATAGCCCGCGCCCTGACCGATCCAGGCAACCGCCCCGTCCCATACCGACGGGTAGGCGCCGAAGCTCGCCCCATCCCCCACAACGTGGGTCGTCGTGCCGTCGAAGTACTTCACCTGCTGCGTGCTCGCATCCTGATACGCGTAAGTAGCCACCCCGTCCTCACGGACATACAGCGACGGCCGACAACCCGACACCCCCAGCGCGAATGCCCGATCCTCAGAAGCATCGTAGTACCACAGGGACGTGTGCGCGCGGCTCCACAGCAGGTCGCCATTGCTCCCGACGGAGACATTCGCGTCTAGCGCCGGCGAGCTGCTGATATTCCACACCCCCTCCCCGTCCCACATGTAAATGTCGTTGCGCCCGCTCGTCGAGGTGTAGTTGCGCCATGCCACCACCCCATTCGCGTGCGACGGATCGTAGCTCGCCGTCGAAGGTCCGAAAACATGCCCCGTCGCCTCACCGTCGTAATACCAGACCGCTCCATTCAGGCCGACCACGTAGCCAATCGAACCCGACCAGAGGCCGGACGCGCTGCCACTGCCGTCGATCAGTTGCTCATTGGCCAGAAACCAACTCGCTTGAGACCCCGCCGTCAGGCAAAACGCCGCTGCGATCACACTGAGCATCCGGAACATGCCACTGCCCTTTCTCATTTGTCCCCAGCCGCCGGGCCAGCCCGAGCGCTGCGCCGGACTGCCCGTCGAGTTCCCGCGAATCTTCTCTCCCCGCACCGAAGCCCTCGGGCTCAGCGCGCCAAGACCACATCGACGGCCCATGACGTTCGCCACAGCAATATCGTCGGCCCCCCGGTGGCCGATGTTGAACGTCGCAGACGCCTCTGACTACCTCGCTCACCGCGGGCAGGCGGACACCGCGGCACCTCGTGTGGAGGACTGGCGAGAAACCGCTTCGCTGACGGCTCAAGTCTACCGCACCCAACGCCCGAGTTCAACCTTAGACCGATATTGCCCGCCGGTCGCCGGACCGGTGCACGCCAAATATTACAGGACGGACAACGACCCGAACCCTCGCCCGTCGGCGGGATGCCGCGGTCTGCCACTATCGCCCCCGACAGACACACCCGCACCTCGCAGCGCATAAGAAGGCCGCGCCTCGGCTGCTATAGCCGAAGCGCGGCCTGTCGATCTCCTAGCACCCACCGCCGCAAACGCCATTAGCGCTCACGACCGTGGTGCAACGATGCCTAGCGCCGGCGAAAGGCCAGACCGGCAAGCGCCAGCAGAACCAGCGTGGCCGGCTCGGGAACAACGACGATTTCGCCGCCAAAGTACTGGACGGTCGCGAACTCGCCAATGCCCGTGAGCGCGAAGCCTTCAGTCAGATCTTCGGGATAGTCATCGCCGAAGCCGACCACCGTCGTGCCCAGGCCCAGCAGCGGGAACGTCATCGTTCCCAGCAGGACATCCGAGCCCCAGACGGCCAGCGGCGGCATGGCCAACCCGCCAATACCGTCGCCGTCAAGGCCGACGAACGGCAGGAACGGCGCCGCCGGCGTGAACACGGGCGCGCCAACGCTC
>CAZYGM010000112.1:0-10569 GCA_964647015.1 uncultured Planctomycetales bacterium | reverse complement strand
CAACGGTCTATGACGAGTGGCTGACCCGGCTGTCCAAGCAGGAGTTGCGCGTCCGTTGGGCGGGAGTGTTCAACCAGGATCGTACCGGTCTGGAATTTCGGCGGCGCACCGACCTGCCGCTGACGCAACTCCTGGATCAGATTCAATTTGACGCCCGCGGCCCGCAATCGGCCCCGCTGCGACTGGCCGCCGGACAGTCCCAGCGTTTCACCCTGCTGACGGTCCCCCAGCCGGATGGCCGGGTCCTGGCGGCCGTGGTGGACCTCGACACTGCCGGGCCGAGCAGCGCGCCGCTCTTCGTGGCCGGCCTGATATGCCTGGCGGTCCTCGGGCTGGCGGCGGCGTTCGCGTGGTTCCAATGCACGGTGCAGCGGCCGATTACCCAGCTTGTCGAGCGCCGCGGCACGCTCCTCGAGGGCTGGGCGGAAGCGGTGCACGACGACACGCCGGAGGAGCTGCGCGTACTCGGCCAGGCGTTGCACCAGGCGCTGACTGACGTCCGGCAGTGGCAGGGCGAGGCCCACGACCTGCGCCGCTCGCTGAATGAGCGTGTGGACGCTCAGACGCGCCAGATCAGCCGCGATCTGCGGCAGGCGGAGCAATCCGCGGGCACGGACCTGCTCACCGGCCTCGCCAACCGCCGGACGCTGGAGCGTGAGCTGCCCGCCCAGTTCGAGCAGCAGCAGCGTGACGGTCGGGAGCTGGTCGCCGCCGTGCTCGACCTGGACAATTTCAAGCACCTCAACGATACGCTGGGTCATCACGCTGGCGACGAGTTGCTCGCCTTCCTCGGCGAACTGATTCGGGGGACCGTGCGGAAGTCAACCGACTTGGCGGCCCGCCTGGGTGGGGACGAATTCCTGATCCTGCTGCCGGACACGAGCATGGATGAAGCTAGTGACGTCATCCGGCGGATCCGCAACCTGTTTCTGCAGCGGGCGCGACTGCTGGACCAAGTCGAGCCGCGTCCGGGCTTGTCGGTGGGCATTGCCGGCCGGCACGCCCACAACGCCGTATCGTGGCAGCAACTGCTGAAGCTGGCCGACGCCGCCATGTACGAGGCCAAGCAGACGCGCGCCGGGGTGGCCCGGCCCAGCGGCCAAACCACCGCCCGCCGCGGCGGACGACGAGCCGGCGACACAGCCCGGGCAGACTAGCGGTAGAAGGCGGCAATTGAGTCTACGACAGCGTTCTGCTGCTGCTCGGTCAGTTCCGGGTAGATTGGCAGCGCCAGCACGGCCGCGGCCGCGGCCTCCGACTGGGGGAAATCGCCCGGCTTGTAGCCCAGGTCGGCAAAACAAGTTTGCAGGTGCAGCGGGAGCGGGTAGTAGACGCCGCAGCCGATTCGGCGTTCCTTAAGATACGCCGCCAACTCGTCGCGCCGCCGCACGCGCAGGACGTATTGATGGTAAACGTGCCGTCCGGTTAGCTCCTGGGGCAGCTCAACATGCTCGGGGACCACGCCGGCCGCCGTCAGCAGTTGCCCATAGCGGGCCGCCCGGCTGCGCCGCTCTTCCGTCCAACGCTCCAGCCGCTTGAGCTTGACGGTCAGGACGGCGGCCTGGATTGGATCAATGCGGAAGTTGCCGCCGACACGCTCGTGGTAGTAGGTGTGGCCGCTGCCGTGAATGCGCAGCTTGACGAGCAGTTCGGCGAGTTCGTCGTCGTTGGTCAGCACGGCGCCGGCATCGCCCAGGGCCCCAAGGTTCTTGGTGGGGTAGAAGCTGAGCGCTGCGCACGTGCCGAATGCGCCGGCGCGCGTGCCGTCTGCGGCCGTGGCCCCAATGGCCTGGGCGGCGTCCTCGATGACGGGGAGCTTGCGTTGGCGCGCGATGTCCAGCAGCGCCGGCATGTCGGCCAGTTGGCCATATAAATGCACGGGGATGATGGCCTTCGTCCGCGGTGTGAGTCGCGCGGCCATATCAGCCACGTCGATGTTGTAGGTGCGTGGGTCGATGTCGCAGAACACGGGCCGCGCGCCCAGCCGCGCCACCACGCCGGCCGTTGCGAAGAATGTGAACGCCGGCACGACGACCTCGTCGCCGGGACGGATTCCCAGCGCCATCAGCGCGACGAGCAGAGCGTCGGTGCCCGATGAGACGCCGACGGCGTGGCGCGTCCCGCAGTACTCGGCCAGGGCGCGCTCGAACGCCAACACCTTCGGCCCCAGCACGTACTGCCCGGAAGCCGCGACTTCCGCCAATTCGCTGAGAATCTCTTCACGCACGTCGGCAAAGTTGGCCACCAGGTTCAGTGGCGGGACCGCCACCGGCGCGCCGGCGGCCGGCACAGGCTTGACCATTACTGCAACCTCGCTCACGGTATCTTCGGCGCCCCAAACTGCGGCGCGCTGGCGTGCTTGTAACCGCAACCGGCCGCGTTTTGAAGTGGCCGGCTGCCAGCCCGGCAACTCGAATCCCAGGCTTGTGACCACGGATAGTTGACGCCGATCGGCCGACGGCGATGATGCCGTCAGTAGTCGTCCGACCGCGGGCGACGCTGACGGCTTGGTCATCGCTCGGGAGAAACTCGATGCGCGTGTTTGTTACCGGTGGAGCGGGGTACGTCGGCAGCCATTGCGTCAAGCGGCTGGTGTCGGCCGGACACGAGGTGACGGTCTACGACAACCTGTCGGCCGGCCACCGGGCCGCGGTCGATCCTGAGGCTTCGTTCGTCCATGGCGATCTGGCTGACATCGGGAAGCTCACCGAACTGCTGCGACCGGGGCAATTCGATGCGGCCATGCACTTCGCGGCGTATCTGGATGTTGGTGAGTCAGTGGGTGAGCCGCTGCGTTATTATCGGAACAACGTCGCCAATACCCTCAACCTGCTCGAGTGCCTCAAGACGGGCCGCGTGCGCCGGTTTGTATTCAGCAGCTCGTGTGCGGTGTATGGCGTGCCGGAGCAGCTGCCGCTGACCGAGGATCAGCCCAGAAATCCAATCAGCCCGTATGGAGCGTCGAAGCTGTTTGTGGAGCGCATGCTGGAAGACTGTTCGGCGGCGTGGGGGTTGGGAGCGGTTCCGCTGCGCTATTTCAACGCGGCCGGCGCGGCAACGGACGGAACGCTGGGCGAGGATCATTCGCCGGAGATCCACCTCATCCCACTGGTGCTGCAGGTGGCGCTGGGGCAACGCGACAAGATTCGGGTGTATGGCTGCGACTATCCGACGCCGGACGGGTCTTGTATCCGCGACTACGTCCATGTGGACGATCTGGCTGAGGCACATCTTCTGGCCCTGGAACGTCTTGAAGAGGGGTCTACTGAGGCGTTCAACGTCGGCACGGGCGCGGGAACGAGCGTATTGGATGTCATAGCTGCGGCGCGTTCCGTGACCGCGCACGAGATTCCGGAGGAGACTACGGCTCGGCGGGCAGGCGATCCCCCGGCGCTCTATGCTAATTCCGATAAGCTGCGCGGCAAGTTCGGTTGGCGGCCGAAGTACACGAGCATTGAGGCGATCGTGGCGTCGGCATGGGCATGGCACCGGGCCCATCTCCACGGTTACGAATCTGAATAATGGTCGATTTACCCCTGGCGGAGTCCGGGGGAATGTGCTATATTGTATGTGGACGGCAAAGGTGGAGATATTCATCCACTGATTCGCTTTATTCTGTTCGAGCTTCTTGTTTCATTCGCAGCTTTTCATCATCGCCACCGAACGCCGCCGACAACGAATTTCGTTGCGCGAGCGGCGCTGAATCGCCCCGCAGGCTTTCTGTCTGTGGACGGTTCGGTTAGGCGATGATCTCCCCATTTAACAACTAATCGACTATCCCCCGCGCTGATTCTGCTGCGCCTGCCACGTGGCGGGCCAGGGCATGGCGCGGTAGCCAGGCGGTCTGCGGCGTAGCCAGAACGCTCAGGCCCCGTGAGCAGGTGCGGGACGGCACCGGCTCACGCCACCTGAATGGAAGGAGTAGACCCATGGGTTGGCCGCCGAGAGGATTGCTGAAGAGTATGAAGGTGCATGAAGCGTTCGGACCTCCGTTGGCTCCGGAGGAGCTGACGGGGAATCTGACTCAGCTTGAGCAGAAGCTCAATGCGGAGATGAGGTGTCCGGCCGGCCGCAACCAGGTGTACATAAGGTCGTTGCTGACAGGCACTTCCACCACGCGGCCTCGTATTGCCCTGAAATGTCCCCTCCGCCGTGCCATCGGACTGGCACCTGACGTGTTCTACGACCATATTTGCGACGTATGTTGCACGGATCCTGAGGATTGCCAGGCGTGGCGCGCTCACAAGGAGCGCTTTGTGGCCACGTAGCAGGGCCTCTTAGTCCGTAAGTGACGTACAGACAAAGATTTGGCCGCAGAACACGGGGAGCCTAGAGGACTCGGCGTGGTTTATCCCCTGACCACGCCGGGCCTTTTTATTGGTCCTGTTGCGGGGGTTTGCGTCTTGATCTTTGGGTGGGCGCTGGGCGGGGGCCCGTGAGACGGGCTGCTGCGCCGGCTCGCTGACGAGTTGCCGTGGCGAGCGGCAGGCGCATCGCCAGACCCGGGGACGGCTGAAGCGGAATGGGTACTGCGGCGCGTCGAAAGGGTTCACTCAAGGTACACGAAGTATCAACGTCCACTGATCAGAGGGCGTGGGCGGTGCCTACTGGAACGGGGCGGGTGGTTCGTCATAAGACGCGGGGCGCCGCAGCCTTCCAGCCACGACGCCCCGTCCCGCTCAAATTCGATTCAAGCCGACCGCTGCTCTAGAAGCCGGTCAGCAACTGCACGAACGGATCGATGTCGAATGCATTCACCATGCCGTCGCCATTAATATCCGCCAACAGGTAACTGCACTCGGGGAACTGGGCGGCGTAGGCAACCGGGTCAGTCAGCGCGAGGACGAATGGGTCAATATCAAACGCGTTGACCAGCCCGTCGCAATTCAGGTCGCCGAGCAGGTAGCCCGGATCGATGCACTCGATCCGCGTTACCTGGAAGTCATCGACCAGCGCCTCGACCAGGGAGTTATTCGGCGTATCGTCGGCATGGAAACGGACGCGGACCTGGCTGGTGGGCGCCACGTAGTTGCCGACGCGCCACTCAACGAACGTCCAGGTCTCACGGTCGTCGATGCTCTCGACGGTGGTCCAGGTGGCGCCGTCGTCGTTGGACACCTGAACGAGGAACTCATCATCCCATATGGTACCCTGGTGGTACCAGCGCCAGTAGCTGACCCAGCCGTCCGTGCCAGCCAGATCGAACGCGGGGGATGTGAGGATCGTTGGGCCGCCGTCCACGTCATATGCACCGCCGCCGGTTCCGGCGAGTGGCCCGGTTACGTAGCACCAAGTCGGGCTGGGGATGTTGTTCATGCCCGGCTGGGTTACGGTGCTCACGTAGACGACTTCCTGCGGCTGTGCGCGTTCCCAGTTTCCGACGTCGGCGCCGGCATAGACGGTCCAACCCTTGTCGGTCGAGAAATCGTCTTCGAAGACAACCACGATTCCGGTGGCTACGAGGGCGGAGAAGTGATCGGCGGGGGCGCCGGTGGGGTGGGTTACCGTTCCGACTCCGGTCGCGGTGGTGCTGAAGTAGTACTGGAAGCTGCTGTCGCACGAGGCGCCGGGTAGCGCGGCGAGGTACTCATGCGGGGCGGTCTCAAGCAGATCCTCACTTACCCAGGCACCGTCATCGTTCAGGCGATAGTGAATCTGGGCGGAGCCGGGCTCCGGCTCGGCGATGCCCGGCATGACGTGGACTGGGAAAGTCGTCATTTGTCCCGGTGGCACCATCTCGGGTCGCCCTTCGGGGTACAGGAAGCGCACGGGGGCGAAATCGATCGGCGGGCAATCCATGCTGTGGGCGGCGAAACCCGCACATATCTCAACGGCATGCGGCGTCCCGTTGTAAATGTCGCCGTCGTCGTCATCCAGGACGAGGAAGTCGATCGCGATCTGCGGCGTGATGGACGTGCCGGTGTGCAGCAGAATCGAGTTCACCACCAGGTAGGACAGGATGTCCAGATAGTCATCCGGCTCAGTCACAATCAGCTCGTTGCGAATGCTCCACACGCAGCCGGACAACAGGTTGCCGCAGTAGTGAATCGCCCCGCTGCAGGGGTACTGATGGTCGTTGTCGGCCGTCCGCAGTCCGTCCACACAGTCGGCGGCATAGAAGCCGATGGCCAGCTTAGGCTGGTCGGAGATCGCCACGGCGATCGAGTCACCCATGCCCTCGCCGTACTGCCCCTGACCCGAGCCGCCCACCTGGACCAGGTGGTGGCCGTACTCATGGTGCAGGACCGACGAGAACGCAGTGTTGGTGTAGCTGCTGCCCGCCTGACAGAAGTTGATCGAATAATCCCAACTGTCATACCAGGCGTTGCCCGGACAGTAGCCGTCGGTGCGGTTGACAATGACCGCCATTTCCGTCTGCGTGGAGATTGTGGGGTAGGCCGGGTTTTGTGCTAGCGCGAAGTCGCGCACGATGTTGGCCTGCACGTAGCCGTTGATCTGGGCGCGGACGAGCGGGTCATCGTTATCCGCATTATGCATGAACTGGCCGGGCCCTGGGGGCATTACCTGGATCGTCAGTTCTTCCTCGTCACCGGCGTCGTTGGTGACAGCGAAATACTGGCCGTACATGTACGAGGTCAGCACGGCAGCCAGCCCGCCCGAGAACGAAATCGTGAAATCGCCGTTGGCGTCGGCGTAGGTTGTCTGGCCGCTGGAAGCCTGCACGAAAGCATAGGGCATGGCGAAGGGAATCTCGTCGCCGCACTGCTCGGCCACGTGCGCCTCCGTTGCCAGGCCGGCCACGTTGCCGGAAACCTGGCTGAAAATGATGAGGCTTTCGGCGTGCAGAATCTCGCCGGTGGCCGCGTCGGCGACGAAGCGCCAGGCGCCGGCTTCGGATGTGCCGCGCAGCCCGTTATCCGCCTCAAACGTGACTGCCAGGCGCGGGGCGGCGGGCCGGTCGTCAAGCCCGGCCCAGATGACGTAACGTGCAGGCGTGAAACTGACCGGGCCGGCAACCTCGACTGGGTACTCGCGGCGCATGACCTCGCGGGCCGCGGCCACGGCCTGAGCGCGCCCGATGTCGCCAGGCGCCCGCGCCGTCGCACCCGCCGGCACCGAGAAGTCGCCCAGTGCTCGCAGATTCGCCGCCGCCAGCGCCAGTGGATACCCGTCCGTATTCAGGTGCAGCAGCCGCAAGTCAGCCCCGTAGACGGGCAGCCCGTCAAGCTCCTGCGCGTAGTAGACCAACATGAAGCGATAATCGCCGGTTTCGCGGTCATAACCAACGGGCTGCACGAGCACGTCGTTGAATGTGTTGCCCGGCCGGAGGTTCGCGGCTTTGACGCCGAACACACTGGCGTGCTCGTTGACGAAGGTCGCGGCACTAGCCTCAGCCGACCACCCGGTGCTGAACGGCTGCCCATATACCCGCGTGATGCGCCCGTTATCTTCATGCATGCGCACCTGGGGATGCGTGTTCTGGAACCGTTCGAGGGCGCGCACGGCATCGACGGCCGCGACAGCCGTCGAGCAGGTCACCACCGCCCCGATAACCAAACTCAGCAACCAGCGCATCTTCAATCTCCTTTTGGGTAAGAAGTACTCGCCTGTCTTCGTCGGCATGGCGCGTGGCCGGCGCGCGGCGTCGCGTCTGCCGGTTCGCGGGTTGCCGAAGAGACCAAGCCTGTTACAGCCATCATCGTGTTCGCCGCCGCCGATCACGCGCGACCAGATCGGTTGGCCGGTGGGGGCGGGTTCCGCAGCTTGAGCGCCGGTACTCCACGGGCGTGCCCGGTAGCCTGGCGCGGCCGGACACTGCACGCCCGTGCGTCGCCGCTCACTGCCAGAATAACCATATCGGCCGCAAATATCCACGAAAAATCACGACCCCCATCCGCGCTCGGCCGACGGCGCGGACGTTCCCAGCGCCCGCCGTGACCAGCGCCACGCCAAGCCGCTCGATGGCGCCGGGCACCGTCGCACTTGAAGTGACGCTGCCCGGCGTGTGTAAGGGACCGCTCATTCTCGAGCCGGACCAACTGGAACCACTATCGCCCGCCGCCGGTAAGGAGCACGACGAAGGGGTCGATATCGAACGCGTTGACCAAGCCATCGCCGTTGATATCCGCAAGCATGTAATCGCAATCGGGATACTGGGCGGCGTAGGCGGCCGGGTCGGTCAGGGCCAGCACGAACGGGTCGATGTCGAACGCATTTATGAGCCCGTCGCAGTTCAAGTCACCCGGTGCGAAGGCGCTTTCCGTTGTGGAAGCTGTCGCCTCAGGGCCGAAGTCCGTCTCGATGAAATCCTGGTTCCTGGCCTTGACCGCAAACGTGTACGCGGTCTCTGGCTGCAGCCCGCTGACGGTGAGCGCGCCCCAGTCGTCAGCGGTTTGCCAGACGGCGAACGCCACAGGTTCGCCGGCCGTGCTTACGTGGCGTCCTTCCCAGGAAGGATCGGCCGGGTCAGTCGCGGTGCAGCGAATGGCGAAGAGCGTCCAGCTCGGGTTGCTGCCCGGTGCAACGTCCAGATCCAACGTGCTGGTGGTGGGATTGCTCAACAGCGGTGCAGCGGGCACGGCCGCGAGCGTGGCCTTGCTGCTGGACGGGCTGTACTCCGTTTCGATTTCGTTGCGATTGCGGGCCTTGGCCCGGAAAGTGTAGAGCGTGTCCGGGCTGAGATCCGTCGCGACGTCGGTCGGGCTCTGTATCCATTCGTTAATGCCGCCGACGCCCGGAGTCGTCGAGTCGAAGTAGACACCGGAACTTCCGGTGGTCAGACGGCTGAGCGTGCCGCCTGCGGCGAGCTCGATCGAGTCGCTCGTTACCGGTCCGAAGCCGACGCCGGTCGGGGTCTCGATATGCGTAGCGGTCGTCGAGACCGTGGAGTATTGTCCAACGTTCGGAATCGGAGCGTAGTCGCGCGCCCGCACGCGATACGAGTAGTTCTCATTGGGCACGAGCCCGGTGTTCACGTACGTGGTCGACTCCTGCCAGTTGGTACCGACTCCGCCCATGCCGCCGCCCGTGAAGTTGAACTGGTAGGTGACCGGTGGTGTGTCGTCCACGGCCGTCACCGCCGTCATGCTGATTTCGCTGGTGCTGAGCGGATGCGGCAGGAAGAGGAACTGCAGCGGGTTAGGGGTCGGCGGCTGCGTGTCGACAAACACGATGACATTGATCGTGTAGTCCTCCACCTCGCCATAGGAGGTGGTGCCGCACGGGCTCGGCGTGGGATCATAGGCGCCGTCCTGCACGCGCACACGCATACGCTTGCTGCCCGTGGTCGTGCCCGGCGGGACCGTGATGATGGCTTCGTATGGACCGGTTCCCGTCCAGGCCGTCGTGATGGTCTCGCCATCGTCATCGAAGTCGCCGTCGTTGTTCCAGTCGATCCACAGTCCGCCGATGTCCGAAGACCACTGGGAATAGAGCGTGACCGTGATCGGATAGCTCTCACCAGCCTCCATGTTGGTGGAGATGTACGTGTAGTCGGCGTAGCCGGAAGAGCCGCTCGAGTGGTCGATGTCACCGACCGTCACATTGGTGATGTGTTCATACGACGTCGAACTCGATCCGGCTTCGCAGTAGCCTGCGTCCTCCGGACAAAGCGCCTCACGGGCCTCCACAAACGCGCCCAGGTCCACGCGCGTGCAGACATTCTGGCATGTAACAGTGCAATGCGTCACGATGCCGATTATCTCGTTGTTGTGGATCAGCCCCGACCCCGAGTTGCCGTACGTGACGTCCGCGTTGATTGTGTAGTAGGTGCTGAAGCGCGCCACAACGCTGCCGGAGCTGTATTGCTGTGTTCCACTCAGCGTTGGATCGCCATTGTCCGCGCCATAACCCCAGACCTCGGCCGAACTTCCCGCCGACACGGCAAATTGCCGGATCGGGCGGTACTCGCCGTAGCGCTGAAAGGCCGTCTGCCCCAGGTTGTTCGTGCCGGTCTTCATGACGGCCCAGTCGAAGCCGGGACCGCCGTTGTTATACTGATGGGCCGTCACCGGGAATTGGTCCGCCACCGGCGGATGATTGTATGAGCAGTCCGGATTCGAATCGGGCACATTGAACTGCACGACATGGTTCCACGCGCCGGCACAGTGCCCGGCCGACACCACGCAACTCTGCGTATTGTATACGGCGCCCGAACAGCCAACCGGCACGATTCGGCACGACCACAACTCGTTGGACGGCACGCGATCATCCGAACCACAGATACCGCAGTCATCAGCCGCACACGGTCCGCGCCCCGCGGGCGCGATCTGAACCGCTACCCGGTCCAGGGCAACCTCGTTGCGCGCGGTCTCCGGCCCAGCCACCAATTCCACGATCACCGTGTCGCCGTTGAAGTACGCCGACGTGTTACTCCACATCGCTATCCCGGCGGCGTCCAACTCCTGCACCTCGCCATCCGCCACGCTGGTCATGCGGATGGTGCTGCCCGGCCCCAGGTCAACGCGCTCGAAGTACAAGCGAATCCACGCGGCATCCTCCACGTACACCAATTCTTCGTATACCACCGCCGCCTCGCGACTGCGGTTGGCAACTACACCGCTCTGGAGCCGATACGGCTCCAAGTGTCCCACTGGGTAATCCAGCGTC
>CAZYGM010000111.1:0-10577 GCA_964647015.1 uncultured Planctomycetales bacterium | reverse complement strand
CCTGGTGCCGCTGCTGGGCGGCTTCGTGCTGAGCATGTGGGGGCACGCGCAGCGGCGTGCACACGTGTGGCGCGCGCTGACGAGCGGGCGTTACCTGTGGCGGGCCATGCGCGGGGCACGCATTGAAACGCTGGTCAAGTGGCATCGACGCGGTCGCCTGTCAGACGAGCGCGCCCGCCGGCTGGTTAATCGCCCGGTGCGCTACTGGCTCCAGCGCCTGGCGCTGGGTTGGCTGCCGGCCAAGTGGCACCGCGCCATCGCGGAGCCGCGCTACGCCTGGCAACTGCTGCGTGAGAAGGTGCAGTTTGTGCTCAACATGCTGCGGCTGCCGGAGTTTCGCGAGCAGTGGCTGCTCGAGCAGGTGCGGCTGGGTCATGCCGAGGGTATGTTGACGGACGCGGAGGCGCAGAAGATCTCCGGGCAGGTCAAGGACCCGTACATCCAGAAGTACCTGAAGTGCCTGGGGGTGCATATCTGCACGGTGCCGATCACGCAGGTGACGATGGTGCTGGTGGGGGCCGCGGTGGTCGCTTACTACCTGTCCTACCATCAGGCGGGCTGGCCGACCGCGATGGCAGCCGGAACCGCGGCGGCAGCCCTGATTCAGCTCATGCCGATCTCACCCGGCTCGCTGGCACGTGGGTTCTTCGTGCTGTACCTGATGATCCGCGAACGGGACGTCCGCAACTACTACATCGCCGCCCCGATCTCGTTCCTGCACGTGATCGGCTACCTGGCTTTCCCGTTGCAGATGGTCGCGCACGACCCCGCGCTGGCGCGCTTCCTGGCCGGCCGCTGGGCCACCGGCGCCGTGCGGCTCATTCCTGTTTTCGGTGAGCGCGGCGGCTTGCCGGAACACATCGTTTTCGACACGTTCTTCAACCTGCCGCTTTCGGTGGCGCGGCGTTTCAAGGCGCGGCCGCTCTCGACTTCGCTGTGGATGGCGGTGGTCCTCGCGGTGCTTGCGGTGATTGTGTATGACCTTGTAGTCCTGGCGATCCTCGCCTATGCCGGCCTGCGGCACTGGTTGGCCTGACGGCTGCACAAACACTCACGAATTGCTGGTTTCTGGCGGCAGTTAGCGTCGAACGCGGTCCGGCGGAGACCACTTGCGCGCCTGCTGGCCCGGGTTGGCGGCGGCTGGACGTGCTGTCAATGGCGGATACACTCCGGCACAGTGCCGCCGCCGGCACGCCAACCAGGAGGCAGGAGATGCCATTGAAGCGACGGGGCTTGTTAGTACTGGCCGGCCTGGCCCTCATGTTCGTGCCGCTGGTGGCAGCCCAGACCGCCACCGAACAAGCGGTGCGGACCCGGCTCTTCGCACCCGAACGCTATCTCGAACACGTGAAGTACCTGGCGAGTGAGGAATTGGAAGGTCGGCTGGCCGGCAGCCCCGGGGCGGCCCTGGCGGCTCAGTACCTGATTCGGCAGTTCGAGGCTGCCGGCTGTGAGCCGGCCGGTGAGAACGGTGGCTGGACGCAGCCTTTCGAGGTGCGCAAGGGCAAGCGGCTCATCGAGGCGAACGCCGCCCTGGAAATCAGCGGCATCGAGCGACAATGGCAGGTCGGCAAGGACTGGATACCGTTCCCATTCACTGAACTTGGCGATGTCGCGGGGCCGCTGGCCTTCGCCGGCTACGGCGTACGGGCCGACGCGTTCGACTACGACGATTACGCCGACTTCGACGCCGAAGGCAAGGTCCTGCTGATCTTGCGTTATGAGCCGAAGGCCGAGGATCCGGCGGCGGAGTTCGGCGGTGCGACGCCCTCGCGCTACGCCATCTTCTACCGCAAGGCCCGCGTGGCGGCCCGCGCGGGCGCCAAGGCGCTGCTGATCGTCAACCCGCCCAATCGCGACCCCGATCGCGACGAGTTGCTTCCGTTCGACCCCTATCGCACGGTCGAGACGTTTCCCCTGCCGATGGTGCATGTCAGCCGGGAACTGGCCGCCGCCATCCTGGCTCAGGCCGGCCAGCCCGATCTCACGGCGCTGGTTGAGCAACTGGACCGCGAGCGCAAGCCGCTGTCGCGCGATTTGGGCCTTACGGTGACACTGCGCACCGGCGTCGAGCACAACTGGCTGAACGCGGAAAACGTCCTGGCCATGGTACCGGGCGCCGGCAGCACCACGGAGACGATCATCGTCGGCGCGCACCGTGACCACCTCGGCCGCGTGCCGCCGCAATTCGATCGCCAGGACATGTCGCCGGTGATTCACCCGGGCGCTGACGACAACGCGTCGGGGACGGCCGCGCTCATCGAGCTGGCCCGGGCCATCCGGGCCGGGCCGCCGCTACGCCGCAATGTCCTCTTCATTGCTTTCGACGCCGAGGAGATGGGGCTGGTGGGTAGCCGGCACTTCGTCGAGCATCCGACGGTTGCGCTTGAAGATGTGCGGGCGATGGTCAATTTCGACATGATCGGGCGGCTATCGCAGGGCAAGTACGTGGTCTTCGGGACGGGCACGGCCGCGGAGTTTCCCGACCTGGTGGCGCGGGCCGCCGACGAGGCGGGAGTTACTTATCGGGCCGCCGGCGGACTGGCCGGCAACAGCGACCATGCGCCGTTCATTGAGCAACGGATTCCGGCGCTGTTCGCGTTCACTGGCGTCCATCAGCAGTATCACCGGCCCGAGGACGAATGGCGGCTGATCGACGCCGACGGGGCCGCGCTGCTTCTGGACAAGTGGCACCGCATCGTTGCGGAGCTCGCACAAATGCAGTCTGGGCCGGAGTTTACTGAGCCAGAACCACACGCTGACGATGCGGAACTGAAGGACCTGCCCAAGCCGGCGGTTGACGAGAGCAAGGAGCGTGCTTCGGCCGAGGCTACCCGCGAATCTGACGAGCCGCCGACACGCCGGGGCATGCGCGTCAGGTTAGGGATCATTCCGGACATGGTCGGCGACGGCGAGCCGGGCATGCTGGTTGACACGGTGCTGGATGGCGGCGCCGCGCAGGCGGCAGGCTTCAGGAGCGGTGACCGCATCATGAAGATTGGTGCGGACGAGGTGCGGGACATCTACGCATACATGCGGCTGCTGGGCGAGTTGAAGCCGGGCGATGAGGTAGACATTCTGATCCGGCGTGACGGGCAGGAGCAGACATTGAAGGTGAAGCTGCAGGCAGCGCAGCGCCGGTCGGGTGACGACTGAGGTTGAGGTGCCGCGGGGGCAATCAGCGCGTCTGGCGGGCCACATTTCCGGACGGTGGCGGTGGGCGGCGCGTTTGCAGACGGCTGTGGGCGAAGAGCGACGGTCGGCTAACCCGGCGCCCCCTTGACGATGGCGAGCGTGGTGGACTACTGTCGCGGACTCGCCGGTCCGTTCGGGCCGGCGACAGTGAGTTGTCCGGGCGTGTGGCCTGCCGACTGACCAGGTTGCCGCCTGCACACCAGGAGGATTGCGGACGTTGGCGTGGTGCGCATGCAACGGCGCAATTCGAATGACTACCGGGCGCGCCGCAGCTTGCTGCGCTTGGCATCGGCCGGGACTGAGTTGGCGGCCGCCGTAATCGGGTTGACGCTGTTGGGCTGGTGGTTTGATCGCGGCTTCGACACGAACCCGGTGGGTGTGCTGGTGGGGGCCGGCCTGGGAATTGTGGGTGGCATGTATAACTTTCTTCGCGACGCTTGGCGCTTCAGCCAGGAGGATAGCGCGAAGGACCAGGATAAACGACCGCAAGACCGCGATGAAGATGGTCCCCGAGTCTGACCTGCGACCGGTCAGCGCCGCGTGGCGTCTGGCCCTGCTCTGCCTGCTGGTAGTGCTGGTGATATCCGCGGTCGGCTATGCGCCCACGCGGGCGCTGGCTGGAGATACGGGCGTCTGGTCCATGTTCGTCGGTATGAGCATTGCCCTGGCCGCCGGGCTGGCGGGCTTGCTGCCGCCGGTCGTGGCGCTGCGTCGGCCGCAGCACCAGCGGATGGTCGGCGTGTTGACCGGCATGGCAATTCGCTTCATGCTCACGCTCACGCTGCTGATTCTGGCCCTGTTTTTTGGGCAGGTGTCCAAGATCGCGCTGGCAACTTGGACAGCCATCGGCTACTTGGCCATGGTGGCGGTGGACACGGCCGGCGTGACCTGGATGCTGAAGCGTGCAAAGAGGACCGCGCCGTGATTCAGATGCTGCTGGCCGCTGCCAACCCGCTCACGCACGTCGTCCAACATCGCCTGGTCGATTTCCACCTGGGCGGATTCTGGCCGTTCGACCGGTTCACGCTGCTCAGCAACCAGGCCATCATGCAGTTGGTTGCGGCGGCGCTGCTGGCGTGGCTGATTCCGCGGGCGGCCCGGGCCCGGGCGGGCAATGACCCGATCGGCCGCCTGGTGCCGCGCGGCCTGGGTAACGCGGTCGAGTGGATCTGCGACGCGCTGCGCACGCATGTGGCCCAGCCGGCGCTGGGCAAGTATGCGGACCATTTTCTGCCCTACCTCTGGTCGGCGTTCTTCTTCATTCTGACGTGCAACGTGCTGGGCATGATCCCGCTGGCCGACTGGAGCAAGCCGTTTGTGCCGGGGCACGCCCTGGGCGGCACGGCCACCGGCAACATCATGGTCACGGGGGCGCTGGCCGTCACGACGCTGGTGATGATTGTCGCCAACGGGTTACGCCTGCATGGCATGGGTTACGTCCGGCACTTTCTCATGGGCCCCAAGGGTCTGAACGTCTTCATTGCCATTCTGGAACTGGTCGGCCTGGTGGCCAAGACGTTCGCGCTGGCCATGCGTCTGTTCGCGAACATGGTGGCCGGGCATATCATGCTGGCCGTGCTGCTGGGTTTCGTCGGCATGGCCTTTGGCGGCCTGGGCGCGGTGGGTGGGATGCTCATCACGATCCCGGTGCTGCTGGGCAGCGTGGCGATCAACTTCCTGGAACTGTTCGTGGCCTTTCTGCACGCGTTCATCTTTACGTTCCTCAGCGCGGTCTTCATCGGTCAGGCCGTCAATATCCATCACGAGGAGCCGCATGAGGATGAGTACGAGCCCGCATCCGCCGCTGGTCACGGTCATTGAACCGCCGCGGTCGGACCACAACCCGAGTTCAAACGCCATGCCCGCTACGTGGGGTAACGGGCCACGAGGCTGGAATACGCGATGGCGCGAAATGAGAGTAACCCGTCGGGCCACCCCACCGCTCGGCACCAGTGTCTGAAAGGACGGATCATGAGGAAACTTCGTTCACTCGCGGCCCTGACGATCATCCTGGCGGGGTTCGCGCTGGGTGGCGCCGACGTGGCGTTGGGCCAGCCGGCCGACGACGCGGAAGCGGCGCATAGTGAAGCGCTCGCCGCCGGCGGCACGTCCTACGACGCCGGCCTCAAGTCCATCGGCGCTGCCATCGGCGCCGCGCTGGTCATCATGGGCGGTGCCACGGGCATCGGCCGCATTGGCAGCAGTGCGGTTGAGTCGATGGCGCGTCAGCCGGAGGCGGCCGGCCCGATCAACTTCGCCATGATCGTTTCGGCGGCGATGATCGAGGGCGCCACGCTGTTCGCGGTCGTGGTGTGCCTGATGGCCCTCTAGCTCAGGCGTTGAGTGCGGCGCGGGCCGGCGGCCGAATCCGGCCTGGGCCCGTGCGCGGCAAGGAGTAGCCTTGTGTTCAACCTGAATCGCCCGCTGCTAGCGGCCATCGGCGGCGCGTTGACGCTGGCCGGCGCGGCCGGCGCCTCGGAAAGCGGCGGGGACACGGACATCTTCAACGCCGACATCGGCAACTTCATCTTCACCCTGGTCGTCTTCATCTGCGTGATCGGCGTGCTGGGCAAGTTTGGCTGGAAGCCGCTGCTGACCGTGCTGAACGAGCGCGAGCGGACGATTCGCGAGTCGCTGGAGGCGGCCCGCGCTGAGCGGGCGCGGGCGGAGCAGTTGCTGGCGGACTACCGAGCGCAGCTCGACCGGGCCCGGCAGGAGGCCACGGCGCTGGTCGAGGAGGGCCGCCGTGACGGCAACGTCGTGCGGCAGCGCATCCAGGAGGAGACCAAGCGCGAGGCCGCGGAGATGCTGGAGCGCGCCCGCCGGGAGATCAAGCTCGCCACGGACACCGCGGTTAAGGAAATATACGATCAGACCGCAGAGTTGGCTGTGCAGGTGGCCGGCCGCATTATCCAGAAAGAACTGTCGGCCGGCGACCATCAGGAACTGGTCGCGGAATCGCTTAACCGCATGGAGCAGACCGGTCTGAACTGAAGATGTTGCCGGGAGTCGCCCGCGTATGATCGAGATCCTCAAGGGTATCGACGTTGCCGATGTCTACGCCGCGGCCCTGTTTGCGCTGGCCCAGGAGGCCCAGCGCATTGACGAGTTCGGCGACGAACTGCGCGAACTGGCCGAGCTGCACGAGTGTGAGCCGGGCTTCGCCGCGTTCATGACCTCTTCGGCGGTTGACACCGATACGCGCCGCAAGAGCCTGGAGCGGATGTTTCGCCGCCGGCTAAGCGAGCAGGTGCTCAACACGCTGCACGTGATGAATGAGCACGGCCGGGCCGGCCTCGTGCCGCAGTTGTCGCGCGCCTATGCCTTGCGGGTGGAAGATGCGCGGGGGCAAATCGAGGTGACGGCTACCAGCGCCGTGGAGCTCGATGCGGCGCAGCGGGCCGCGGTGGCGCGGGTCGCCGAGCGGCTGGCCCGCAAGCAGCCGCTGGTTGAGTATGTGGTGGATCCCGGCTTGATCGGCGGCCTGGTGTTGGAGATCGGCGACTACCGTTTTGATTACTCGGTGCGGCGCCAACTGCGCACGGCCCAGGAGCGGCTGCGGGAGCGCGGCGAGCGCGGTCTGCCGATCGGCGCGGAGCCGTGACGGCGCCCCGCCCGGAGTTGACGGAACACTGACAGGAACGAAACCCGAGCAACCGGCCAAGGTCATGAAATTCAAGGCAGATGAGATCGCCAGCGTCATCAAAGAGGAAATCAGTCGCTACCAGGCCGAGCTCGACGTGGCCGAGGTGGGCCAGGTTCTGGAGGTCGGCGACGGCGTAGCGCGGGTTTTCGGCCTGTCGAACGCCATGGCCGGCGAGATGCTCCAGTTCGAGAGCGGTGCCGTGGGGCTGGTATTCAATCTTGAGGAAACGGCCATTGGAACGGTGGTGCTGGGCGGCTACCTGGATATCAAGGCCGGCGACGAGGTGCGCACGACGGGCCGGCTGCTGAGCGTGCCGGTCGGCGACGCCCTGGTGGGCCGGGTGGTCGATCCGCTGGGGCGCCCGTTGGACGGCCGCGGACCGATTCAATCACCGCATCGCCGCCCGCTCGAGGTCATCGCGCCCGGCATCGCCGAACGGCAGCCGGTCAATGAGCCGCTGCAAACGGGCATTAAGGCCATTGACAGCATGATCCCCATCGGCCGCGGCCAGCGCGAGCTGATCATCGGCGATCGCAAGACCGGCAAGACCGCGATTGCGATTGACACGATTCTCAACCAGCGCGGCGGCGACGTCATCTGCGTTTATGTAGCCATCGGGCAGAAGGAGTCAACGGTCGCGACGATTGTCGAGACGCTGCGCAAGCACGACGCGCTGGACTACAGCATTGTTGTGGCGGCCAGCGCGTCGGACCCGGCGCCGCTGCAGTACATCGCGCCGTACGCCGGCTGCGCCATGGCCGAGTATTTCATGTACGAGCACGGTCGGGCCACGCTGTGCGTGTACGACGATCTATCGAAGCAGGCCCAGGCCTATCGGCAGCTTTCGCTGCTGCTGCGCCGCCCGCCCGGCCGCGAGGCCTACCCCGGCGATGTGTTCTACCTGCACAGCCGGCTGCTGGAGCGGGCCTGCAAGCTGGCGGAGCGGAAGATCATCACCGCGCGCAACGCCCCGCCGGAGACCAAGGCCGGCGTCAACGGCAAAGTCTACAAGGGTGAGCAGGACGCCGCGGCGCTGCAGGCCGATTATGCGGCCTTGCCGAACAAGGATCAGCACGAGATTCGGCGCGTGCACGGCAGCGGCGGCAGCCTGACGGCCCTGCCGGTCATCGAGACACTGGAAGGCGAGGTGTCCGCTTACATTCCCACGAATGTGATCTCCATCACCGACGGCCAGATTTACCTGGAGCCGGACCTGTTCTTCGCGGGCGTGCGTCCGGCCGTCAACGTCGGCATCAGTGTCAGCCGGGTGGGCGGCAAGGCGCAGGTGCCGCTGATGAAGCGGATCGCCGGTTCGTTGCGGCTGGACCTGGCGGCCTTCCGTGAGCTGGAGGCTTTCGCGCAACTGGGGACCGAGTTGGATGCCGCCACGCAGCGGGCGCTCGATCGGGGCCGCGCGATGGTGGAGTTGCTGAAGCAGCCGCAGTACGAGCCGATGCCGGTGGTGGACCAGGTGCTCTCGATTCACGCCGGCACGCGGGGGTTTCTCGACGACCTGCCGCTCGATCGCATCCGCGCTTTCGAGCAGCAGCTCCTGAAGCACTATCGTGACGAGTTCCCGGAGGTGCGCGACGAGGTAGCGGCGGCGCAAGGACTGACGGACGATCTGGAGAATCGACTCCGGGAGATCATACGCAACTTCAAGAGTGCCTTCACGGCTCAGCAGGACGGATAGCCGATGGCCAAGGCCCGCGCGATCGTGAAGCGCCGCCGAGCGGTGCAGAACATCCGCAAGATCACGTCGACGATGCAGCTCATCGCGACGGCGCGTTTTCAGAAGTGCCTGCAGCGCGCCGTGGCGAGCAAGCCATACACCGCGCGGATTGTGGAGATGTTGCAGACCCTGTCCGGGCAGGCCAACCTCGCGGACCCCCTGCTGCGGCCCAACACGCAAGCCAGGCGCAGTATCCTGCTGACGATCACGTCCAACCGCGGCCTGTGCGGCGCCTATAACGCCAATGTCCTGCGCGTGGCCATGCAACACTATGCCAAGCTGCTGGAGCAGCAGATCACGCCGGCGCTGGAGATGGTCGGCAAGAAAGGCGTCAACTTCTGCCGTTTCCTGGGCTACGAACTGGCCGAGACGATCACGGACGTTGAGGACCGCATCGCCTTTGGTCGCGTGGCCGAGATGGCCGAACGCTACATGCGCGGTTATCGCGCGGGCGAACTGGCGCGCGTGGACGTGGCGTTCATGCGTTTTCATTCGGTCGCAGTTCAGCGGCCCGCGGTCGTGCAGTTACTGCCGATCCAACCGGCCGAGCCGGCTGAGCAGACCACGCCGGCCCCCCACCGCGAGGTCGAGTTCGAATTCTCTCCGCCACCGGAGCAACTGCTCGCGGCGCTGATCCCCGAATCCGTCAAGATCCACTTGTACCAGTGCTTTAACGACGCGATCGTCAGTGAACAGGTGTCCCGCATGGTGGCCATGAAGGCCGCCACCGACGCCGGCGGGGACATGATCCGCCACCTGACCCGCGAGTACAACCGCGCCCGCCAGTCGCAGATTACGCTCGAATTGGCGGATATTGTCGGCGGAGCGGAGGCGGTGAAGTGATCGGCGCGGCGGCACGGCAGGCAGCCCAACCCGGACGGGGCGTGCGACACGCCGGCGCGAGCTGTCGGGTCCGTCGTCGTCGTGCGGCGCGTCCGGCCGCCAGAAGCTGCCAGATGTCTGGAAGAATCTCGCAAACTTCGCGCGCGGGCGGCGAAAACCATTCGTCGCCGCGCCACTTGCCACCCACGATTGGACGTTGACTATGGCTACGAACGGCGAGAACTGGGGCACGGTCACACAGGTAATCGGCTCGACGCTGGACGCCGAGTTCGCCGAAGACCGCATGCCGCGAATCTACAACGCCCTGCATGTGCAGGTGAGGCGGCCGGTCGGCGACGTAAGCGACGAGGAGACCCTGTGGTGCGAAGTCGCCCAGCACCTGGGTGGCGGCCGGGTGCGGGCCGTGGCGCTCGGTTCGACCGACGGCCTGGTGCGCGGATCCCGAATCCTGGACACGGGGGCACCCATCACGGTGCCCGTGGGCGAAGCCACGCTTGGCCGGGTATTCAACCTGGTCGGGGAGCCGGTGGACGGCCGCGGGCCGGTCACGGCCAAGGAACGCCGACCCATTCACCACGAACCGCCCGATTTCGCCGACCTGACGCCCAAGACCGAACAGTTCGAAACCGGCATCAAGGTCATTGATCTGCTCGTGCCGTTTGTGCGCGGCGGGAAGATTGGTCTGTTCGGCGGGGCCGGCCTGGGCAAGACCGTGGTCATCCAGGAGTTGATTGCCCGCATCGCCACGCAGCACGGCGGCTACTCGGTTTTCGCCGGCGTGGGCGAGCGCACGCGTGAGGGCAATGATCTTTGGCTGGAAATGCAGGCGGCCAAGATCGGCAACACCGACAAGTCCGTCATTGACCAGACCGCCATGGTGTTCGGACAGATGAACGAGCCGCCCGGTTCGCGGCTGCGGGCGGCGCTGACCGCCCTGACGATGGCCGAGTACTTCCGGGACCAGAGCGGCACCGACACGCTGCTTTTCGTCGACAACATCTTCCGCTTCTCGCAGGCCGGCTCGGAGGTTTCGGCGCTGCTTGGCCGCATGCCTTCGGCGGTGGGCTACCAGCCGACGCTGGGTACCGAGATGGGCGAGCTGCAGGAGCGCATCACGTCCACGAAGCAGGGTGCCGTCACGTCCGTGCAGGCCGTCTACGT
>CAZYGM010000110.1:0-10606 GCA_964647015.1 uncultured Planctomycetales bacterium | reverse complement strand
GGGCAGGATCGAAATCGCCGTGCCGCACCTTCAGCGTGTAGTTCGTGGCCCGCACCGTTGCGACTGTTTGTCCGTCCAGGGAAATCGCGTAGTACGGGGTAGTCGCGTCAGCGCTGTGGGCCTCGTCCCATAGAAACAGTTGGATGGGTGTGTTGGGCACGGCGATGCTGCGTGCGTTCAGGACGGCGAGGGTGGTCGTGTGGAACGGGTCGGCGCGGCCTAGGCTGAAGCTCGTCATTCCGTCTGAGGTGTTTATCGAGAGGGCCGGCGCAGCAGTCGGTGACGGCAGTCCGGTGTCGTCCTGGCCTGGTGCCGGCGCGGTCAAGCCGACTATGAGTAGCGACAGCATGGTCCCCGCGAGAACACTACGCTTGATCATGCACCACCTCCAGACTCTCTCGGAGTCAGGGACTCGGGTAATCGAATTCGTCCGGCTCCAGTGTAGCGGGTGGGCGGCGAGAGCCCAAAGGGAATACGTCTGCGATGGAGCCCGTTCGGGCGGGGCTCTTGGGGTCCGTGGGCGGGGAGGCGGTCCGGAGGGTTTGCTGTCTGGGTAGCTGTGGCAGGGTGCGTGCTCGTCATCCCCCCGCCGGAACGTGCCGTCGCGCCTGCGGCGGGTTGGCGATTACCGCCTGGGCAGGACTGGCGACAGTTGAAGTGCTGGCTGGGGACTAGGCGCGTGCGGCGGCGTGCCAATAGGAGGCACTGGAAACCCGAGTGTGCTATTACTCGGAGTTTCTGGCAAGATAGGCGACTGCGCGGTCTCTCTGGCGGACTATTCTTGGTTGTGTGCGCAGTTTCGGCAGTAATTTCGCGGGATTCGGTTGATATCGGGGGGTGAGCGAGGTTAAATTATAGTTGATCGGCGAGGCCTTGTGCTTCATTCCGATCGATTGCTGGGCATCGATGGCGCCGGTAGCGCTGCCGTGCGCCAAAGCGAGCTGGGCTGATGGTTCGAGCGGAGCAGCACTCCTCCCGGCTGCTCCTGTAGCCGTTGGCGCTCAGCTCGATACTTGAGCTGGACCGATGGTTGGTGCGGCTCGGCACTCCTCCCGGCCGGGCCCGCAACCATCGGCCTCCAGCTCTTTGTGTTTGTGGGGCAGGCGAGGTGCGCAGGGGCGGATTTCCAGCTCAGCGGTTGGTCGCAGGAGTCGTGCCGTTCGCCGTCAGAGGCCGATTACGGCTTTGAGTCCCAAACTGGCGGTGGACTGGGCATGCTGCGGTGTGTTGTGGGGCGGGCTGGCCTGCCTGGTGCGTGGGATTCGCCGCTGGGGCAGGGGTGCGAGCGTGTTTGGTGGTGGTTGTTGGGGAGGATGTGAGGGCTGTCCTAGCTATACTAGGTATTCTTTTCAGGCCGAGCGAACGGTGGCCGGCGTTGGCTGCGGGTGCGGGTGGCCGCGTTGAGCAGCGGGCGTCGCCAGCGTTGTTTTGGGGAGTCGCGGACGCCGCCCCGGCGGTGCCGCGCTCCGTTGCGAGCTATATCACCCACCGTCAGGCAGCCGGGTATTTGCGGCTTGACCCGTGACGGTGGGGTCGCCAGAGCACACCGTCCTTGGTGTGCAGGCTAATAATGGCGATCGGCGGGTCGGGGTGGGCGGCTGTAGCCAAGGGTTGATTGCCAGTGGGGCGCCCGGCAGAAAATGCCGGTTTCACGTGAAACGGAGGGCTGGTTGGGCGTTGGAGGTGGCCGGCCTCTGGCGTCGGCGCGGCGGCGGTGGTCGCGGCGAGCAGCCTGCGGTTGACTTAGGCCGGCGCACGACATACTTTGCGCGGGGCGCAGGAGACTTGCAGCGATGACGAAGAACCAACCCAGGCTTGGGAAGGGGCTCAGCGCTTTGATCGCGCCGCGGCCGGCGGCGACGCGGAGCGCGGAAGAGAAAACGGTGACGGCGTCCCAGGGCGTCGCGAGCATTCCGCTGGACCGCATTCGGCGGAATCCGAATCAACCGCGGCGGCAGTTCGACGAGCGCTCCGTCGGAAGTCTGGCGGCGTCGATACGTTCCAAGGGGCTGCTGCAGCCTGTTCTCGTGCGGCCACTGGCGGACGGCGAGTATCAGCTTGTGGCGGGTGAGCGGCGATGGCGGGCGGCGCAGCTTGCCGGCCTGGACCGGATCCCGGCGATCATACGGGCTGCAACTGATGCGGAGTCGATTGAGCTCGCGCTGATTGAGAACTTGCAGCGGGAAGACCTGAACGCGCTTGAACGTGCGGAAGCGTACCGGCAGTATCTGGAGGCTTACGGCGCTTCCGTTGATGAATTAGCGGTGCGGGTCGGGGAGAGCCGCCCTAGCGTCTCTAACTACCTTAGGCTGCTCAACTTAAATTCGTCCGTGCAGGATCTGATTCGGGCGGGGGAGCTTGGTATGGGCCAGGCCCGTGCGATCGCCGGAATAGAGGATCCGCAGGCGCAGTTGGGGCTGGCGCGGCTAGCTGTGCGGCGTAACCTTTCAGTTCGGCAGGTTGAGGCACTGGCGAAGCAACGCGTCGGGGTGCGTGAGGAGGGCGCGCGCGCCGGAGTAGAGCGACCGAAGCATCTCGATGACGTTGAACGGGCGTTTGGACGTGCGCTGGGTTTGGCGGTGCAGGTGAAGCCCGGGCGGGGCAAGAATGCTGGACGGATTGTGATCAGGTATCGAAGCCTGGAGGAGTTCGATCGGGTGGCGGAGAGGCTGGGCGCCAGCGAGTACCTGGAGTGAGCGGTCATGGGAGGTATTCGCAAGGCGATTTGTGCGGGGCGTTTCTATCCGGGGGATCGAGGGGCGTGCGAGGCGATGGCAGCCGAGTTGGTGGGTGGTGCAGCAGCGCCGAGTGCGATTGGCGCGATACTTCCCCATGCCGGCTGGATCTACAGCGGCGCGACGGCCGCCCGGGGGGTGGTTGGGGTGGCCGGCTGCAAGCCGGACGTCGTAGTCATTTTCGGCTCGGTGCATGTGCCAGTGGCGGCCCGGGCGAGTTTGTATGCTGCGGGTGCGTGGGAGACGCCGCTAGGTTTGGTGGAGGTGGAAGGGGAGCTGGCCGGTAAGCTGGCGGGTTGTCGTGATGTGAAGGTAGATGCGGGCGCGCATCGGCTGGAGCACTCGATAGAGGTTCAGCTTCCGCTGTTACAGGTGGCGTTGCCGGGGGTGAAGATTGTTCCGGTGATGGTTCTGCCGGGGCCGTGGGCAGAGGGAATAGGCCGGGAGTGTGCCCGCGTGGCGGCTGAGGCGCGGGGTGCGGTGGGTTTCCTGGGGTCAACTGATCTTACGCACTATGGGCCAGCGTTTGGATTTGAGCCGGCGGGGCGTGGGGCGGAGGGGGTAGCGTGGGCACGGGATGTGAACGACCGGCGGATGGTGGAGTTAATTCGGCGGATGGATGCGGCCGGGGTTGTGCGGGAGGCGGAGGCGCATCGGAGTGCGTGTGGGGCGGGTGCGGTTGCGGCCATGATTGGGGCGATGAGGGAGCTTGGCGCGACGCAGTACGTGGAGCTTGAGCATCGGACAAGCGCGGACTGCAGGATTATGGGAACGGGGGATCGAGAGAACTCTGTTGGTTATGAGGCCGGCGTGTTCCAGCGTCCGCGGGAAGCTATCTGAACCGGCTTGTGTTCGTTTCACGTGAAACGTTCGTTCGGCGAGGGGGGTTCTTCCGAGGTCAAGTGAAGCGGCCTGGCTTGGCGGTTGATACTTATCGCCGTTGATCGGTATAATGGCGCGTCTGTTGAGCAGGGGGACTTGGTGTGATGGCAAAGCTGCCTGTTCTAGTGCTGGAACGGCCATCAGGTCGCGGTGGGCCTTTTGTGTCGGCTACGTTGGGACGCTTATTAGATGGGCGGTCTTGTTTGTCGTATGGGTGAGCCGAAGTGGGAGGCCGGAATGCGAAGGGGCGGACAGCATGAGCAGACCCCGAAAGGGTGTGGAGGTCCGATATCGCGTCGTGACTAAGCAGAACTTCGTCACATCACCTTGGACGCCGCAGGGGCGGACACCGGGGCCGCGCGAGTGCGGGGGCCGGGCGGTGTGCGCGCAGCAAGTCCAGCGCGCCCCAGGGCTGCTTATTCTCTACTTGCAAGCGATGATTATGTAACGTGCGCCGGCGGTCTCGCAGGGGGTGGGCGGGGCGCAATTCCTTGGTTGGTCTTGCGTGGCTTGCGACACTGATCCACACACGGTGCGTGGCGCTCGATGGGTGAAGCACGCTTTATATGGTGGCCGGTGCCACGTGGCGGCAGCGCCGCGGTGGTGTTGGATCGTGACCGTGCCGGCGGGTAAAGAGGCGAATCATATACGCATCGCGCAGCGCGCGGGTTCGGAGGTTGGCATGCAGGCGCGTCAAGTGCTACTGGCATTGTGCTTCTGTGTGGTTGTTGGACTGTCACGTGCCGCTGACGCGGCCACACTGACAGTGGGGGCGGACGAGACATATGCGACCATTCAGGATGCGGTTACTGCCGCACACACGGGCGACACGATCCTCGTGCGCGCCGGCACGTATGTCGAAAACGTGCTCATCGACAATTGGACCGTGCCGGGTGACACCACGAGTGGTCAGCAGGATCGTAGCGGGTTGGTAATCCAGGCGGAGGACGGCCCGGAGGTGACGATCATTCAGTCGGCCGCGACGGACCAACCGGTCGTGTCGATCTATGCGCACGGGGTGCAGTTCACCGGCTTCACGGCCACCGGCGCCGGCTGGGCCAGCGCCGGCATAGGGTTGCGCGCCGCGGCCGATTGCACCATCAGCGGCAATCGGCTGGTTGGCAACTACTATGGCATAACGCTGGGCTGGGCAGTGACCGATGGTCCGGGCGCCTGCGGCAATGTAATACAGGACAATACCTGCTCAGCCGAGGAGGGTGACAGCATTGCGATAGTAAATGGCAGTAGCAACAACCTGGTCAGCGGCAACGACTTGTCTGGCAACGGCAGCGGCTGGACGGGTATACGTCTGATGTCGTCCTGCCGGGGCAACCGGATTGAGGGGAACACTATTCACGACCACAAGACGGGCATATACCTGGACTACAACTGCGATGAGACCACTATCGCAGACAACACGATATCATCCAACCTATACGGCAACCTGACGCTGCGTGAATCAGTCGGATTGGTTGTTGTGCGCAACATGATTCGTGATTCTGAAGATGGCATACACGCGTACGCGGTTAACGATAGCCACTTCTACCTTAACAGCTTTGTCAACCTGGAGTTCTACCAGTCGGTGATGGCCCTATCCAGCAACACCTGGCATTCTTCTGCTCCGCTGACCTATGTATACAATGGGCAGGAGTACACAGGGTATCTGGGCAACCACTGGGATGTACACAGTAGTAGTGACGCTGACGGTGACGGTGTGTTGGACGAGCCATTCGTCATTGACGTGGACAGCGCCACGGATCCGTACCCGCTGGCAGAGCCACACGGCGCGTACGAGCTGACCCAGATGCCGTTCGTTTACAACGTTGACACGGGGTTGAGCTTCACGTCGATCCAGGCGGCCATTGACGATGCCGAGACGCTGGCCGGCCACACGCTGCAGGTCGGCCCGTCCACGTACGTCGAGAACGTGGTGGTCGATAAGGAACTGACCATTGTCGGGGATGCGGCAGTGGGGAGCGTGTTGGTGACGGGGGCCGATCCGGCCGCGCACGTGCTTGACGTGGTGGCCAGCAATGTGAGCATACGGGGAATGCAGGTGAGCGGTGCAAGCGCCGCCGGCTACGCGGGTATTCATGTCGCCGCCGCGGCGGAGAACTGCCACTTGGTCGGCAATACCTGTACGGGCAACGATATCGGGATGCTGCTGGATTCCGCGCTCACGCATGTCGTCACCGGCAACCTGACGGTCAACGACGCGACGGTCGACTTCCGCGCCAGCGATGAGAGTGGTGGCTTGGTAAGCGACCTGCGGGTGGGCGCACGGGCCACCAGGGTTTCGTTCAGCTTCACCGGCACGGTCGGCTTGGCCGGCGTAGGCTCAATCCCGCCCGCGGCTTCCGATCAGCAGAGCATTGGGCGCTACGTCAACGTGGCCGAACTCGGCGCGGGCAGCCAGGTTGAACTGAACGTGTATTACACGGCCGCGGACGTGTACCTGGTCAACGAGGCCAGCCTGCGCCTGCACCGCTGGGACGGGGCCGGCTGGAGCCAGGTGGCCGACGGCGGCGTGGATGTGGTCGAGAACCGCGTTTATGGGACCATCGACGCGCCCGGCGTGATCGCCCCGTTGGGCATTCGGCAGGTAACAGCCGTGTGGCGCGGGCCGGACGAGGGCAACTGGGACTGCTCGGGCTGCTGGAGCACCATGATCTGGCCGCGCAATTCCGGCGCCCTGCACTACGCCGTCCACATTGACGCCGGCAGTTACGGCAACGTGGTCGTGCACCTCACCGACGGAATAACGGCGTGCATTGACAATCTGACGGTGGATGCCGGCGATGTGCTGGACCTGAACAACGGAATACTTGGCATGGACGCCAGCGGGCTGGGCGGCCTGATCAACAACGACGGTACGATCCAGTTGTCCAGCACGCATTTCGGCACGCATCTGCGCATCTTCCGTGACGTGTTGCTGGCCGGCGACGGAGAGCTGGTCATGTTCGCGGGCGGTCCGAACAACATCTCCGCCGGCGCGGAGAATTGCCGCCTGACCAACGGTCCCGGGCATACTATTCGCGGCTCATGCTCGCTCGGTAGTAACCAGTTGGCGCTGACGAACGAGGGTCTGATTGACGCGGACAACGCGGGCTACCCCCTCGAAGTGAATCCGCTGGACACGCCTGTTAGCTACAACACCAGCGTGATGCAGGCATCCAACGGCGGGACGCTGCGTCTGTTGCCTGGCACCTTCGACAACACGGACGGCCTGATCCAGGCGCTGGACGGCTCCGTCACGCAAATCGCCGGCGCGGCGGTCACTTACGGCGAGCTAACCACTGCGGGCGACGGCGTGATCGAGCTGCGTGAGAACGGCTTGGCGGTCGATGTTCTGAACGCCGGCCGGCTGCGCGTACCCGACGGTGGCGGCGCGGGCTACCTGGCCGGCAACATCACCAACCAAGGGCTGATCGAGTTGATCAGTACGCACTTCGGCACGACGCTCATCATCAGTGGCGACGTGCTGCTGGCCGGCAGCGGCGCACTCGATATCGGCAACGGTGGTCCCAACTACGTGCGCGGTGCGGCCGCGACGGACCGGCTCACCAACGGCCCGGATCATACGATTCGTGGGTCGCGCACGCTCGGCAACAACCAGATGACGCTTACGAATGCGGGTTTGATCGACGCCAACGACAATGACGGCGTGCTCACGGTGGACCTGACCGACACAAGCACCGGGTACAACACGGGTGTCATGCAGTCGTCCGGCGGCGGGACATTACGGTTGGCCCCCGGCGCGTTCGACAACGCGGACGGCCTGATCCAGGCTCTGGACGGCTCCGTCACACAGATCGCCGGCGCTGCGGTCACTCACGGCGAGCTGACCACGGCGGGCGACGGCGTGATCGAACTGCGTGAGAACGGCGTGGCGGCCGATTTGACGAACACGGGCGTGTTGCGCGTACCGAACGGCGGGGCGTCGGGCTACCTGGTGGGCACGATTACCAACAATGGGGTGATCGAAGTGAGCAGCGCTGGCTACGGCACCACCCTCGTGATCAGCGGCGACGTGACGCTGGCCGGCAGCGGCGCAGTGGATATCGGCAACGGTGGTCCCAACTCCGTGCGCGGCGCGGCGGCGACGGACCGGCTCACCAACGGCCCGGATCATACGATTCGTGGGTCGCGCTCACTGGGCAGCAACCAGATGACGCTTACAAATGCGGGCCTGATCGACGCCGACGACAACGGCGGCGTACTCACGGTGGACCTGACCGACACGGCTACCAACTACAACACCGGCGTAATGCAGGCCTCCAACGGCGGGACGCTGCAGTTCAGTACCGGCTACTTCGACAACGCCGGCGGCCTCGTTCAGGCCCTGGACGGTTCGGCCGCGGCGATCATCAACGGCGCCGTGCTTGACGGCGGCGCAATCGACACCGTCGGCAGCGGACGGCTCCAGTTCGGTCACAACGGCCTGCTGGCGGATGTCACCATTGCCGGTTACGCCCAGGTCCCCAACGGCTGGGGCAACGGATACGTGCGCGGCACCATCATGAACGATGGTGTCCTGGAGGTGCAGGGCGGCGGTGCCGGCACGGTCCTGCGGTTGGATGGCGACGTCACGCTGGCCGGCAGTGGAGAACTGCTCATCGGCGGCCACAACGACATCAACGGCAGCGGGGTCGTGCTGACCAACGGCCCGGGTCACACCATTCGTTCGCTCAGTAACAACGATGTCGAGCCGCCAATCCTCAACCACGGCTGCGTAGACGTGCCGGCCGGCACTGTGCTGAAGCTCAACGGCGGCTACCAGGCTACTGCGGATTCCCTGACGACCGTCAATGGCACTCTCCAGGTGGCCGGAACGCTCAACGTGGCCGGCGTGCTCGGCGGGGCCGGCACCGTCCAGGGTGCGCTGGTCGTCTCCGCCGGCGGCGTCGTAAACCCCGGCAGCAGCATCGGCACGCTGACCGTCAGCGGCAGCTACAGCCCGGCCAGCCTGGCGGCACTGCTGATCGAGATCGACGGCTCCGCCGTCGGCAGCGGTTACGACCGCCTGGCCGTGACTGGTGCGGCCAACCTGGCCGGCGAACTGCACATCGTGCTGCCCGGCACCTTCGTGCCGACAGTCGGCCAGCAGTTCACCATCCTGACGGCCGGCAGCCGCAGCGGGGAGTTCGAGGCAGTGCTGGGGCCCAGTCAGTTTGGCGTAACCTACGGGTCGAACAACGTCGTCCTGACGCTGCTCGCGCCGCTGGGCGATTGCGATGGCGACGGGGTTATCGACTTTGACGACTTCCTCGCGCTGGGCGACTGCCGGACCGGTCCCGAACTGCCCGTCGCCGCCGAGTGCCAGTGCGCGGATCAGGACGGCGACGGCGACGTGGACCTGGAGGACTTCCGGCGCATGCAGCTCGGCTACGCAGGCCTGTAGCAGGTCGCCGCGCGGCTGTGTCGTCGTGGCACGGGGCTTTGTGACGGACACCGGAACACCGGCTGGTGTAAGGGGCCGGCGGCGGGGAACCGTGAGCGGATAGCGAGGTTCGGTTGGCGGTGTGGGGGGCCCCGGGCCCGGCGTGCACAGGGCAGCTCTGGACATAGTCCATGGGTTATGCTCTGATGGCGTTGTTTGGTTCGAACGCCATCTTGTGAGCGGGAGTTGGACGATGGAAGAATGCATGTCCGTGATGTTGCGCTTCGGCCGGAGGGTGCCGGAGCTTGAGGAGGCGTTCAAGAAGGACGGCCACAGGATCGTGATCCCGAAGGAGAAACGTAAGGAACTTGACAGGTTCAATGTGGCCGTTACGTCGGTGCTGGACGATGTTTGAGTTGATGCAACACGCGTGCCGCTTCCTGCAGCGTCCGCAACGTCAGACGGTCAAACGCTATCCGAGGCACGCCGCATGAGACCGATACCCTTGCAGCGGAATCGCGCATCGCGACATAGTTGGAGGTAGATTCGTGATGGATGTCAATCTACGCATTATGCGCAACGGGAACCGCACCTCGCGTGACGGAGCGAGAGTGTGTTACTCACTCGTGGTCAGTGCAATGCTATTGCTCATCTTGTGCCCAGTTCTTGGAGATGAGCCCGCCACGCCGGAGGCAGAGGCGCCGCCAGCGCAGTTGTCCACGGCACTTGAGCGGTTCGTGGAAAGCAGGCTCGGCGTCTGGCGCCAGCGGACGTATGAACACTACGATGTGAAGAAGCTGCAGCTGGGGCGCGAAACCAGCGACAGGGAGACTGTTGGTGCGACGGTTGCTGAGTCGCTGGGCGTGCATAAGGACATTCCAGATGACTGGATGTACGTGTGTGAAGGGCTCATGACGGTTGCCGGCTTTCCGACGCGTGGGCTCGAGTTTGTTACAGTACGGCCTGCAGATGCAAACACGATCGGTTTGGTGTCACGGTGCGTGCAGATCGAGGGCGCAACTCTGCGATTGCGTGTTTATGTTTTCACGAGTTTCCGCGATTGGTGCAAGGAAGGGAATAGGCGGGCTCGGGCGCTGCGTCTGGACACACTGCGCCAGGACATGGCCGACGCCGGTATTGAAATGCCAGAGACCGTGTGGCAGGCAGCGCGCGAATGGGCTTTGTCACTATCCGACCTGGACTTCGAGCTTGAGACAATGCTGCTAAACGGGCCCGTCTCAACCCCGACCTCGATCGAGGAGGCGCTGCGGACATGTATTCTGCTTGAGCGACACCCATGTAGGGCCGGCGACCCGTCGTTGGGACAGAGTTTCAGCATGCGTGTGTCAAACCGTGATGTCGACGTCGTCGCGCATTTGAATGGCCGGCCGGACAGCGCGGATTATGCCAGTATCACTGTGTTTAGCGGTGGTTTGTCTGCATACAATGTGTCGGTGTTCAAGACTGGGACCGGGGCAGCGGCGGCAGCGGATTTCAAGCGCGCTGTTCTGGCCGCCATTCTGGAAGGGGTGATGGCACGGCCTGCAATGTGCTTTTAGAGCCTATCCCATAACCGTTCCTGAAGGTATAATCCCCGCCATGGCAAGGG
>CAZYGM010000109.1:0-10760 GCA_964647015.1 uncultured Planctomycetales bacterium | reverse complement strand
ACACACCCCAGTTGTGCCACCAATGCGTTTCGCCGCGCTGGCCGCCGCCCAAGTCCACCCTGGCCGAATGAGACCAGCCGTTCACCGCGCGTTGGATCGTGAAGGGACTCGCAGCCGGGTCCCGGTAGCCGTAGTCGACGCGCACCCAGAAGTTCTTGCCGGCCACGGGCACCAGCGCCACTCCGTCGGCGTCAACGATCTGCACGCTGAGAATGCTCAGGTTGGTTCCGGTCTGCGGACCCGCAGGCGCGGCAACCGGTTCCCGCTGACCAGGCAGCGGCCCGCCACTGCGCGCGGGCGGCAGGGCCGGCCCGGCCCACGGCCCCGGCCGCTGACCCGGCGCCGTCCTGGCATGACAGCCCGGACCGACCAATGTCAGGCAGACGCCGGTGAATACACACCACGTTCCTCGCCACCACGACCGTTTCCTCATCGCCACACTCTCACTCCCCGCATACGCCTGCAGCGCGTGCGGTTCGCCTGCCCCAATCCAGAGTTGCCGGCAGCTCGGCCAAAGGCCATTTGCGCGACTAGCTGCTGTTCGGGCCGGCCGGCCGCCCAACGGCGACACCGGCCACCCACGCACTCGCCCAGGCCCACTGGAAGTTGAAGCCGCCGATGCGCCCGTCAACATCCAGGATCTCGCCGACCAGGTGGAGGCCCGGACACTTGCGCGAGGCCATGCTGCCGGAATCGACCTCGCTCAGCGGCACACCGCCGGCCGTCACTTCGGCGTGCTGGTAGCCGCGACTATCACGCACAGCTAGCGGCCACGCCAACAGCGCCTGCACGAGTCGGCGGCGCTGCGGCTTGGGGAAATGCGCCAGCGGCAGCGCCCCGTCGAGCTCAAGTTCGTGCAGCAACGCTACCGCCACGCGCGCCGGCACCAGCCGCGCCAGCGCGCTGCATACCTGGGCCTTCGGATGTGCGGCGGCCAGCTCGAGCAAGCGCTGTTCGGCGCCGGCGAGATCCACGCCGGGCAGAAAGCTCACCGTCAGATCCGCCGCCTGCCCGGCCAGCCGGGCGCGCAGCCAGTGCCGTGAAGCGTCCAGCACGGTCGGCCCGCTGACGCCGAAGTGCGTCCAGAGCAGCGCACCGCGCACGCGCACGGCCTTCGCACCGGCCGCGCGCACCGTCAACTCAACGTCCTGCGCTATTCCTGAGAGCGACCTGTGGAAATCGCCCGCCAATACCAGCGGCACCAGCGCCGGCGTGGGCGGCACGAGTGTATGTCCCAGACGCTCCGCCAGCGCGTAACCTGCCCCGTCACTGCCGGTCTTCGGCAACGCGCAGCCGCCGGTGGCCAGGACCACCCGGCGCGCGTGCAGCGTCAGTGTCGCCGTCACAATGCGGAAGCCGTCGTCGTGCCGCTCGATGGCCGCCACACGCTGCTCGGTGAGGACCTGCACGCCGCAGCGCCGCGCCTCCGCCAACAGCGCGTCTAGAACAGTCCGGGCCTTGTTGGTGGTGGGAAACAGCTTGCCGCCCTCCTCCTCATGGAGCTCAACACCCAGCTCCTGAAAGAACGCGACCGTCCGCGCCACCGGGAAGGCCGCCAGCACGCGCGCGATACTGTGTGGGCTGCCGCCGCAGTAGTCAGCCGCCGAAACCGCCCGGTTGGTCACGTTGCAGCGGCCGCCGCCCGCGACGAGGATCTTCGCCCCCAGCCGCCGCGCGCCGTCCAGAATGACGATACTTCGGCCGACAGTGCCGCGCGCGGCGAAGATAGCCGTTGCCAGTCCGGCGGCTCCGCCGCCGACAACTGCCACGTCGATCAGGGCTGGAAGCACGGGTTCGGTCACGCCCGGATAATATCGGCCCGCGATGTTTGGAGCACGTGCGTGCGCGGCGCCTGCGGTCCGGCGTCACGCTTGACTTGCGCGCGTGCGGCCGTAAGGTGACGAGTTGCCCCGCCGGCGCGGGCTGTCTGGTAAGTGTGGGAGAGCTTGGGCATGGCCGAAAAGCGGAAGAAGGCAGCGGTTCGTCCGGCGCAGCAACTGCGCGAAGGCTGGAATGATGCACTACAGCCGCTTGAGCCGCTGGATGTGCGACAGGCCGGCACGTTTTCGCAGATGCTCGACCAGATGTCGCGCACCGCGTTTTCCGGCCGCTCCCTGGGTGAGGCCGCCAGCATCCTGCACGACATGGCGAGCGACGAGAAGTGCTTCGTCGTCATGACGCTCTCCGGGGCGATGACGATGGCCAAGATGGGCCTCGTCATCACGGAGATGATCGACCAGGGCATGGTCAACGCCATTGTCAGCACCGGCGCCTTGATGTGTCACGGCTTGGTGGAACAGTCCGGGCATACGCACTTCCGGCACGATGACCGCTGGACCGACGAGCAGCTCTACGACGCCGGCTACGCCCGCGTGTACGACACCCTCGAGTTGGAGCAGAACCTCGTCGCGGCCGAGAAGCTCATACGCGCGGTCCTCAAGCAAATACCCACTGACCAGGTCCTTGGAACCTGGGAGTTGCACCAGCGCCTTGGTGAGTATCTGCGGGCTCAGGGCCCGGACCGCGGCATCCTGCAATCCGCCGCCGCACACGGGGTGCCCATCTACGTGCCGGCATATACCGACAGTGAGTTGGGCATCGACATCTACCTGCACAATTTGCTGTGCCGCCGGGCCGGTGTTCCCGGCGTCAGGATCGATCCGCTGCGCGACATCGAAGACTACTTCGCCCGGGTCGTGCAGGCTGAGCGGCTTGGGATACTCACGATCGGCGGCGGCGTGCCGCGTAACTGGGCCCAGCAGATCGGCCCGGTGGCCGAGATCGTGCACCGCCACACCAACGGCGAAGTCGGCGGGCTGGTCCGGTTTCGCTATGGCATTCGCATCTGTCCGGAGCCGGCGCATTGGGGCGGCCTGAGCGGCTGCACCTACTCTGAAGGCATCTCGTGGGGCAAGTTCATGCCCAAGAGTGCCGGCGGCCGGTATGCGGAGGTCTACGCCGACGCAACGGTGGCCTGGCCGATTCTGGTGCGCGGCGTGCTGGAGCGCCTGGGGCGCGTCTAGCCGCCGCCGCTGGTGTCGCCGGCCGTGATCCGTCGACTTACGCGGTCGCGCAGCGCGTCAGAACCACCATAGCACGGTGGCGATCCACTCCCGGGCGCTGGTCACGCGGCGGGTGTTGCGCGTCACGAGCTGGGCGGCCGCCAGGTGCGGGCGCGTGTCATCCGCGATGGACTGCAAGTCCAATGTGGCGCAGCGCCGCTCAACCTCATCCAGCAGGGTCGTCGGCCACGGCTCAATCTCGCCCAGCACGACGTCCGCCGGCCACCGCCCGGCCGCCACCAGCAGCGGCATGAGGCGCGTGTACAGCGCCCGGAAGGCCACGCGCTGCTGGTCGGTGTCGCCCTCGCGCGCCCAGCGGAAGAGCACGGGCACCCCGCTCACGTCGCCCGCCTCCAGGCGGCCGTTGGCACGTCCGAGCTCGTCCCAGGGCGCGGCGGCCGGTGGCGCGACCGCCACGCGGGCGCGGAACCGGTGCGGGTCGATCCGTGCGGCCGCCAGCCAGGCGGACTGGCGCACGTAGCCGCTCGGGTCGGCCAGTGCCAAATCGGCCACAATCTCGAAGTGCCCGGTCTGCTCGTGGAGTCCGAGCGAGTAAACGAAGGCTTCTCGTACGTCGGCGACCGCCTCGCTGCCGTCCGCCAGCCGGCTGGCCATGTAGGTAAACCCCTCGTCGCTCGTCGTCTCCCACGCGCCCCACTTCCGCCGACTCGGGTCGTCTGAGCGCAGCATCAACTCGGCCGGGCGCATCCCGGGACCACCTAGCACCCCCCACGTCACACCGGCCAACACACCGCACAACAGTACGGCACCAGCCAGCCACCACCACCGGGACAGCCGGCTCAAGGTCCGACCTGGTTCTTCTGCGGTCCGCGTCACGCCGCCTCCTGCACATCGGTTCAATGCCCCCGAACAGGGGGACCATGGTAACCAGCCGGCCGCCTGGGCGGGAGGGCGACACCCGCATTTGCCTGGCGCCTGGCCGGACGCTAGACTACCCAACGGAATCCTGTTGACCTGTTTGAGTAAGTCCAATGACCGAAATGATTTCCGCCAAGCTGGACGCCGGGCCGCATCGCTTCGCCCTGGTCGTGGCCCGCTGGAACGAGTTCATTACCTCGCGCCTGCTGAGCGGGGCGATTGACGCCCTGGTGCGCCACGGCGCTGCCCGCGAGAACCTGACGCAGGTGTGGGTGCCCGGCTCGTGGGAGATCCCGCTGGCAGCCCAGCGCCTAGCCGCCTCCGGTCGTTACCAGGCCGTCATCTGTCTGGGCTGCGTCATTCGCGGCCAAACGCCGCACTTCGAGTATGTCGCCGCGGAAGTCGCCAAGGGCATCGCCCAGGTCACGCTGGCGACCGGCGTGCCGGTGACTTTCGGGATCATTACGGCTGACTCGCTCGAACAGGCCATTGACCGGGCCGGCTCCAAGGCCGGCAACAAGGGCGCCGACGCCGCTCTCGCCGCGGTTGAGATGGCCAACCTGCTCCCGCAGCTTGCCGCGGCCGCGCCGTGAGTCGCCCTGAAGACAAGCGCACTGCCGGCACTACCATGACACTCAAGAAGCGGTCACAGGCACGCGTCTTGGCCGTCCAGGCCCTGTGCCTGTTTGATGCGCTGGGGACTGACTTCGAGCAACGGCTAAGCGCGTTCCTGCACGATCCACTGGCCTACGCCGATCTCGAACTGGAGAGTGCGCCCGACGCCGCCACCATTGCCTTCGCCCGCGAGCTGGCGCTGGGCACGCGGCAGGGGCAGGCGCGTTACGACGAGTTGCTCGAGCAATCGGTGCCGGATTGGTCCATCGCCCGGATGCCGCCGGTGGACCGCAACATTCTGCGCCTCGGTCTGCACGAGCTGTTGGAGCATCCCGAAACGCCCCCGGAAGTGATCATCAACGAAGCCATCGAGCTGGCCCGGCTGCTGGGCGCTGAGGATTCAACCAGCTTCGTGAACGCCGTGCTGGACGCCAATCGCCGGCGGTTGGGCATCGGCACGCCCCCGGCGGACCCGCCCTAGCGCCCTGGTGCCCGGCGCAACCGGCCTGCGGCGCGGGGGCGCTTGTGCGTACCGCTCCCCGCATTGAGAATCACGGCCAGAGGAATGCCATGGGACTACTCGACCTGTTCAAGAAAGGGCTCCGCAAGACGCGCGAGAAGATCGCCTCCGGGCTGCGCGCCGTGCTGGCGGTCGGCCGCAAGATTGACGAACAACTGCTCGACGAGCTGGAAGATGCCATGCTCGCCGGCGACATGGGGCCGCGGGCCGTGACCGCGCTGCACGACGAGATTCGCGCCGCCTGGAAGGCCGGCCAGATCCGCGAAGCCCAGGAAATCCTGCCGTTCCTCAAAACGCGCATCGCGGATACCTGGAAGCCCGGCGACCGCGCCGTCCGCTTCGCCGCCGCGCCGCCGACCGTCATCTTCGTGGTCGGCGTCAACGGCTCCGGCAAGACCACCAGCGTCGCCAAGCTGGCCTACTACCTCAAGCAGCAGGGCAAGTCCGTGTTGCTGGCCGCGTGCGACACGTTCCGCGCGGCGGCCATCGAGCAGCTCACGATCTGGGCCGAGCGCGTCGGCGCGGATCTCGTCAAGCACCAGCCTAGCAGCGATGCCGCCGCGGTCGCCTTCGACGCCTGTGAGGCGGCGATCGCTCGCAAGGTCGATGTCCTGGTCATCGACACGGCCGGTCGGCTGCACACGCAGGACCATCTCATGCGCGAGCTGGGCAAGATCCGCCGCGTCGTCCAGAAGCGCCTGCCCGAGGCACCGCACGAGGTAATCCTCGTCTTGGACGCCACCATCGGCCAAAACGCGATTAACCAGGCCAAGGTATTCTCGGACGTCGTGGACGTCACCGGCCTCTTTCTCGCCAAGCTCGACGGCTCCGCCAAGGGCGGCATAGTCGTGGGTATCCGCGACCAACTCGACATCCCCGTTAAGTTCGTCGGGCTGGGCGAGACCATCGACGCCATCGAGCCTTTTGACCCGGAAACGTTCGCGGCGGCCCTGTTCGCCGAGGAGTAGACGCGCGGCTGCCGGCCGCTAGCGCTTCCCGGAGCGCAGTGTCTTGCGGATTACCGCCGCGGCGGCCTTGGCTTCGGCGTCGCTCTCGAATGCCAGGTAGAACACCATCCTCCGCCCCAGCGCCGCCGCCGAGACGCCGCGGATATTGATGTCCGCCGCCGCCACCGCGCGCGACACTTCGGCTCCGAGGCCGCGACGATCCGGGCCCTCGATCCGGATGGAGTGCATGCCGCTCGCCGGCACCACCCCCACCTCGGCCGCCGCCTGCTTCTGCTTCCGGCCCGTCAGCGGGGCCAGGAACAGCCGCGACGTCGTTTCCGTCATCCGCCGGGCAATCATGAACTCCAACGCCGCCCCGGCCTCCGCGAGGGCCTCCAACACGCGCGCCAGCGTGCCCGGCCGGTTCAGGATATCCGCCACCCAGACTTCCACCTTCTTGATCGTGTAGGACATGTTCTGCTCCCGCCTGAAGTGTGCCCAGAATCGCGCCCCCCGACGATCAACACGCCCATCAGTATACCCCCGCCCACGGCCGTATCCAGGCATCCTGGCCAGGCCTTGGCCCGCGGTCCGGCGGGCCGACCGACCGGAATCGCCGCCCGCGGCGGCTACCCCCCTATGCCTTCCTGCGCGGCCGAAGTACACTACCCGTCTGCGCCGCGTACTGACCGCGGCAGTAACTGACACCGAGCCATGCAGGAGAGGTAAGGCATGCCGGCTCCGAACGATCGCAAGTACTCACAGACGCACGAGTGGTTCAAGGCGAGCGGCAACGTCGTAACCATCGGCCTCACGCAGTTCGCCGTCGATGAGCTCACCGACATCACCTACGTCGATCTGCCCGCTGTCGGCGCGACGATCACCAGCGGCGGCCAGTTCGGCGAGGTCGAGTCCGTCAAGGCGACCTCCGAGACTTACAGCGCCATCTCCGGCGTTGTGAAGGACGTGAACCCGCGCCTGGCCGACGAGCCTGAGCTGCTGAATAACTCCCCCTTCGACGAAGGGTGGATGATCAAGGTCGAGTGCACGGACCTCAGCCCGCTCGACAAGCTCATGGACGGCCCGGCCTACGACCAGATGATCAGCGAAGCCTGAGACCGGCGCCGCCCGCCAGACACGCTAACGGCTTGCCAGGGTCCCCGGAGCCCGCCGGTTCAAGGGCCGCTCCGGCCGCGACACTGGCGGCCGGGGAGTTGATTGCCCTATGGCACACACGTTCTCCATGAAGCTCCTGGACCCCTCGGACACCTTCGTCCATCGGCACATCGGCCCCAGCGACGACGACATCCGCGCGATGCTCGCCACCCTGGGTTGTGACTCGCTCGACGCCCTGACCGACGCGGCCGTCCCAACCAACATCCGCCTGCCCGGCCCGCTCGACCTGGGCCCGCCGCGCGGCGAGCACGAGCTGCTGGCCGAGCTGCGCCAGATCGCCGCGCGCAACCAGGTCTGCCGCGCCATGATCGGCATGGGCTACTACGAATGCATCGTGCCGCCGATCATCCAGCGCAACATCCTGGAGAATCCCGGCTGGTACACGCAGTACACGCCCTACCAGGCCGAGATTTCACAGGGCCGGCTCGAGGCCCTGCTGAACTTCCAGACCATGGTGGGCGACCTGACCGGCCTGCCCTTGGCCAACGCTTCGTTGCTGGACGAGGCCACCGCGGCCGCCGAAGCGATGACCATGTGCCACCGCATTCAGCGCGGACAGAAGAACGCGTTCTTCGTGGCGGAGGACTGCCACCCGCAGACGATCGCGGTCGTGCGCGGCCGGGCCCGGCCGCTGGGCATCGAGCTCCACGTCGGCGACCCGCGCAAGGTCGATTTCGCCGGCGGGAGCTTATGCGGCGTGCTGGTGCAATACCCGAACACCTACGGCCACATCGCGGACTTCAGCGCGCTGATCGCGCGCGCCCATGAAGCCGGCGCACTGGTGGTCGTCGCCACGGACCTGCTGGCCCTCACACTGCTTAAGCCGCCCGGGGAACTCGGGGCCGACATCGCCGTCGGCTCGGCCCAGCGTTTCGGCGTCCCGCTGGGCTTCGGCGGGCCGCATGCCGCGTTCATGGCCACGCACGAGCAGCACGCCCGGCAGGTGCCGGGCCGCATCATCGGCGTCTCGAGGGACGCGGAGGGGCAGCCGGCCTTCCGGCTGGCCGTGCAGACGCGCGAGCAGCACATTCGCCGCGAGAAGGCGACCAGCAACATCTGCACCGCCCAAGTCCTGCTGGCGATCATGGCCAGCATGTACGCCGTCTACCACGGGCCGCAGGGCCTCCGCCGCATTGCCGAGCGCGTCCACGCCTACGCCGGCCTGCTGGCAGCCGGGCTGCGGAATATGGGCTGCCGGGTTGACGACGGACCGTTCTTCGACACGCTCCGCGTCCGCGTGGGTAAGCGCGCCGTGCGCGGCATCCTCACCCGGGCCCGCAAGCTGGGCATCAACCTGCGTGATGTCGGCGACGGCTCCATCGGCATCTCGCTCGGCGAGACCACGACCCGGCAGGATGTTCAGGACGTCTGGCAGGCCTTTGCCGGCAAGGAGCCCGTCACGCTGGCGCTGGACGAGCTGGCCGGCTCGGTCGAGACCGCCTTCCCGCCCGCCCTGGCCCGCACGAGCAGCTACCTGACGCATGCCGTCTTCAACAGCTTCCACGCCGAACACGAGATGCTGCGGTATCTGAACCGCCTGCAAGCGCGCGACCTGTCGCTATGCACCTCGATGATCCCGCTGGGCTCATGCACCATGAAGCTCAACGGCGCGGCCGAAATGCTACCGATTACCTGGCCCGAGTTCGCCCACCTACACCCGTTCGCCCCGCCCGAGCAGACGCAGGGCTATGCCGAGCTCTTCCGCGTGTTCGAGCACTGGCTGCGCGTCCTGACCGGCTTCGCCGCCGTCTCGCTGCAGCCGAACTCGGGCGCCGCCGGCGAATACACCGGCCTGCTGGTCATCCGGGCCTACCACGCGGCGCGCGGCGAAGGGCACCGCGACGTCTGCCTGATTCCCACCTCGGCCCACGGCACGAATCCGGCCAGCGCGGTCCTGGCGGGTTGCCGCGTAGTGGCGGTCGAATGCACCGCCAGCGGCGACATCTCGCTCGACGACCTGCGCGCCAAGGCTGCCCAGCACCGCGACCACCTGGCCGCCATGATGATCACCTACCCCTCCACGCACGGCGTGTTTGAGGAGGACATCCGCGAGCTCTGCCAAATTGTCCACGCCCACGGCGGGCAGGTGTACATGGACGGCGCCAACATGAATGCCCAGGTCGGGCTTTGCCGGCCCGGCGACATCGGCGCCGACGTCGTCCACCTGAACCTGCACAAGACCTTCGCCATTCCGCACGGCGGCGGCGGACCCGGCATGGGCCCGATCGCCTGTGCCGAACACCTGGCCCCCTTCCTGCCCGGCCATCCGGTCGTCAAGTGCGGCGGTAACCAGGCCCTGGACCCGGTTTCGGCCGCGCCGTTCGGCAGCGCCAGCATCCTGCCGATCTCGTGGATGTACATTGGCCTGATGGGTGCGGCCGGACTGAAGAAGGCCAGCCAGGTGGCGATTCTCAACGCGAACTACATGGCGGAACGCCTGCGCCCGCACTACCCCGTGCTGTATACGGGCAAGCGCGGCCGCGTCGCCCACGAGTTCATCATCGACCTGCGCGAGTTCCAGAAGACCGCCCACGTGACGGTCGATGACGTCGCCAAGCGGCTCATGGACTTCGGCTTCCACGCTCCGACGATGTCCTGGCCGGTAGCCGGTACGCTGATGATTGAGCCGACGGAAAGCGAGTCGAAGGCCGAGCTTGACCGCCTGTGCGACGCCCTGATCGCGATTCGCGCTGAAATGCGCGACATCGAGGAGGGCCGGATCGCGGCGGACGACAGCCCGCTCAAGCACGCGCCGCACACGGCCGCCGCTGTGACCGCCAGTGACTGGCCGCGTGCCTACTCGCGCGAGCAGGCCGCCTTCCCCGCCCCCTGGGTGCGGCAGCACAAGTTCTGGCCGCCGGTGGCCCGCGTGGACAACGTCTACGGCGACCGCCACCTGGTGTGCACCTGCCTGCCGTTGGAGAGCTACGTGGCGACGGAAGAGCCGGTCGGAGCGCCGGCCTGAACCAGACCAGACGCCGCCCGTACTGTCGGCCCGACCAGCCGCGGCCGGCCGTCGCGTCGCAGTGTTCGACGTATGTCTTGCCGAACGCCGACGGCTCGTCGGCCGCGTGTCGGGCCCAGTCTCCAGAACCGCTCCCGGCGGCCGGGTCCCAGTGCGCGATGTACGTCTTGCCGTACGGGTCGTAGTCGTAACGCTCGACCAGCTTGGCCGGAACCGGTTCCGGCGTCGCGTCCGGCTGGCCGGCGTCCAGCAGGCCAACCACGCTGCCGAGCGCGTCACGAACGTAGTGCAAGACCTCCTCCTGCCCGGCCGCGGCGTCGCCGGCCGCCGTCCAGTCTACCAGCACCAGCGGCTCGGGGAAGCGCTCACCCCAGATGAACTCGCGGGCGAGCGCCCAGGTGCACGGCTCGCCGCCTTCGCCGTCCGGGTCGTGCAGGACATATTCCTCGATCGGCTCCAGCCCAGCGGCGTCGCCGACCGGCTTGCCGAACGCGCTGTACTTCAGGGTCGCCGTCGCGGAAGCGGTTTCGTCCGTCACCAACATGGTCGAATCCAACAAATCGCCGCAGCGCGCGCCGGATCAGCCACGCGGCGCG
>CAZYGM010000108.1:0-10966 GCA_964647015.1 uncultured Planctomycetales bacterium | reverse complement strand
TCGGCAAAACCTCGCTGAACGAGGTCAAGCGCAAGCTGAGCGACCTCGGCCTGCGCCTGGGGATGGATTTAACCGGCCAGCAATCGGACGCCAACCCCATGGCGGCCGGGGCGCCCGGCTTTCAGATTTGAGGTGAGTCATGCGACACCTGGTACGTGGCAGGAGATTGAACCGCAGCATGTCCCATCGCCTGGCGCTGCGCCGCAACCTCGTGCAGAGCCTGATTGAACACGGCGAGGTGCGCACCACGCTGCCCAAGGCCAAGGAAGTCCGCGCTTTCGCCGAGCGCCTCGTCACGCTGGCCATTGATGGCAGTCTGGCCGCCCGCCAGCGGGCCATCGCCCTGCTCAACGACCGGGCCATCATCCCGGCCGAACACCGCGCGGCCTATGACAGCCTCAGTGATGCCAAGCGCGCCAAGGTCCTCTGCTCACGTTCCGGCCGGCGTTACCGCGCCAGCACCACGCGGCCGGGCGTCAAGTTCACCGCCGAATCCGTCATCAACCGCCTTTTCACCGACATCGGTCCGCGCATGAAGCAGCGCAACGAAGCGCGCAGTTGCTCCGGCGGCTACACGCGGATCATCAAGCTGGCCGACCGGCGCCTGGGTGACGGCGGTTCGCTGGCGATCCTGCAGTGGGTCAGCCCCGATGACGCACCGCGCGGCAAGGGGTCCGACAAGACCGAACGTAAGCGCCGGGCGCGGGTCAAGTACGCGTTCTTCGCCGGCAAGCCGCTGAAGCGCCGCGGCGCCCGCCGGCGCCCCACCAAGGCCAAGCCGGCTGCGAGCGCTAGCGAGTAAACACGTGAACGCCGGCGTGCTCGTCCCTGACTGCGTGTTCTGCCGGATCATTCGGGGTGAGATCCCGGCCCAGCTAATCTTCGAAGACGAGCACGTGCTGGCGTTTCTCGACATCGGCCCCTTGGCGGCCGGCCATGCGGTCGTGATTCCGCGTTATCACGCCGCCGCCCTTGAAGACCTGCCGGCCGACTGGGCGGCCCATGTGGCCCGCGCATTGGGGCCCCTGGCCCGCGCCGTCGTGGCCGCGACCGGAGCGGAGGGCTACAACATTCTGCTGAATAACGGGGCAGTCGCCGGCCAGGTCGTGCCGCACGTGCACTTTCATATCGTGCCGCGGCGCGCGGACGATCGGCTCGGGTACCGCTGGCATGCCAGCCCGGCCACCCCTAACGAACTGGCGGAAATCGGCAGCCGCGTCCGGGCCGCGCTGTGATGTTTGGGTGCGGCTTGCTCGCACCGGCCGGACGCTTATAATGCCTTATATCTGGGGACGTAGCTCAGCTGGGAGAGCGTCGCGTTCGCAATGCGAAGGTCGTGGGTTCGAATCCCATCGTCTCCATTCAATGTCATCGCCTTAGTTCACGCCGTGGGCCGCATATGTGTTCGCGGCGTTGCACGTTCGACCGCTCTCACGCCGTTGCCGTGATTGACGCGTGCCAGTTCCGAGAATGGCCCGCGGCTTTGCGACTGCACAGGTCCGAATAGCCGGATTTTCAGCGAAATGCGCGTGTGGCCGGCGCGGCCTGGCGGTATCGTATCACGTGGACAGGTTTCTTCTGCCGCATGTCCAGTTCGGCCCGAGGAGCATACGCCATGGATTTCGAGCGCTTCCTGAACGAGCACGGCGTCAGCTTCGACAAGCACCATCATACGGTGGCTTACACTTCGCAGGAGCTGGCGAACGTCGAACACGTGAGTGGTTACATGGTGGCCAAGCCTGTGGCGGTAAAGAGCACTTCAGGATTCGTGATGTGCGTGCTGGCCGCGCCCAAACGCCTCGACCTCCAGCGTGTGGCCGATTTGCTCGGAGAGGCGGACGCACGTCTGGCAACGGAAGCCGAGATGGCGGAGATTTTCAAGGGCTGCGAGCTGGGCGCCGAACCGCCGGTCGGCGCCCTGTTTGGCATGAAGACGATCATGGATACCCAACTGCACGAGGCGGCGTTTCTGGTCATGCAGTCTGGAACTCATACCGATGCCGTCAGGGTCAGTCGCGCCGACTGGGAACGTCTCTGTCAGCCCGAGGTCGCCCCAATCGCCGTCCACTAAGATACGCTTGTCAAGCAACGCACTGTCCGATAACTACCGCAGGCGTGAGTGCTCGGCCCGCGCGCCAGCGGCGCGTGTTCCCGCTCGCTAACGTTCCGGGGTATCATGTGTCCTCTCTGTCGAAGCGCGCGGCTACTGGTCCGGCGGTCCGCCGGGCTGACCGCTTTGGAATGAAGCTGGAGACTACCTGAAATGCATACCGTATTTGCCCCATACGCCACGGCCGTGGCGGCCTTTCTACTTACGTTGCCGCACGCCGCGGCTCAGAGCGACACCGGACGCCCGCTGCCGGGCGGTTCAGCGCGGGCAGTTTCTGTGGAGGAGCACGCCGGCGCTCGGCCTGACCTCGAGCGCGTGGCGAAGATGGAGCTCAGTGAGCGAGTCTACGACTTCGGGCAGGTCTGGCAGGGCCAGCCGGCTCAGCGTGAGTTCACGATAAAGAATATTGGCGACGCGCCCTTGACCATTTCGTTGCGCAGCTCCTGCGGGTGCACCGTGGCGACGAAGCCGAAGTCCCCGTTGCCCCCCGGCGAGCAGGACACTTTCAGCATAACCTACGACACCAAGCTCTTGGGCAAGGCCCACAAGCGCGTTACGCTGACTTCGAATGACCCCGCGCAGCCGGAGGTCGTCATAAATGTCAAGGGCGAAGTGCGGCCGCTGTACGAATGTGATCCTCCCGGCGGCATTCAGTTCCAGGCGCTCGATGCAGACTCGGTCGAGACTTATTCGGCCCGTCTGGTCAACAAGTTCGGGCGGCCCGTTCGGCTGCAGCTCAAGGAGACCGATCTCAAGCACTTCACGGCAAGTCTGGAGGAGATCACTCCCGGCGTGGAGTACCGGTTGACTGCCACTACGCAACCGCCGTTGCGCAAGGGTCGCAGCTTCGCCCGGGCCGAGCTTACGACTGATCTTGAGGCCGTACCGCTCGTGGAGGTGCGCCTGTCCGCCACCGTCGAGCCGCGCGTGGTCGTTACCCCGACGCGCTTGTACATCCCGCCCAGCGCCACCAAGCCTTCCCAGCATCCCGTCCGGATGCAGTACCGGCTCGACAAACCCGTGCACATCACGGAGGCGCAGGTTGACGCCGATTGGCTGAAGTTCGAGTTGTTGCCGGACGAAGAGCCGACCCCCGGCAGCCCCATCGCGTTTCACCAGGTCATGCTCACCGTGCCGCCGTTCTCCGAGATCCCGCCCACCGGTGGCAAGCTGGTGCTGCTTACCGACGATGCTGACCCGCAGTTCCAGGCGATCACAGTCGAGATCGTGCCACGCGACTTGCCTGCCAACCGGGGCGGTGCGAACGAGACTGGTTCATCCGGCGCGGCCCAGTTCGAACCGGTGGCCGGCTCCAAGTCGCGCGATGCGAGTGCCGCGGAGGCGCGGAAACGCCGCTGACGCCCGCCGTAACTGGTCGGCGTTTCGCCACTGGCGCAGAGCGCCGCGCGGCGGCAGGGGGGTGGGCTGCAGTTTGCGAGTCGCTTATCATCCCGGCTTGCGACCATTGCCCCGCGATGTGGCTCCCGGATCCTGCTCATGGGTGAAGCGCCAAAGACGACAGCACAAGCGGTTCCGCCGGCCGTGCAGATTCAGCAGGAGGCGTGCCGGCGGCTCGGATTGCCGACCGAGATCCTGGACCCCGACTTCGGCTATCTGTTCGAAGTGCGGCATGCCCATCGCACCGCGGTCCTGCTCGGCGGGCGCTCGCCGCTGAATGACGCCGTCGCGGCGCGCATCTGTGAGGACAAGCACTACACCGAACTGGTGCTGCGGCGCGCCGGCTTTCGCGTCGTTCAGTCTGCCCGCTGTCTCTCACCGCACGACATCCGGGCCGCGGTTTGGGCGGGCCGCGGCGGGCCGGAGCCCGGACTGCGGCTGGCCGAGCTGACCGGCTATCCCGTCATCGTGAAGCCGAATCGGCTGTCGCACGGCTACGGCGTGGGCGTGGCAAATACGGAAGCTGAGGTGCGCGCCGCGCTCTACGACATCTGGCGCTACGACTACTGCGCCTTGGTCCAGCCTCCCGTGCCCGGCATCGATCTTCGGCTGAATTTCCTCGACGGCGAGCATCTGCTGGGTTACTCGCGTGCTCCGCTTCAGATCGTCGGCGACGGCCGGCGCACGCTGCGAGAACTGCTGGTTGACAGTGACCCTCGTTTTGCGGACGACGAGTTTTGGAGCAGGGCCACCACCGATCTCATCTACCGTGCGCGCGTCTCGGACTGCGGCTGGGACGCGGACACCGTTTTCCCCCGCGGGACCAAGCTACACTTCGACACGCCCATCCTGAACCTGAACCGTTGGGCCACCGGCACGGTCGTGCAGTCGCTGCCCCGGGCGTGGTGCTCGTTCGGCGTTGCCATCGGCCACGCGCTCAACCTCCGCCACTTCGGCGTGGACTTCAAGGTGCCGCATTTGCAGGCTGATCCGGACGAGGCCACCATAATAGAGGTGAACAGTTCGCCGCTGCTCGTCCAGGCTTATCGCATGGGCTACCAGGAGGAGGTCATCGCCGCACAGGCCAGAGTGCTGCAGGCCTACTTCGCACAGTAGCGTCCCGCCCCTCCCATCGATTCAGTTCAATGCCGGGTTGTGCCGCAGGGCAGGCCGCTAGCGCGCCGCCAGGCGCTCCTCCAGCTTCGGAAGCTGGCCGCGCAGCGCCTCGGCCTGTGGCGAGCTGGGATAACGCTCAATCAGTTCGTGTGCCAGCCGCAAGGCTTCATCCAAGCGCCGTGCTTGCATGAGTTGGCGAAACTCCGCCTCCATCTGCTGCCGCGTCTGAATCTCCGCGTTCTCCGTCAGCATCGGCAACTGCTGCCGCAGCGCTTCAGCCTCGGCCGAGCGCGGGAACCGCCGGATCAACTCGTTCGCGGTTCGCAGGGCCGGGTTCCAGTCGCGCCGATGCACGGCCTCTTGTGCCTGCGCCATCAGGCGCGCCCGCGCCTCCGCATGGCGCTTCTCCCGCTGGATAGTGACGCGTCGCGCCAGTTCCTGGGCTTGGCTCGAGCTCGGATGCCGATCCAGCAGGTCGCGCACGACCGTCATTGCGCGGTCCAGCGCCCCCAGCGACGTCAGGTCCTCAACCTGCCGCGCGGCCGCCGCCACGTCACGCGCCTCCACAGTCGCGCGCATCTGCTCGATCTGCTCATCGAGCACGTCCCACTCCGCGAACGATGGGAAGCGCTCCCGGCCCTGTTGCACCCGCCGCCGCGCCTCGAACCACTGATGCTCCTTCAGCAGCGCCGGAATCTCCTCCTGCAACTCGGCGACCAGGGCCCGCCCCTGAACCTGCACCCGCCGGCTGCGCTCACCCTCGCTGAGCAGGCCGATGTCACGCATCTCGCGCGTCAGCGCAATCAACTCCGCCAGCGACGCCTTCACCTCGTTCATCCCGGCGTTGGGCGGCTCCGGATAGCGGATAGCCCGGTATGTCTCGCCCGGCGGACCGTCCGCTGACGCACGCAACGGCAGCCCTTCAATCACCGCGTCCAGCTTGCGCAGCAACTCCGCCACACCCCACAACAACAACCCCACACTGACCCCGACGAACATCACCGCCAGCGCTTGCAACAGGCCGGCCAGCGAAAACTCGTCCGCGCGACTCAGCTCCACGAAGCGCGCTAACCCCCAGAACACGGCCACGAGCCCGGTGAGCACGCCGCCCACTGCCATGACCGCCGCCGCCAACCAGGTCTTGTTCAGCCCAACCTGCTCAGAGGGTTGCTCGGTGTTACTCATTGCCGGTCTGCTCCTCGGAGGCCCGGGGCATTATTCCCCACTGCGGCACCCCTGGCAAGCTACATTGCCCGCCGAGCCCGTTCACTCCGGGTTGCCGCGCCGCGGCGCCCCCGCCAGCGGACCGTGTGACGCTCGTAGCGCTTGCCTTCAGCCGTCACGTGATTGCGGGGGACAAACGGCACATCATTCGGCAACTTGGCGAGTTGACCCGCCGCGGCCATCCGCTCAAGCTGCTTCTGCACTTCGGCCACCGAGTACTTGGCGCCGGTACGGGCCTGTAACGACCCGGCAATCACCCGCACGGCCACCTCATTGGGCAGCAGATTACCCAAGCTTACGCCGGTTTCCCGGTAGAGCTGTCCGAGCATGTCGGCGTGCAACGCCGGCCAGGCCTCCGGGTCCGCCGGTACGGCACTCTCGTCACACACCTGCGCCAGCCGCTGCCGCGTGTGCTCGGCGTATTGGTCGGACAGGTCAATGCCGACGTACTGGCGCCCCAGCCGCTTGGCCGCGACGGCCGTCGTGCCGCTGCCCACAAAGGGGTCCAGCACGACGTCACCGGGATTGCTGCTCGCCAGCACGATCCGCATCAGCAGCGCCTCTGGCATCTGGCAGCCATGGAAACCGGCCCGCTCCTTGAACGTCCCGCACACGCGCGGAAACTCGCCCCACACATCATCCGGCAGCCGCCCGCCCGGGTTGGCCCGCAAGTCCTGGTACTCCGTGTGCCGTGCGCTCGGATAGCGCAACGCCCCATCGTTGAACGTGAACGCTTTGGGGTGCTTCGTGAAGTAGAAAATGTGCGTATGGGCCCGACAGAACTTCGTCCGCATGTTCTGCCCGAACGTGTAGTGCCAGATGATCCAGTTGCGCAGGTGCAACCCCAGCTCCCGCCCGATAATCCGGATGTCCGCCGCGAACTCATCGCCAATCGCGATGTACAGCGATCCCGTTGGCGACAGGACCCGCTGGCACGCCGCCACCCACGACCGCGACCACTTCACGTACTCGCCGTCCGGCAGGTCGTCGCGATACCGGTCATAGACGTAGCCGATGTTGAACGGCGGGTCCGCGAAGACGAGGTCAACCTGCTCAGGCCCCAACCGGTTGAGTATCTCAATCGCGTCACCACAATATATATGGTTGCTCTTGATTTGCATCCGACTGCCCTCGCTCGGCACCATCGCCGACACCAGGCGCATTGTAGCGAGTCTCACACGGCGGCGCAAGTCCGGCCCGGAATCCGTAAGTCCATACTATATAAATATTTATGGATTGAGGTGCCCTGGATCCGCGCAAGAAACCGGGCGCCGGTCCCAGAACCGACGCCCGAATCGTCACCATGACATCGACAGCGTGGCGCCCGGTCACGCCTGATAACGCCGTTAAGTTACTTCGGCACCCGTCGAACCCACCCGTACGGGTCAGGCGCGTCGCCGCACTGAATCGCCGTGAGCTGCTCGTACAGCTCGACGCAGTGTTTCCCAGGCTTGCCGTCGGGAGAGTAGACGGCCTTACGGTCGCGGAATGTGATCGACCCCACCGGCGTAATCACCGCCGCCGTGCCACAGCAGCCCGCCTCCTGGAAATCGAAGATCTCCTCGACGTGGACCGGCCGGCGCTCCGGCCTGAGCCCCAGCTTCTCCGCCAGGGTGATCAGGCATTTGTTCGTTATCGACGGCAGGATCGACTCGCTGTCCGGCGTGACATAGCGACCCGCCTTGGTGATGCCGAAGAAGTTCGCCGGGCCGGACTCGTCAATATACAGCTTCTCCTTCGCGTCCAGGTAGAGCACCTCCGTGTAACCCTGCCCCCGGGCGCGAATGCTGGCGCGCAAACCGGCGGCGTAATTGCCACCGACCTTGACGTCACCCACGCCCAGCGGCGCCGCCCGGTCCACCTGCTCCTCAACGATCAGGTGCACGGGCTTGAAGCCGGTCTTGAAGTACGGGCCGACCGGTGTGACGAAGACAACGAACATGTATTCGGTTGCCGGCTTGACCCCCACCTGCGGGCCGGTGCCGATCACCAGCGGCCGGATGTACAGGCTCGCGCCCGTGCCATACGGCGGCACGAAGCGCCGATTGGCGTTGATCGTGCGGAAGACAGCCTCTATGAAGAGCTCTTCCGGGACGGGCTCCATATGGATCTTGCGGCAGGATCGCGCCAGACGCTTGGCATTCTCATCGATGCGAAAGACTACAACATCGCCCTGCTTGGTTTCGTAGGCCTTCAGGCCCTCGAAACACTCCTGCCCATAGTGCAGCGCCGTCGCCGCCATGTGCAGCGGGATCGTTTCTTCAGCCGTCAGCGTGCCCTTGTCCCAGGCGCCGCTCTTACACACGTAGCGGATGTTGTAGTCCGTCTTGCGATAGCCAAACTCCAGGTTAGGCCAATCCAGATCCGCCTTCTCCATATGCACCTCCCCGGTACCGTCATGGGCCGGCGGCACCGGTTCAACACTCTCCCGGTAGCGCTGCGTCGCGCCAAACGAAGTCGACTTAGTCATAGTAACGTCTCCTCAACTGCCAACAAACACAGGCCGCGCTCGACCTGGCTTGCCAGTCTGCCGCTCGAGACTGCTGCGCGACCAGCGGGCCGCACCTGGATTAGCTCGCAGGCCGCCACAACCGCACCCACGCTACACGCCCTCTATCCTGGCCGATGCCGCGGCAAGCACCCCATTTTGCCGCTGGCAGACGGCCCTTATCGCTGCGCCCAGCCGCCGCGCGCCCTCCACCAGCCGCTCGGGCGGTTCGGCACAGAACGACAGTCGCAAGCCGGCGTGTACGCGCCGATGCACACTATGCAACGCCCCGGGCGAAACCAGCACGCCCTGACGCTGCGCCTCCTCGAATACTACTTCCGAATCGTAATCCGGCGGCAACCGCAGCCACAGGAACCCCCCCCGACGCGGCTGCTGCCAACTCACGAACGTCGGCAGATGCTCGCGCAGGGCCGCCTCCAACGCGTCGCGCCGCTCACGGTACGCCGGAATGATGCGGCGCAGATGCGCACGCAGATAGCCGCGCTCGATGAACTCCGCCACGGCATGCTGCAGCAGCGCCGATGTCCCCAGATCCATAGTATGCTTAAGCGCCGCGAGCTGCCGACGCAGCCCCGCCGGCGCAACCAGGAAGCCCACCCGCAACGCCGGAATCATCCGCTTGCTGAAAGTCCCCACGTACAGCACGTCCGGATCCAGCGCCCGCAGCGCCACCGGCGTCGGAGCATCATCCAGCTCCAGGTCCGCCCCGTGATCATCCTCTATCAGCGGCACGCCCACCTCGTGCGCCCACTCAACCAACTGCCGCCGCCGCGCCACGCTCACCGACATGCCCGTCGGATTGCCGCAGTTCGGCATCATGTAGAACGCCTTGGCACCCATGCGCCCCAGCGGGCGCAGGGCGTCCATGTCCGGCCCCTCCATGTCGCTCGGCACGCCGATGATGTGCGCCCCAACCGCCGCAAACGCGTTCAACGCGCCCGTGTACGTATATTCGTCGACCAGCAGCGTGTCCCCCGGGTTCACCAGCGCCCGCGCTATCAGATCCAGCGCCTGCTGACTGCCGGTCGTGATCATTACATCTTCAGCCGTCACCGTCACGCGCGCCCGCTCCAGCAGCTTGGCAATAAGCTCCCGCAGCCGCAGCACCCCGTAGCGCGGCGCGAAACCCATCGCGTCGGCCCCGTAGGTCCGCAGCACGTGATCCAGGCAACGCCGCAGGGGCGCGTCCGGCAACAGATCCGTGGATGGGTACATGCTCGCCAGGTTCACCAGATCTTCGCCCTGAACCCGGTCCATCAGACGTTCCAGCCTGCTCAGCGGCTCGGCATTGGCGCCGTAGGACAGCAGCGAACCCCACGGCAGCTCACTGCTCGGCAGCGTCCCCGATTCCGCCGCCCGCGGCTGGTCCGCAACAAACGTCCCGCGCCCCACCGAGGAGTACACCAAACCCGACGCCTCCAGCTCCTCGAAAGCTCGCGCCACCGTGTTCCGGTGCGTGCTCAGCGTCTTGGCCAACTCGCGCGCCGGCGGCAAGCGGTACCCGGCCGGGTACGCCCCGCGCCGAATACGACTCACGATCTCGTCATAAATCTGCTTGTAGAGCGGCTCCCCACGCTGCGGGTCAATTTGAATGCCCGTGCCTTGGTCCATATGACACCCAAGTACTGCCCTATTGTGCCACAAAGGCTATCGGTTTGCAACGGGTGACGGCAGCAGCCCCATGGACAATTAGGCCAATCTGAAAGCCACCACCTGATAGCCACGGCCAGTCCCACCTCGTCTCCCCCGTGGGGACAGCATCCGTAAGTGACTGTATAATTGCAGTTTACAGACAGCAACGCCTGCCGACCCCTCGGCTGCCCTGTCAATATGGCAGCTCCAACCCAATTCCACCATCGCCCTAAGTTGTTTAATGATAAATCTTTAAGCAACGCCCGTCGCCGCGGAACGCCACGTGCATCTTACTCGACCGGTGGCTCCGATGCCGCCGGAGGTTTCGCCCACGATGACCATGGATCGCTTCACAATCAAGGCCGCTGAAGCCATTCAGCACGCCCAGCAGGCAGCGCAACAATCTGGAAATCCAGAAGTTACGCCGCTGCACCTGCTCTCTGCTCTTCTGTCCGACCGCCCCGGCGACAACGGCGGCATCATCCTGCCCCTGCTCGAAAAAGCCGGCGCTAACGTGGCACAGATCCGCAGAATGACCGACGCCGAGCTCAAACGCCTGCCCAGACAGTCCGGCGGCTCGCTCAGCGCCCACCGCACCTTCGTCGACGTGCTCAGCGCCGCCGAGCGCGAAGCCGGCCGCATGAAGGATCAGTACATTTCGACCGAGCACCTGCTCCTCGCGCTCGCGGATGTCCCCAGCGATGCCAAGGAGATCCTGCGGCTGAACGCCGCCGGCAAGGACGACATCCTCGCCGCTCTGAAGGAAGTGCGCGGCAACGCCACCGTGAGCAGCCAGACAGCCGAGGACACCTACGAGCCGCTCAAACGCTTCGGCCGCGACTTGGTCGAGACGGCCCGCCTCGGGAAGCTCGACCCGGTGATCGGCCGCGACGACGAGATTCGCCGCTGCATGCAGGTCCTCGCCCGCCGCACCAAGAACAACCCCGTCCTCATCGGTGCGGCCGGCGTCGGCAAGA
>CAZYGM010000107.1:7990-11020 GCA_964647015.1 uncultured Planctomycetales bacterium | reverse complement strand
GCCCGGCCTCGCAAACGACCGTCACCTCGCCGTCGCAGTCGTCCGTCGCCGTGACGCCCGAATCACATGCGGGCGGCGTCGGATTGCAGCCCAGGTCGCCACCGGTCGGCAGACCCGCCAGCACCGGCGGTTCGGAATCGACGGCGAACGCCGGTGAGTCGTACGTCTCGGTAGGTATCGGCACACCCTGATAGCTCAGCTTCGACACGAAGCCCGGCAACAACCGAAAGCTTACGTTGGTGACGGCGCATTGCGCCACAATGTTGAAATGGAGTATCGCCAGCACGGCGTCAGCGGTCGTTGCCTCTTCATTCGTGAACCCATTCAGGTTGAGCTGGCCGGGAGCGACCTCTGCATCCTGGATCAGCCCGACATGGGCTTCGAAGGGAGTCGCAGTGTACGAACTGCCGGCGGCGTCGAAGTCCAATACGGCGTCGTCAAACTCCAGGAACGCCTGGAACCCGGTCGCCAGCTGTGGCAGGTCGCGCATCCACAGCTCAACCACGACCTCGGACAGGCAATCATCACCCAGTTCCAGCGTCAGCCGGGCCGGTACGAACGGCTCGATCGTGACCGCCGCCTCGCTGTCAATGCTCCCGGTGATCTCCACTCCCGGCGGAGACGGGGGCAACACGCGCGTGTAGCTGTACAACCCGTAGCTGGCCAGGAACGTCACCAGCGTATCGGTAGTCGTTTCCGCTAACGCCTGAAATCGCAGCGTGGTCACGATCAGCCCGGCGGGCGGCGCCATGGCGGGCGCCCCGGGAGCGGCGAGGGCCATGAACAAGGCATCGCCGTCGTTGTCCGGCACGTCAACCCAGGGCGTCACCACGCCGTCATTCAGGCCGTCGGGGTTCAGCGGAAATCCCGCCTGGGTCCAAGCATAGCCGGCCTGGCTGTCGTCCACGCCCAGCAACTGCAGGAAGGCAGGATCCCAGATCAGGATGGCCTCGATGGCCTGGATCTCCTCTTCGGCCGTGTCGGCGATGGCGACGAGATCAATCTCGACGACCGCGCCGGCTGTCACGACCTGTCCGGGAGGAGCGAACGTCAAGTCGACGTCGGCGAGCCCCCTGGGGGGCAGGCACAGGCTCGCGACGAGCACAAGCAATGGTGCATGTTTCTTGTTTTGGAACATTCTCATCTCTCCCCGTGGAAAGGGCGGGACCGGCCGCGCTGCACGCGGCGCGGTCCCGCCTCAGGTCCACTAGCCTACGGTCGTCGACGCTTCTCGATCTGCACCGGCGCCGCGCGCACGGTGCTGAGCCGCATCCGCTCGGAGAGCGTATTGGGCAGGTCATAGGAGTCTTCGAATTCACGGACGTCCGCGAAGTTGATCAATCCGTCGCCGTTCAGATCGGCGGCCGCGGCGACCTCGGGGGGCACCTCGTCGACTGTCAACTCGACCCGCAGGATCGCCGAGCCCAACAGGCCCTCGGACAATCCCGGCCACGACATCGGGCTGGAGCACCCGCAGCTGGTGCTGAGGAGCCAGTTCGCGCTCAGGTAGATGTAGTCCTCTCCGAGCACGGAGCCGTTGTTGCTGAAGTCCGCATCCCGCGGATCCGGCAGCGGCGGCGAGCCCACGAACTCCAACGGGCAGTCGCCGGGATTGGCGAGGTGACCGACCTGCACCAGGAACCAGGTCACATCGTCGATATCGACGCTGCCGCTATTGTCCGTGTCGCCGCCCTCCAGGCTGAGCACGTCAGCGGCTTCATAGTACTGGCCGCTCCCCGTCAGGTCGGTCGTGTCCCAGAGCGTATGCTGCTGGTCCTTGGCGCACAGCATCGACCAGTCGCCGCACGGGACCGCGATGGTAGCCGTCGCGCGGACCGATGTGGCCGGATTCTCATCGTGATCTACGAAGTGGAGCTCGATATCGGTCGTGGCCGCGCACTCGTCCAGGACGAAATGGATGCAGCGCCAGACCGAATTGTACACGTCGGCCAGTTCGACGACGACGTCAATTTCGCTCGTCTCGTAGACCGTGACCTCGATCTGCGCCGTGCCGACGCAGCCGCTGTCATCGGTAACCGTCACACTGTAGATGCCGGGTTCATCAACCACGATCATCCGGGTGTGGGCGCCGGTGGACCATACGTAGGTCGCATAGCCCTCGCCCGCATCCAGCGTCACCTCGGTGCCTTCGCAAACGGGCGGTGTCGGCGTCGCAGTGATCACCGGTGACGGTTGTTCGTACACAGTGACTTCAATCGCGCCCGAACACGTGCAGCCATTGGTGTCCGTGATTGTGACTTCCAGCGTCAGCGTCCCAGCCGCGCCGGCGGTGTACGTGATGCTGTACGTGCCAAGACCGCTGTCAATCGTGCCGCCCGTAATCGTCCACTCATAGGCGGCATACATCCCCGCGTCGGGCACGGAGGCCACGTGCCCAGCCGACGCGGCACACACGGCGTCGTCCGCCGTGATCGTGCAGAGCGGGTTGGCGTTGACCGTCAGCGTTGCACAATCGGTTTCGGAGACGCAGTCGTTCGCGTCGGTGATGGTGACGCAAACCTCGAACGTGCCAAGCCCCACCGCCGAGATGTCGAAGGTCGGGTTCGCCTCCGTGGTTGAGCTCAGGTACGCCGCTCCAGACCCCGTCCATTCATACGTGTACGGGCTTTGTCCGCCGGAGGCCGTCGGCGATCCGCCCAGAATCACGACCTCATCCGATACGCATAGACTGACGTCGTCGCCTGCGTCGGCAACGGGCGCTCCTGGCGTAATCACAATGAGTTGGTCGCATTGGCTGGCATTTCCACAGGCGTCCAGCGCCTCGTATGAGCGGGTGACGAAGCCGTCTCCTGGAACGTCCTCGACCCACCCGATCGCCACCGTTCCGCAGCTATCAACCGCACTGCCACCTAGCGTTTCAAACTCAGCCAGGTTTGCGGCAGGCGCCGGAAGCTGAGCAAAGCACGGCGCCGTGATTCCAGGCGGGCACTCGATGACCGGGGCGGTGCCGTCCTGGACGCAGATCGTCCGGCTGCAGCTTGTGCTGTTGCCGCAAGCGTCCGTGGCCGT
>CAZYGM010000107.1:0-7890 GCA_964647015.1 uncultured Planctomycetales bacterium | reverse complement strand
GTCCGTCGCGGTGGCGTCGCCAAATACTGGCGTCGCCGGACACTCGATGGGCGAGGAAACATCCGGACAAGTAATTTCCGGTGCGGTCGTGTCCCGGACGCAGATCGTCCGGCTGCAGCTTGTGCTGTTGCCGCAAGCGTCCGTGGCCGTCCAGGTCCGCGTCACGCAGTACTCCTGCGGACACGCGCCGGCTACCGTTTCGTCCTCGTACAAGATGACTGGGTTCGGATCACACAGGTCCGTCGCGGTGGCGTCGCCAAATACTGGCGTCGCCGGACACTCGATGGGCGAGACGACGTCCGGGCAGGTAAGCTCTGGTGGTGTTACATCTTCCACCGAGATTGTTTGCTCGCACGAGCTGGTGTGTCCGCAGCCATCCGTTGCCGTCCAGGTGCGCGTGATCGTGCGGTTGGCGCACTCCGGATCCGGTTGGCTGACGGAGTCGCTGTAGCTTACCGAGCAGCCGCTGCAGTCATCACTGCAAGTGGCCATGCCGGTAGCACTTGGGTCCGTGGAATCCAGGCAACCGACAGTAACGTCGGCCGGGCAGATAATCGACGGAGCAGTGTTATCGGTGATGGTGATTGTCTGTATGCACGACAGCGAGTGTTCGCAACTGTCCATGACGGACCAGGTGCGAGTGATGATCCGGCTGGCGCAGTCGGGACCAGGCTGGCTCACCACGTCGCTGTACGACACTGACCACCCGGTGCAATCGCCGGTGCATACGGCGGCTCCGGTGTGGCTCGGATCAGTCGATTCCGCGCAGTCGATGCTCACGTCGTCAGGGCAGTCGATGCCTGGCAACGTATCACACACGTCCGGCACCAGGTCGCCGTCGCAGTCCGCATACGTGTATGGCAGACCGATGTCATCCAGGATATCGATAAGCGTCCCGAACTCCATTACGAGTGTCTGAGAATACTCACCCGCCTCGGCCACGATCGTTATGTCGCTCACCGTGCCGGGAGGCGGGGAGCCAACGATGGCCCAGCAGAACTTCTGTACAAGCAGCGCATCCGGCGCTGGCGGCGCCGGCGCGCCGCTGGTGAAACTCGAGAAAGATGAGTAAAGGGCGTCTCCGTCGTCGAGATAATCATTCAATCCGTCCAGCGCGGAATTGGAGTCGAATCCATCTACCCACCAGAGATATCCTGCTCCCGACCCGGTGGCTTCGGAAATCAACCCGAGCACTGCCGGATCCCAGGTGATGATCACGTTCGTTCCACCGATGTACTCCGTCACGCCGCTGTCGGCGTGGGCATATAAATTGAGGCAGAACTGCCCATCCGGCATTCCCTCGCACGGCGCCGCCAGCCAGAATAAGTCAACTCCCGCTCGGACTGTTTGAGTCAGCAAGGCCCCCGCCACACCCAGTGCACAGAGCATGGCAGGACCGTGCCTGCGCATTGTTCGATAAGTCTTCATCACAGCTCCCCTGTGGAAAAGGGCCAGAATCTCATCCCTAAACGTCGTCAGGGACCCGACAAGCTGAGACGAGACAGGTGCGCTGAACCATCAGCTCCGCCCCGCACCGGGTCTTACCTGCTCTTGCTTCCTTCGCTTCGCAATTCCTCGAAGCTGTCCCGACGGGGCAGCACGTGGGGTTCCCACGTGCTGCCCCAATCGCATCCATTTGCGCTAATTTACACGCGCGCCGCGCTCAGCGCGTCAGCGCCGAGTTGGCGCCGGACCAAAAGTGCCGCTGGGCACCTGCTCCTCATCATCGAGCTCGGCGGGCACCTGTTTCACGCCACTCATGATGTCGCGGAAGTCAATCCAGCCGTCGCCGTTCAGATCGGCCTCCCTGGCTCGCGTGAAGCCCATCTGGAGGGCTTCTTTGACGGACAGACGCAAGATAAGCTCACCGCCGCTGCGGCCTCTGCAGCAGGTCTCGCCGCTAGTGCCGTAGATGTAAGTGCCGTCAGGGTACTTGAGCTGGAAGTATCCGAAGTCCAACAGATTCACGGCGGAGTCGCCGTTGAAGTTGGGCTGCGGCGGCTCCTCTTCGCACGGCGAGTCTGGGTTGGACGGAGTGAGGTAATGCTCGAAGAAAATGGCGTAGTCGAACGCGTCAACGTCGTTGTCGTCATCGACGTCACCGCTGAAGAGCATGACCTCGGCGTCAAAGTGGGCACCGGCAGGAGTGACCGTCGCGGTGCTTGAAAGGGTGTGCAGCGGATCATTGACCTCGACACACGCCTCCGACATAGCAGCGCAATCGCGCTGTACGGTTGCCGTGCCCATCGCAAACAGCTGGACGGGGTCACCATAGGAGTACTGCGCGTTGAACACAACGTCGACGCAGTCTCCGGGATCATCGCAACTGGTCTTCACCACGATGCCGCGCGTCCGGCCGAGGGTCGTGACCTTGTACAAGATCACGTCGACGTTGACATCGACCAGGTTGTCGACGTCTACGGTCTGCGTGCAACTCACCGAATTGTCACAGGAATCTGTGGCAGTCCAAGTGATCGTGATCGGAGAATCGTCCAAGTCGAACGGATCCGTCAGGTAAATCTTGTCGTCACTGCGCACCCAGGTGATATCCACGTCTGCGTCACACACATCCGTCGCCGTCGCATAACCGGGGTCCTGCCAACCGGTGCAGGTTGCGACGTCGCTGATGGCCACCGTGATATCGGGCGGGCACGTGATCGTCGGGGCGGTTGTGTCGCAGACGTGGATCATCTGCGTGCACAGCACGCCGCTCGTGTTGCCGCTGGCGTCACGGGCGTACCAGTCGCGCCGGATCAGCCGCACCTCCGGGCACGGCCCCGGCGTAAGCTCGGTGTCCGAGTAGAACTCAAACGGGTTGGGGTCGCAGTTGTCGCCGGCCGTCGGCGCTGCGCCCGTGTGGGGAGGCTGCAGCGACTGGCCGCATTCGCGCGTTACATCGGCTGGCGGACAGGAGCCCGCCAGGAACGGCGGAACCGTGTCGGTCACGCGGACGGTGGTCGTGCACGTGGCAACGTTTCCACCGTCGTCCTTGACCTCCCACGTCACAACCGTACGCCCCACTGGATACGGATCATCCAATTCGGCGTCGTCATCACGCGAAACGAAGGTAATTGCCAAGTCGTCGTCGCAGTTGTCGGTGGCCGCGGGCCGGTCGATATCCGCCTCGCCGCCGGGCGTCCAGAAGCAACTGCTGCCGTCAGCTACCTCGTCCTGCACGACCGCGGCACCGCACACCGGTGCCGTGCCGTCCGTGATGTCGATCCGTTGCTCGCAGGTGACGGAATTTCCGCATGCATCCATCGCCGTCCACGTACGAATGAAGTAGTCCCCGTCCGGGCACAACGGATCCGGGTCGGGGTCGGGATGGATGACGTCGCCGTCTTCGTAGTCGATTGCCACGTTGTCGTCGCAAGTATCCGTGGCGCTGGCCCACCCGGTGTCGCTCGGATCGGTCGAATCACCTTCCTTCACAGAGGTGTCGGCGGGACACGTGATCACCGGCGCCGTCGTGTCCACGATCGTGATGAGCTGGTCGCACGAGGCGGTGTTGCAGCCGTCGCTGGCAGTCCACGTGCGCGTAATCGTGCCCGTGATGGGCGGACAGAGACCACCCGGTTCGAAGGTATCGGTGTACGTGATTGCCGGATCGGCGTCGCAGTTGTCCGTCGCCGTGGCGGTGCCGCTCGCAGTCGACCACGCGCTGAACTGGGCGAACGTATCCGCATCGGACCAGTCCAGCCCGACAGGGAAGATGTAACTGCTGCCGTCACCAATGTCGATCGCGCCGCCCAGGAGCAGGACATCGAAGAAGCTCGCGCCAAACTCACCCAGCGGGATCTTCCATTCGGACACGCGCGTCGGGTTGAACAGTGTCATGGTGCTGACGCCAGCGGGGAGCGGAACTTGGCCCACGCCCGGTAACCACCAGTAGGTGTACCAGCCATCGCTCATCCCCGAGCTGACTCCGCCCCAGGCCGCCGGATCGGCGCCCGTTTGAAAGACCAGGTCATACGGGTAGCCCCAGGATCCGCCGTCGGTCGGATTGATGTTCAGGCCAGTCTGATCGTTGCCGTGCGGGTTCTCGCCGAGACGCGCATCCGTTGTGTCTGCGATATCAAATAGCACGTACAGGTACTCGGGATCGGCGATGACTGAGACCGTACCCTTACCACTCGCGACGGTGATCGATTGCGCGCCTGTCCACTCGCCGGGTCCGATGACGCCGTCGATCGTAATGGCCAGAGCCGTGCTGGACACGCCGCACTCGATCTCCGCGTCCGCCGGGCACGCGATCTCGGGCGGCGTCGTGTCCACGATCGTAATGATCTGGATGTCAGTGCTGACATGGCCCGCGCAATCCGTGGCGAACCAGGTACGGCGGATTCTCGTTAGGCACGTTCCCTGCTCCACGATTTCATTGCCGTAGGTCAGCGTTACAGGTCCGCAGTTGTCGCTGGCATCCGGCCATCCCGTAATGTCAGGATCCGGATCCGGCACGTAGACCACGTCGCACTCGACGGTAACGTCGTCCGGCGCGACGATCACCGGCGGAGTATTGTCCACAATCTCGAACGCCTGGAGGCAGGTCGTCTCGTTGCCGGCGGCATCGGTCGCTGTCCACCAGCGCTTCATGATGCCCAATCCGCACACGTCGAGGTGCTGCTCATCATCCTCGCAGGTATACGAGACTACGCCGCAGTTGTCGGCAACCAGCGGCGGCGGCGGGTACGGCTCCGGCTGGTCGCATCCGACGACGTCGTCGCACTCGACGACTTGCGTTACGCATTCGTGCCAGATCACGCCGTTCTGGAGGTTGAAGTTCTGTCCCCACACGTCGACGGAGATCCACGCCGGGCAGAACGGGATGACGAACTGAAACTCGTAGTGCTGCGGCTCGCCCGGCAGAACGGGGACGGGCTCAAACGGGCCGCTGTGGGGCAACCAATCACCCAGAAGCGGATACCGCTCGATGATCGGGTAATCATACGGCGGGACGGGAGGCGTCTCTTCAACCCAATCTGGGTAGGACCAGTTTAGCGCAAAGACAATCTCGCCCGGCTCCTGATCCATGCTTATTACGTCGAACGCGACATGCACGACCTTGGGCCGTAACAGGTTGTACTCGTTGGGGAACCACATGTTCCACCAGAGCGTCTCCGGATAGTAGTGCCACAGACCTAGATACCCGCTGCCGCCGGACTCCGGTCCGCCTTCGGGGGGCATGGCGAAAAAGAATGTACCGGAATCCGCCGGGCAGTCGATCGCCGGCGGGATGTCGTCGGTGACGTGAATGACCTGCGTGCACGTGCTGCTGTTGCCGCACGTATCGGTTGCAGTCCAGGTGCGGTCGAAGGTATAGGTGTATCCCTCACACAGCACGTCGTACGGCACGCCGTCCTCGTAAACCACCGTGCACACCAGGCACTCGTCGGTGCAAGTTGCCGATCCGCCGGTCGTATGCGGGTCATCGGGGTCAAACTCGCTCGAGCCGACGAAGAACTCGGGAGGACACTCGATCGTCGGCGCGGTCAGGTCGCGCCCCAGCGCGGGCGCGGCCTCAAGTCCCGTCGGCACTACCGCCGGTCCGGGCCCGACCAGTTTCGTGTCTCTGCCCAAGTTCCAGGCTGCCACACCCAGGGTTGGACAGAATTCCTCCTCAAGCACCGTGAACTTCAGCCGCATTAGGATGAACTCGCCCGTCTGTGGTAAAACGCCCGGAATGCTCGGGTCTAGGGCCACGTGATAGGCAATCGTCCCGGCAACCGTATTGACGTTGCGCACAAGTTCAATAAACGGACAATCGGGGCAGTCATCGGGATCGGACATCGGATCATCCGGGTCACAGTTGCCTTCGCACACTGCAGTGCAGTCGTACGCCAACTTGGTGGTGTCATAGGTCAGGTACAAGTCTCCGGCGACAACGCCAATGGAGTCCTCATCGATGTCCGCTTTGACCCAGACATACACCGAGCCCCCATCGCTTTCGCCGAGACATTCCTCCGAGTAAAGAATGCTCAGCAGTGCGCCCTGGTTGACAAGCAGCGTGTAGTCCTCGACCTCGCCGTAAGCCGTCGAGCCGCAGGGATCGGGATCCGAATCGTACCACACGACGCGGATGCGCATCCGTGTCGGGCCTTCTGCGGCGTCGGGGGGTACCACCACGGTGAAGTTGTAAGTGTAGGGCGTTCCGCTCACGGCCACGGATGCCGCAAGCGTGCCGACGGACTCCGCCTCGTCGTCGAAGACCTCGTCCTGGTTCCAGTCCACCCACACCTCGCAGTAATCTCCGTTCCATGATTTGGGATTCGTTACCTGGAGGGTGTAGCTGCCATTGGGCTCCACCGCAGCCCACAGCGCCCTATAATCCCCGTAAAATGTCTGTCCGGTCTCGTTGTGAATGGTGCCGGCGTCAAAATCGACGACCGAAATGTACTCATCGGAGCCGCCGCCTGCGGCATCGCAATAATCTGCCGCCGCAACGTTGCACCATCCGGCGATGGCGATACTCAAGATCGCCACGCGCCCCCAGTGATCCCTTCTCGCTCTCATGCTTTCTTCTCCTTCTAAATGTTGCTCAGGGCAAATAGAATAGAGCCGTTCACCAATCGTGTTCGCGCGCACACACTCCTGCCCACACGCTCCAGCGCGTGTGCTGACGCGCGTTGTTAGAGAAAGTAATCAGTGGCCCGGCCGGACGTTCACGACGGGCCAGTACGCCGATTCACTTCACCGGGCCGCGCAGCACCGCCCGCGCCGCGTGCCCACCTGACTTGTCTTTCTTCGCCTCCTCTGTTCCTCTCCGGCCGACTTGGCCGACAGGTGCACGGTACGGCTGTCCGCCGGGCTCCGGCCCGGCACCAGGCCTAGCGCGTTCGTATCGATTCCGCTACCGCCGCGCCAGCGGCGGGTACAAGCGAAGCAGGCGCGGGCACCGGCGGCACCGCAGGCAGCAGCGCGAGCCGCGAATTCACGCCGAGCCTGCGATGAAGCGCGCAGAGGTGCAGGCGCACGGTCACTACGCTGACCTGCAACTTCTTCGCGATCGCCCGCACGTCCACGGCGGCGCAATTCAGTCCGGCGACCTGTGCCGGGTGCTGAGGCCACACCGCGCCTGCAAGGCGGGCCAGCAGGCCGACGGCAGCAGCGAATCCGGCACATGCGCGCGTGCCCGATACCGCTCCCATCGAGGAGTATTATCGCGTTGTCCGCCTTGCGAAACGTACGGCATGGTGTACGCGTTCACAGCCACACGTTCGTGTACAAGCCGCAGAAGTGTTGCACACGTTCCAGGAATCCGCCGCACGTGGTGGGTCGAGCCTCCTCGACCCACGTTATATAAAACCATACCTCGACAGCCACATAATGTCAACGACACAATCCAGTGTTCTGCAACCACACTGTCAGCAACGGGCAGGTGCACACCAGACACCAACAATTGATACCGTCACACACATAGACGCGGAAACTCAGTTTGTGGCGTATAGAAATCCGACAAAAGCGATGGCGTGCAACAGGTATGGGTGGCGGGAGTGCGGCTAGCACTACCGTACTGGTGAGCGACGGCGTGCGTATACAACGCATCATTCGAAGAAACAGTACGTTAGCCCGTATTAAGGTACCACTGTGGTGATCGCAACACGCCGGACGATGTGCCTCACGATCGTCTTTATGTCAGTCCACAAAGTCAGTAACTAACAGGACTAAGGAAACCCGCGTCCGTCCGGCCACGGCTGGCGTGAGTCGAAGAAGACGGCGCGTGGCCGAATGATTAGCCCTATAGTGTGTTTATAGGTACCATTACAGTGGCGAACAGAGCGTAACACTTGGCTCCTCGCTGTTTTGTGTGGGTAACCGCGAGCGTTTAGTGGTCTGAGTTGGGGGGACTTTCGAATCTGTCGGTGGGCGGCGAAGATGTGAGCGGTCAGGCTG
>CAZYGM010000106.1:5019-11078 GCA_964647015.1 uncultured Planctomycetales bacterium | reverse complement strand
AGAGGCGGAGCGGGATCAGGCGGAGGCGCCCAGACGCGGCGCGCGCGCCGGCCGATATGGCGCCCACCGAGACATCGAGGCTGAGGTATCAGCGCAAACGCCGCCCCCGCCGCCACGGCGGAGCGGCGCCCTGGACGCATTTGAGCTGACCTGGCGCGGCTGGCGCACGGCGCTGCAATCAGCCTGGCAGCCCGCCGTGCAACGGGTGAATCTGCGTATCATGCTGCTTGAACCGGACACGCCGACGCCGCCCGACCACCCCTAGTCTCCGCCCAGACACCGCGTCCCCGGACCCATTCGCATCGCCGTGCCGATCCGCTAAACTGGCCGGACACTTATTCTCTCACTCATCGAGGTGCAACATGAGTCCGCTCTGGATGACGGTCCTGATGGTGGTTTCCTTCGCAGCGTTCGCCTACACGATCTCGCGCCGCTGGCAGCTCATGCGGATCGGCCAGCCCGCCAACTGCTTCGACCGGCCCGGCGAACGGCTGGCCCGCATGGTGCGCTTTGGATTGGCCCAGTGGCGCATGCCGCGCCACACCCTGGCCGGGTACGCACATATCCTCATCTACGTCGGCGCCGTCATCACGCCTATCCGCGCCCTCACCCTCATCGCCCGCGGCTACACCGCCGATCCACACTACGGCCTCGTGCTGTTCGACCTTGGCACGCCGCTTGGCAATCTCTACAACCTCGTCAAGGACATGTTCGTCGTGCTGGTGCTGGCCGGCGTCGCGGTTTTCCTCTACTACCGCGTCATCGCCCGGCTGCCGCGCCTGACGCTGAACTTCGAGGGGCTGGCAATTCTGGCGATTCTCACCGGCCTGATGGTGGGCGATGCGTTGTACGACGGGGCCGCCGTGGCGCTGCACGGAGCGCACTCCGCCGTCTGGGAGCCGGTCGGGGTGGTAGTCGCCGCCATGCTGCGGGGCTCTTCGACGGAAACGCTGACGGTGCTCCATCACGTCGGTTTCTGGCTCCACATCGGCCTGATCTTCTTCTTCATGAACTATCTGCCCTACACCAAGCAGTTCCACGAGATGACGGCCATACCCAACGTGTTCCTCCAGAGCCTGAAGTCGCCCGGTCACCTGGAACCCCTGGCCGACCTCGAGGGCAAGGCCGAGCGCGGCGAGACGCTCGGGGCCGCGCGCATCCAGCAGTTCTCCTGGAAGTCCATCCTCGACTTCTATAGCTGCACCGAGTGCGGCCGCTGCACCGACCAGTGTCCGGCCCACAACACCGGCAAGCTGCTTTCGCCCAAGCAACTCACCGTTGACCTGCGCGATCATCTGTACGGCCGGCAATCCGAGCTGATCCGCGCCGCCCGCGCCAACGGCAACGGCCAGGCCGCCGAAATCGCGCTCGTGCCGGACGTCATCAAGCCGGAAGTCCTATGGGCCTGCACCACCTGCGCCGCCTGTCACCAGGAATGCCCCGTCTTCATCAGCTACATCGACAAGATCGTCGATATGCGCCGCCACCTCGTCATGGAGCGCGGCGAATTCCCCGAGCAACTCCAGAACATGTTCCAGGGTTTGGAAACTGTCGGGAACCCGTACAGCTTCGCCAATGACGAACGGGCCGCCTGGGCCGCCGGCCTGGACGTGCCGCTGCGCGCCGACAAGCCCGACGCCGAATGGCTCCTGTGGGTCGGCTGCGCCCCCTCCTTCGACGACCGCGCCCGTAAGATTGCCCGTGCCACAGCGGCGCTGCTGCTCGAAGCCGGCGTCGACTTCGCCATCCTCGGCCCAGAGGAAACCTGCAACGGCGACCCCGCCCGCCGCGCCGGCAACGAATACCTCTTCCAGATGCTCGCCCAGCAGAACATCGAGACGCTGAACAACTACAACGTCAAGCGCATTGTCACCATGTGCCCGCACTGCTTCCACACGCTCAAGAACGAGTACCCGGACTTCGGCGGCCACTACGAAGTCGTCCATCACAGCGAGCTGCTCGCCGAGCTCGTGCGGCAGGGCCGGCTCACCCCCAAGCATCCCGTCAACGCGACCGTCGCCTACCACGACGCCTGCTACCTCGGTCGCCACAACGATGTGTACGATCCGCCGCGCGCCGTGTTGCAGCGCATCCCCGGCCTCACGCTGGTCGAGGCGGCCGAGTGCCGCGACCGCGCCATGTGCTGCAGCGCCGGCGGCGCCCAGATGTGGAAAGAGGAAGAACACGGTACTGCCCGCGTCAACCACACGCGCACCAACCAGTTGCTCAAGGTGCTGCCCGCGGTCGGCGACCCCACCATCGCCACCACCTGTCCGTTCTGCATGACCATGCTGACCGACGGCCTCGCCGACCAGGGCCACGAAAACGTGGCGACCCTCGATATTGCGGAAATCCTGCACCGGGCCGTCTGCGGCCCCGCCACGCCGGCCGGCGCCACCGCGGCCGAATCGTCATAACCGACCCGTCGGATCAACCGCTTGGCCGCTCAGACCGCGCCGCGTATCAGCCGGGCCGCGTAGCCACCGTCGCGCCAATCGCTGGACCGCGGTCCCCAGGCCGGCATCGTCGTGACCTCGCTCTCCAGCCGCCAGTGCGGATGGGTTTCCAGAAACCGCGCCACAACTCCCTCATTCTCCTCGGGCTCCAGACTGCAAGTGCTATACACCAGCCGACCGCCCGGCCGCACGTGCTGATCAGCCTGCTCGATCAGCTTCTGCTGCACCCCCAGCAGGGCCGCCAGCTTCTCCCTCGCGTAACCCAGCCGCGCCTCCGGCCGCCGTGCCAGCACACCCGTGTTCGAGCACGGCACGTCAACCAAGGCGGCATCAAATGGCTCACCGCCCAAACCATCCGCGCCACTCCCCGTTACCACCCGAATGCTCCGCAGCCCCAACCGATCGGCGTTCTCCCGCACGAGTGCCAGCCGCTCCGCCGACGCGTCGGCCGCTACAACCTCCCCTTCATCGCCCATTGCCAGCGCCAGCGCCACCGACTTACCCCCCGGTGCCGCACACAAATCCAGCACACGCTCGCCAGACCGCGCCCCCACCAACTCCGCCGCGGCGTGCGCCGTCGTGTCCTGCACAAACGCCAGACCTTCGCCGAACATGGGCGACTCACCCAAATGCGAGCGCGAGCCCAGGTACGCCACATCCTCACAGACCACCGCCCCAGCACCGAAGTCCTGCCGAATGCGCTCCGCAAACGCCTGCGGATCGATCCGTAACCGGTTCCGGTGCAGCACAACCACCGGCACCGCCTGCGAAGCCCACGCGATCTGCTCCGCCACGTCCGCCCCATGACACACGACCAGTTCCTGGTAGCGCGCCGGCCGTTCGGACGTCGCTGCCGCGAGATGTCTCACCAGCAAACCCGGCCCATCCGGGTCAGGCAGCACCGGTCTCGCAAACGCGCACGACTCCCCCCAGTTCACACGCACCTGCGTCGGATCCAGTCGCCGCCACGGCACCCGCCGCTCTGCCACGGCCGCACTCAGCCGCCGCAGGACGGCGTTCACCATCCCCGCCGCACGCTGCCCCGCGTGCCGCCGGGCCTGCGCGACGGCCTCATCCACCGCCGCAAACACCGGCACCCGGTCCATCCAGATGACCTGGTATGCCGCCGTTAATAGGACTGCCCGCACTTCCCGCGGCGTGCGACGCGGCTCATAACGCGCCAGCGCTGCGAGCACGCATTCGATCGTGATGGCGTGACGCACGGCACCCAAAGCAATCTCCTTCGCCAGCGCCAAATCGTGCCCCGCCAAACCCGCGCCCCGCAATACGCCGCTGGCAAACCCCCGTCCCCGCAGCACGGCCAGCACGGCCCCGTACGCCGCCTCGCGCCCGCCGCCCGTCACTTTGGCCTGACCTGTGCCCATCACGAATCCGGCGGCAACAGCCGGTCCGGCGGAGCCACCTGCCGACCGTTTGCAAACGCTTCGAACGACATGAGCTTCCCGCCCGCCGGCTTTACTTCCAACAGCCGCACGCGCCCCCGACCGGCCCGAACGCTACCATCCGCCAGAAAACTCCCCGGTGGCAACGCCGCGCCGGCGTCAACCTCGTCCGCCACCCGCGCCCGCGCCAACTGCACCTGCTCTCGCCGACCCGTCCGCGACACAAACGTACACGTCGCCGCCGGCCAGGACCACAGGCCGTTGATTCTGCGCGCGATCCGCTCCGCCGGCTCCGCCCAATCCACGACGCCGTCCGCCCGTGACAGCTTCGGCGCCCGCGTCACGAGCGCCCGGTCTTGCAAGTACGCCTCGATAGAATCGTGCTCCAGCGCCGCCAAGGTCTCAACCACCAGCCCCGCCCCTGCTTCCGCCAGCCGATCGTGCAGCTCGTCAGCCGTCTCCGTCTCCCCAATGACAACCTCACGCTGTCCCCAGATTGGACCGGCGTCCCAGCGCCGCTCGATCTGGAACACAGTGACACCCGTCTTCGTCTCGCCGTTGATGATCGCCCACTGGTACGGCGCCGCGCCGCGATACTTCGGCAACAGTGACCCGTGTATGTTGATGCAGCCGCGCGGGTAGGCCGCCAGCACCGCCGACCCCAGCTTCTGCCCAAAGGCGGCGACGACGCCGATTTCCGCCCCCGCCACCTCTGCCGCCGGAAGCGCATTGACGTCCTCAGTCTGCATGTGCGGAATCCCCAGCTCTGCCGCCGCCGCATGCACCGCGCTGGGTTTGACTTTTCGCCCGCGCCCACTAGGACGATCCGGCTGGCTGATGGCGCGCAGCACCTCATGCCCGGCCGCGACCAACGCCCGCAGAGCCGGAACGGCGAACTCGCCGGTGCCCAGGAAGACTACTCGCATCACCCGCCGGTTGTACCCCGAAACCCCGCCGCGCACCACCGTCGCCAGCCACCCCCGCCATACGCTCCCCGCGTGTGTCCCTTAACCGCGACCGCCGTTGTAGCCTTCCTCCAGCGACTTCAGCGTTCGGCGCGTCGCGATTCGGTCGCTGGGCCCCATGCGGTCCGTGATTAGAACCCCGTCAAGGTGATCCATCTCGTGCTGCCAGCAGCGGCTCATGAGGTCCTCACCGTCAAGTTCGAACCTCCGGCCCTCCAGGTCCTGCGCCTCGATGCGACACCGCCGCGCCCGCCGAACATTTACGTTGATGCCCGGCAGCGACAGGCACCCCTCCTCGTTCTCCACGCTCCCCTCGCGATCGCGCAGCAGCGGGTTGATGAACACGACGCGATCGCGCTCCTCGCCCGTCAGGTTCATCACGAAGAGCCGCTTGAGCACGCCCACCTGCGACGCCGCCAGCCCGACGCCCTTGCTCTCCTGCATGATCGCGAACATGCGCTCCACCAAGGCCGCTATCTCGCCGTTGAACTCCGTGATCGCCGCGCAGCGCTGGCGCAGCCGCGGATCCGGATAGTGAATCAACCTGAGCTCGCCTGTCTCCGTCTTCACGTCCGCACCGGCCATATCACCTCTCCCACATCTTCATCGGCCGTCTTCCGCCCGATTATAGCCCATCAGAACCCCTGCCCCAGCAGAAACGCCCGCGCCACCCGCGCCGACATCTGGGCATTATTGAAGACCAGGGGCATCAACAGGGCCAAATCCGTGTTGGGCAGCCGCAAATACTCCGCCAGTTCCGCCCGCCAGGCGACGCTGAAGGACTGTAACTCGTCCTGTAACACCGCTGCCCGCAACGCCCGCTCGGCCGTCTCGGCCGCCAGCCAGCCCGATTGCATTTCCGGATACAGCACTTCGTTGCTGAACGCCGCCACAAACCCGCCCGTCTCCCCGATCTGCAGACAGCGTTTCCCGATCAGGGTCTCCATCTCCAGCGCCACGCCCGCCGGGCTGGCCGCCACCGCCACCTGCCGCCACCCGTCGGCCGGCAGCAGTCCCGCCGACCGCGCCGCCTCCACGAATTCCCCAAATTGCTCCTGCGGCGCCGGCGACAACTCGCGCGTCAGCAACACAACACGCCCCCGCCGGCCGGACCGCAGAATCGTCACCGTCTGTGGCGAACGCCGTGCTCCGATAATAACGTCCAACTGTGGGGCAGCGTCGGTCCCTTCGAAATCCGCCGTCACTGCCGCCGCGACACCCTCGGACTCTCCCGC